>DVHF01000098.1 GCA_018712265.1 Candidatus Gallacutalibacter pullicola
GCTATGGGAAAACCCGTTTTCTGCTGGATAAAGGATCAAACCAGCCGTCAAAAATAAAGAACATCCGGTTTTAAGCAAGGCCTTTCTTTTCACAAAACCACCTTCCAAAACAATCCGGTTCTCGATATGCAGTCATCGTAAGTACAAATCAACAAAACACTGATTTTTGGTAGAATGCGGAACTAGTCTGCACTTTGCAGCTTGCGGAGGTAACCATCCAGAAGCTGGCGGAAAGAATCGTTCCTGCGTGTATTCCCCTGCGCATCAGTATATTTTACCGGCTGGTAAAACACAGAGGATTTCTGCTGGTTCAGGAAGTTAATTGCTTCTTCCTTTCCATGAAGCCGTTCCACAAGCCCGGCGGCTTTGATTGCGGGCATTGGATTGTACGGTTCCAGACGGTATGCTTCCAGGAAGCTTGCCAGTGCGGCACTGTGCCTGCCGTCCGCATCCTGCGCCTGCGCCAGATCCATCAGCACCGAGGCGCGTTCCCTTGCGGGGCGGTAAATCGTGATCCCGTCCTCTACGACGGTGCCGCGAGGAAGTGCGCTCCACGGCTCACCCTCCAAATATTCCGTACAGAAGCGGATGATCTCCCTGCGATAAGCATCCCCGAGCCAGCTGTACGCTTTTGCAGTGAGATACCGCGTCTGGGGAGAATCCGGCCGCGCGCACAGCTCAATAATATATTTCAGCCGCTGTTCCCTGTTCGGGAGCTTCTGCGCGAGGCTCTGCGCCTCCTCCTCCCGGTCAAAACGGTTGGGAAGATTTCCTCCCAGCGTCACAAAAAGCGCCGCCGCCAAATCGGGATCATACCTTTTTATCTGTCCTGCCATACTTCATCCGCTCCTTTTACGGAAATTTTCCTTTACCGGATCTGATAGACGGAACGAAGCTTAATCTCCTTCGGATCTCCCGAAAGAATCTCTACTTCTTTTTCGTCCGCATTGAGGTCAAAATAATTATCGCTGAGCAGGAGATCGCAATCCGGCGAGGAGATCTCCACGCTCCGGGCATAGGCGTCTGCGGAAACAATCAGGCGGCTGCCCTCCCTGCGCCATGTAAGATGCGGGTCGCGGAACTGGAAATACTTCGGCAGCGTGAACAGCGCCGTGCCCTCCGAGACGGGCTCGCCGTCCGCCTCAAGTGAATAGCTGATATAATTCTCCCGGAAATCCGTGCAATGGAAATCCAGCTTATCCAGCCAGACGCTCGACAGCGCCGGAACCGTTACCTCCTGCTCCCCGCTCTGAAGCACCTCACCGGACGCATTGCGCAGCGCCCAGCGGACAATCCCGCGGCGTTCCTCGGGCCGCTCGTTGGCGACGCACAGATGCGCGGAGGTTTCAATCGGCGTGGCCTGCTGTGTGACGTAGAACCGATCTGTCATTTCGCCGATCTCCTCACAGGAGAGCGCCAGCGGTGCAAAGAACCGTTTCGCATAGTAATGCAGCGCCTTCCAGCGTCCGAAATAATCGATCGACGCCCATGACGCTACCGGCCAGATATCATTGAGCTGCCAGTAAATTGCGCCCATGCAGCGGCCGCGGTAACGCCGCCAATGCTCCACGCCGTAACGGATGGCGTCCGCCTGCAGCAGCTGCGAGGCGTACAGCAGCGTATCAAAATCGGACGGATATAGGAACGTCTGCGACAGGTAATTCATAATTTTCCCGTTCGCGCCCTCGTTGCGCTGGTGCATATCCATTACGCGAGAGAAGATATTGCGGTCCTCCGGCGCTGTATAGCTTTCCACCGTTTTCAGGCACGGGAACGACTGGAAGCCGAATTCCGAGACATAGCGGAAGAAATATTTCCTGTACTCCTCAAAGGGACGGCTGCCGTGCCATACCTCCCAGTAATGGACGTCGCCGCGCGAGGGATCGTTCGGCTCGTCAAAGCTTCCGCCCGACGACGGAGAGGCCGGCCAGTAAAATGTATCCGGATCCTCCTCGCGGAGCACCTTGGGGATCAGATATTCAAACATGATGAGATAATCGCGCTGCGTCTGAAGCGTGCCGTCATAATGCAGATCCTCGGCGAACATCTCCATTTCGTTATTGCCGCACCACAATCCCAGCGACGCATGGTGACGCAGACGGCGCACGTTATCGACAAATTCCGCGCGGATATTCTCCTCAAACTCCGGCGTGAGATGATAATTCGAGCAGGCGAACATGAAATCCTGCCAGACGATCAGTCCCAATTCGTCGCACGCATCATAGAACGCATCGGTGGGATAATGGCCGCCGCCCCAGACGCGGATCGCATTGAAATTCGCCGCCTTGCACTGTTCCAGCAGATGGCGGGTGCGCTCCGGCGTGATACGCGAAAAGATATTATCCTCCGGGATATAATCCGCGCCCATCGCGAAAATTTTCATCCCGTTCACACAGTGCGCGAAGCTCTCGCCCCACTGATCCTTTTCGCGTGCGACAGTCATTGTGCGCAGGCCGATACGCTTCTCCTCGCAATCCGTCTCGCGCCCATTCTCCAGCAAACACGCCTTTACCGTATACAGCGGCTGCTCTCCGTACCCGTTCGGCCACCAGAGCTTCGGCTCCGGGATCTCTGCCGGAATCCCGTTCTCCGCGCGGATCACTTCTCCATCCGGGCCTGTAATCGTGATTTCCGTCTGGGCACAGCCGTCCTGCCGCACGTCCACCGTCACGGACACACGGCCGTCCTCGTGCTTCTGGCGAATCCGCACCTGCTCAATCCTGGCCCCATCGAGCCCCAGAAGCGAGATGCTTTTCCAGATCCCCGCGTCAGGCAGACGGGGACCCCAATCCCAGCCAAACATACAATGCGGCTTGCGCAGGTGGGAACAGCCCTTCATGGCATGATAGCTGCATCCGACAAAGTCCTTTTCGTCCTCCGCGGCGATCCATCTTGTCGGCGATTCAATCTCAACGGAAATGGTATTCTCGCCCTCCCGCACTGCGTCTGTCACGTCAAACTCCCAAATGCGGTGCATATTATACGCTTTCCCGATCTCCCTGCCGTTGAGGAACAGCGTGCACAGCGTATCGAGACCGTCGCAGTGAAGAATCACACGGCGGCAGGAATCCAGGAATCCCTTTTCCACCGTAAAGCTTCTTGAAAACGAAAAATCCTGATCCATCAGCGCGAGCGCTTTCAGCTCGTTGTCCCGATAAAACGGATCCTCCATCTTTCCCGCCGCCAACAGGAACGAATACACCGACCCGGGGATCGTTCCGTCACACTCGGCTGTCTCACATTTCAGATGCCATGTCCCATCCAGCAAAAGTTTTTTCATTTCAACAACTCCATTCTCTACCAGGCTAAGTCTGGACATAATTCACGTCATGCGGCAGGCTAAGCCTGCACGTAATTCGCGCCGCACGGCAGGCTGAACCTGCACGCAAATCGCGCCGCGCGTCGTTACCTCCGCGGAAATTTTGATAACCTCAAATACTCTGTCGCGGCGGCTGGCTTTATGAACCCTTCAGCCGCCTGCGGCGGCAGCCCCCTCGGAGAGAGGCTGTATCATTCAAAAGCGCCTATACTTTCCCAGTCAGTGACATTCGGCGCTTTTTCATCATATGCAAAGTCCCGGATAATCTCCAGCACCTGTTCCCCGGTCAAATCGTCCTTTCCCCACAGGGTGCTTCCTCCGCTCTTACGGCGCAGACTCGCTTCCAAATGAACCGCACCGTTTTTTCCGTCCGAGTCCGGACAAAACTGCAAAAAATTGCAGTTCTCCACAGGAGCCGGCGGCTCTACTATGACAAATTCTATCTCATTATCCATGAGACGCTCCATCTGTTTTTTCAAGATTTCCATGTTGAAGCCCTCTGTAATATCCAGATCCGTCGTTATCTTCCACCCGGAAAGGACCTCCCTTTTCTTATCCTTTCCGATTGGTATTCCAAAAACTGAAAAGCTCATATCATTCCTCCTTTAGGATCCGTCTCGACTGCGAGGATCCGTAACCTCCGCGCTGGGGCGGAAGCGGGGTCTGGGGATGGGTCCCCAGCGGGGTTGAGGGGCGGCGCCCCTCACAGGGTTTGGGACAGCGTCCCAACCAGGAGACGGCGGGCGGTTTGGGGATCGGCGCGGCCCGCGGTGCGGCGGATCACCTGCCCAAGGAGAAGCTGAAGGGCCTGCTGTTTGCCCCGGCGGTAATCGTCGGCTGCGGCGGGATAGTCCGCAAGGACGGCCTGCACCACCGGCAGGAGCGTCTGCTCATCCTGAATTTGCCACAGGTTTTCCCGCTGTGCAGCAGACTGGGGCGATTCCCCCGTTTCCCAGACGCGCAAAGCCAGCACCTTGACGGTGCTGCTGCTGATCCGGCCCGTCTCAAACAAATCCGCAAGCTGCGCCAGCTGGGCCGACAGCGGCGGAAACGGCTTTTCCTCCGCCGGATCAAATAACGGAAGCCAGTTGGAAATCAGGATATTTGCCGCCAGCTTCGGCGATTTGCATTTGGCGGCTGCTTCCTCAAAACAACGTGACACCGACAGATCCTGCGACAGCAGCTCCGCATCCCGGACGGGGAGCCCGTATGTCTCCCGATAACGCGCGCACCGTTCGTCAGGAAGCTCCGGCAGACGGGACGCGATCTCCGCTGTTTCGTCACGGCTCAGACGGACGGCCAGCAGATCCGGATCCGGAAAATAGCGGTAATCGTCAGCTTCCTCCTTACGGCGCATCACTTCCGTGCGCCCTGTCTCCTGATTGTACCGCCGCGTCTCCTGCTCCACTCTGCCGCCGGATTCCAGCACCTGCATCTGCCGATCCGCTTCATATTGGATCGCCTTGGCCATGAACTGCACCGAATTCAGATTCTTCATCTCTGTGCGCGTCCCGAGGGAGGAATCCCCTTTCCTGCGGACAGACAGGTTGACATCCACACGCAGGGAGCCCTCCTGCATCCGGCAGTCTGAGACGCCGGCCGCCGTCAAAAGCGTGCGCAGCTTCTGCACATACGCTTTCGCTTCCTCCGCAGTGCGCAGATCCGGTCCCGATACAATCTCTATCAGCGGGACACCGGCGCGGTTGTAATCAATCATGCTGCCCTCCGGCGTGTGGATCATCTTCCCCGCATCCTCCTCCATGTGGATGCGCGTGATCCCGATGCGCTTTTTCCCGGATTTCATCTCAATTTCGAGCCATCCGGCAGTACAGATCGGATAGGCAAACTGCGTGATCTGGTACGCCTTTGGCATATCCGGATAGAAATAATTTTTCCTGTCCATCCGGGAATCGGGATGGATCTCACAATGGAGCGCCGTTCCCGCCCGGATCGCCAGCTCTACGGCTTTCCGGTTCAGCACGGGGAGCGCGCCCGGCATCCCCAGACAGACGGGACAGCAATGTGTATTCGGCTGCGCCCCGAACGATGTGGGACAGGCGCAGAAAATTTTCGATTCCGTTTTGAGTTCGCAGTGGACTTCCAGTCCGATCACCGCTTCGTATCCCTGTTTCATCCGCGCACCTCCCGTTCCAAAACGGCGGCGGCGCGCAGGAGCAGCGGTTCCGAAAACGGCTTTCCCACCAGCTGCGCGCCGATCGGAAGCCCGTCCGGTCCCCTGCCGCACGGCACGGAAACGGCAGGAAGTCCTGCCAGATTCGCCGGGACCGTGCAGAGATCCTCCTGGTACTGCCTGACCGGATCGGGATCCCGCTTTCCAATCCGGGGCGCTGTGTCCGGCGAAACGGGAGACAGGATCACATCGTACTGTTCCAGCACAGCCGCAAATTCCCGGCGGATCTTTTCCCGCGCCCTCAGGGCGTTCCGGTAATACCCGTCATAATATCCGGCGCTGAGCACGAACGATCCCAGCAGCAGGCGGCGCTTTACCTCGCGTCCAAAGCCCTCGCCCCGGCTCCGCTCATACAGGGAATCCATATCCGTATACCCTGCGGCGCGCCGTCCGTACCTGACCCCGTCAAACCGGGCAAGGTTCGACGACGATTCCGCGCTCGAAATCATATAGTATGCAGGCAGCGCGTACCGCAGAGACGGCATATCCACAAATTCAGCCGCCGCACCGCATCTTTCCAGTACGGACGCCGCGCGCTCCACCGCCTCCCGGACGGGGCGCGTGATCTCCACACCGAACAGCTCCCGCGGCATTGCGATCCGCAGTGCTTTTACGTCCTGCCCGATCTGCGAAAAATCCATTCCGGGCGATCGGCGGCTCGTGGCGTCGCGCCTGTCGTATCCAACTATCATATCCAAGACCGCCGCGGCGTCCGGGACGGTGCGCGCGAGGACGCCCACCTGCTCCAGCGACGACGCGAACGCCACCAGTCCCCAGCGCGACACGGCTCCATACGTCGGTTTCACCCCGACCACGCCGCAATGGGACGCCGGAAGCCTGACCGATCCGCCCGTATCCGAGCCCAGAGCAAACGGAGCCATCCCCGCCGCCACAGCGGCCGCGCTCCCGCCGGAGCTTCCGCCCGGGACGCGATCCAGCGCACAGGGATTGTGCGTGATCCGGAACGCCGAATTTTCCGTCGTGGATCCCATCCCGAATTCGTCCAGGTTCGTCTTTCCCAAAATCGCGATCCCATTTTCCAAAAGGCGTTCCACCACGGCGGCGTCATACGGCGGGACGAAATTTTCCAGTATCCGCGACGCACATGTGGTGCGGATCCCCTTTGTGCAGATATTGTCCTTTACCGCCGCGGGGATCCCCACAAACCGCGGGAGTTCCTCCCCTGCCGCGCGCTGACGGTCGGTTTTCTGCGCCTGTTGGAGAGCAATTTTCTCTGTCACTGTCAGATAGGCCCCGATCTCCCCGTCCTTTTCCCGGATCTGCGCAAGGTAAGCCTCAGCCGCTTCCATGGCCGAGATCTTCCGTGTTTGGAGCAGGGAGGCCAGTTCTGTCATCGAAAGCTGTGTCAGGTTCATGCGCCGCCCCCCGTTTCCACCGCTTTCGGGACAAAGAAAAATCCGTCCCTGCTTTCCGGCGCGCCGGAGAGAATATCCTCCCTCGCGAGCGGGGGCTCCGTCCGATCCTCGCGCAGATCCATTGCGGGAAGCGTCTCCGGAGACAGCTCCAATCCATCCAGATCCGCATTTTGCAGCTCTCCGGCAAAGCGGACCATCCGATCCAGATCCGCCCGGAGGCTCTCCGCCTCACCCGGTTCTATCGAAAGCTTCGCCAGCCGTGCAATTTTCAGCAGATCGATCTCCATTCCTGTCCCCTCCCCGGTTTCCATTTACATGCCTATTGTATCGCACCTTTCTGTGAAATTCAACGGAGAGTTTCTATTTTCTGAGGGATTTTGCACTTATCCGAAAATTACTGGCGGCCTTTCCTTTTATTCCATCTTTCTATAACTGTAAAACAGCCAGGCCGAAGCTTTCAGTATCACAGCGGCCGCCAGCAGAAACACCGACACGGAAAAGGCCGCCATATTGAACAGCGCAGCGGTACAGGTGGTAAACAGCAGGATAAAAAGCAGAACATCCATCACGATACCGCCGCTTTTATCGTGCAGGTACTGGTTGCGTTCGTCCCGCTCCCGGCAGAGCTGTTCCCGCAGGAGAGCACGATCCTTCAGCAGCTTTTTATTGTGGACAATCCGGCTGATCAGGAAAATGATCCCGCCAAAGAAAATGATATCGCTGACCATATTCGCCAGGTTCGTCATCATTCTGGAATCCCCGCCGTCAAGCTCCGCCACTACTACCATATACACCAGCATCAGGGCCAGCGCCATCCACAAGGCGCGGATCCTCCATTTCATTTTTTCGGCATATCCTAATTCTTTTTTCATACGGCATCCTCCTATCCAAACAATTCAACCGGAAATTCCAAACCAGAGCAAAAGCGCAATTCCAATTATCAGGGACACTATTCCTACCTGCCGGTACGGCTTTTCCTGATATTCGCCGTGTTTGTAGAAAAGCCCAAACGCTATCCCGAAAAACAGGATGGACAGGCTTCCTTTCCACGCCGGGTTTCCTTTTATCAGGCACATCACCGTCACAATCTGCGCGGCAGCGGTCACAAATTCCAACGCATAGCTGCGCGACTGTGTTTCAATCTGCTGATCGCGTTCATCTTTCAAAGGTCGCTGTCTCGGCGGCTGTTTCATATTGCAAATCCTCTCCTAATTTTTAGATTCATAATACAGATAAGTAAAAATTTCTGCGAACATTGAAACAGTAAAAGCAAACGCCAATCCTACTCCCATCGCGATAAATCCCTCGAAACCGGTTACTTTCCCCATCACCAGCAGAGCAAGCATCAGTACAAACGATATAATCTGTGTAAGCTGAAAAGATTTGCTTTTTGACTTCAGTGTAATCAAGCGGTTTCTTTCATCCAACTCCTCCAGTTTATCCTCTTTTGCCATCCGCGGCGATACGCTTCGCAGGATGGAACCAAAGCCCAGAACAACCAGCACCGCTATCAGGACACTTGACTTTATGCTGAAATCCTGTTTCATTATGTCCGCTATCAATCTTAACAGGCCCAAAGCTATCTCAAAAACGCCGGAAGCAAATACCTTTTTGTTATAGATTTTCATACTGCTTCTCCTCCATCTGCATATTTTCCTCCAGACAGCACAGCTCCTCAACGCTCACGCCAAATACCCTTGCCATCCGGTAGGCCAGCATAAGAGAGGGACTGTACTGCCCCTTTTCAATAGAAATTATCGTGCGGGAAGAAACATGAACCAGATCTGCCAGCTGAAGCTGCGTCATTTTAAACTGTGTGCGCAGTTCCTTTACTTTCGTTTTCATTCTGTCACTTCCTAAAACATGAAGCTTACTTCTCGTGAAGTTAACTTC
>DVHF01000099.1 GCA_018712265.1 Candidatus Gallacutalibacter pullicola
AAGCTTTTGTCCCGGACGAGTATCTTTCCCACGAAGTCACTTCCGATCCGTCCTGGAGCATGGGATCCTATTGGGAAAAATATCGTATGGGAGGAAAATGAGCCGTATATCCCGCGAAAATGTTTCCCAAAACAGGCGCCGCTATCATCTTTATGAAACGAACTTTCAAACCCCCTGCAAAATTCTGGATATTTTTACGGAAGCTTGCGGTGGATTTTCAAAAATATGAAGCGGAAGATGAAAAAATATTCATAAAGTTCTTGATTTTGGAAAAAAGAGACGCTATAATAGATTTCGTTGGATCGCTGCTGGTTTTACAGAGGTTTCAGCACGTGCGCCGGAATCCGTTTCCGGATGGCATGGATACTATATTCTAATCATTTTTAGGAGGAATTTAACATGGGATTCAAAACCGCATACGTCCAGGGCGTATATGATACGGTCTGCAAAAGGAATCCGAATGAGCCGGAGTTCCAGCAGGCAGTAAGGGAAGTCCTCGAATCCTTGGAGCCTGTTCTTGAGCAGCGCCCGGATATCGTGGAGAAGGGCGTCGTTGACAGAATGGTCGAGCCGGAGCGCATGGTAATGTTCCGTGTTCCGTGGGTTGACGATCAGGGCAAAGTTCAGGTGAACCGCGGTTTCCGCGTACAGTTCAATTCCGCAATCGGCCCGTACAAGGGCGGCCTGCGCCTGCATCCTTCCGTAAACGCCAGTATCATCAAGTTCCTCGGCTTTGAGCAGACCTTTAAGAATTCCCTCACCGGTCTCCCGATGGGCGGCGGCAAGGGCGGCAGTGATTTTGATCCCAGAGGCAAGTCCGATAACGAAGTCATGCGTTTCTGCCAGAGCTTCATGACCGAGCTTTACCGCCACATTGGCCCGGACACCGACGTCCCGGCAGGCGATATCGGCGTAGGCGCCCGTGAGGTTGGCTATCTGTTCGGTCAGTACAAGAGACTCACAAACACCTTTACCGGCGTTCTCACCGGCAAGGGCATCCCGTTCGGCGGCTCCCTCGCCCGCACCGAAGCGACCGGCTACGGCCTTTGCTACTTCATGAACGAAATGCTTGCTTCCAAGGGCGAGAGCTTTGAGGGCAAGACCGTCGTGATCTCCGGCAGCGGCAACGTTGCTATCTTCGCAACCGAGAAGGCTACCCAGCTGGGCGGCAAGGTTGTTACTCTGTCTGATTCCAACGGCTTCATCTATGATCCGAACGGCATCAACCTCGATGTTGTGAAGGACATCAAGCTTGTCAAGCGCGGCAGAATCAAGGAGTATGCCGATCGTGTGCCGGGTTCCGTGTACACCGAGGGCAAGCGCGTTTGGGGCACGAAGTGCGATATCGCTCTGCCGTGCGCAACGCAGAACGAGCTGGATCTCGACGACGCAAAGGCATTGATCGCCAACGGCGTGAAGTTCGTCGCAGAGGGCGCCAATATGCCGTCCACCCCGGAGGCTGTGGAAGCGTTCCAGCAGGCGGGCGTCTACTTTGGGCCGGCCAAGGCTGCCAACGCCGGCGGCGTGGCGGTTTCCGGTCTCGAAATGAGCCAGAACAGCATCCGTCTGTCCTGGACGTTCGAGGAGGTCGACAGCAGACTGCATGAAATCATGAAGAACATCTACAAGAATTCCGCAGAGGCTGCTGCGAAGTATGGCTGCGAGGGCAATCTGGTTGCCGGCGCGAATATCGCAGGCTTCCTGAAGGTTGCAGAGGCCATGATCGCACAGGGCGTCGCGTACTAATTCCATCCTAATATAATTAACTTTGGCAGGATCCCTCTCGCTGAGGGGTCCTGCTTTTTTCGCATTAAGAAATATTCCTGATTTTTCCAGAAAAACTTACAATTATTCCCTCGGTTAAGAAGTGAAAAACGCGTGATTGCATAAATTTAATATTCTTAAAAAGAAAATAATCCTTACAGTTTTGAAATCATTGTGAGGAAATTCCATCTTCCTATTGAAAATAGATTGATTATCGGTTATGATAAGGACGGAAGAATCTTCTAAAAAAGGAGGAAAACAGTATGAAAAAAACGAAGAAAGTGCTTTCGCTGGTTTTAACGCTGGCGATGGTGCTCGGCTGCTTTGCGGGAATGGAAGTTTCAGTTTCCGCAGCGCTTGGCGAGACGGACGACGGAATTGAGTATAAGACGGTAAGCGGAGGCGCAGAGATTACCGGCTATTCTGGTAAAGGCGGCGATGTGACGATTCCGGACGAGCTGGACGATCGCCGTGTTGTGAGCATAGACGACGATGCGTTCCAGAATTGTACGGAGCTAACAGCTATTACCCTTCCGGAATATCTGCGGGAGATTGGCGATTCCGCTTTCGAGGGCTGCACAAAGCTCACAAGAGTGCGGATGGACGATAATGTCCGCGAAATAGGCAAGAATGTTTTCAAGGGCTGCACAAGTCTCGAGAGCGTCTATCTTTCCGACGACATCAAATCGATCCCGGACGCCGCGTTTGAGGGCTGCACAAGTCTGACAACCGTCAATATGGCGGACAGGGGCCTTACCAGCATTGGCAAGGACGCATTCCGCGAGTGTTCTTCCCTTAGAAATTTCGATTTTCCGAGCACGGTAAATTCGATCGGCGACGGGGCGTTCTATGGATGCGCGTCCCTTGACGATGTCAGCATTCCCGGCGGCGTGACAACCATCAGCGAAACGGCGTTCTACGGCTGCGAGGGCCTGACCGATCTCTCGATCGGCAACGGCGTCCAGACGATTGAAGCGGAAGCCTTTGCGGGATGCGATTCCCTGACGGAACTGAATCTGCCCTCGTCGGTGAAAACGATCGACCACGACGCGTTCCTGAACTGCTCGTCGCTGGAGGATTTGGATCTCGGCAGCGTTACCTCCGTGGGCCGCGATGCGTTCCGCGGCTGTGAAAATCTTATTGATGTGACCATCCCCGGCACGCTTTCGACCATCTCGAACGGTATGTTCGCGGAGTGCGGCAGTCTGGAGGAGGTTATCATCAAGTCTGGCGTAAAGACCATCAGCTCCGACGCTTTCGCCGATTGTTACAGCCTGGAGGAGATCGAGATCCCAGCGTCCGTTACGAGCATTGCGAACAGTGCGTTTGACGGCGCATATTATCCCGTCATCCGCGGTTACAATTCTTCCGCCGCTCAGAGATATGCAAAGGACAACGACTTTGACTTTGAATCCCTCGGAAACAGCAGCAGTTCCGGCAGCAATACAGGCACTACGACCCCGCCGTCCTCTTCGGAAAACCTTCCCAACGGCGGCACCTACATCCCCGGCTATACGGGAGAGAGCACAGAATTGATTTACGTCAACCCGAACGATAACAGGGCTTACCTGTACAAGGGTTCCATCATGTTCGATACGGTCAATTACAATATGCGCCCCGGCGATCTGTACGATATCGGCGTCGTGATGGCGGGCAACGCCAACACCAAGACGCTGGTTGTGTATTCCAGCCGGAGCGGGATTGCATCGGTATCGAAGCTTGCAAACGGAAACTACCGCATCACCGGTCTTTCCAACGGCACCACCTACATCATGCTTGAGGTATGGGACAACAACCAGATGATCAACCATTACTCCGTCAAGGTGAATGTGGACAGCAGCCTGAAAGCGCCTTACGGGCAGGCGGCCAGAGCCAGAAGCTATTTTAACTGAGTTAAAAATTTCCAGGCACTGTGGGACAGGGGAAATCCCCCTGTCCCACAGCTTTTCCTTAGGGAGTATCTGAAAAGTCAAAAGCGCAGAAAATTTGCTGAAAAACGGCGGACACCAGACGCGAATCCGCCGCAAACTTTGCGTATTGCAAGGGTGCCGGGCGCACAGGCGCCGCTTTTCAGGTGAATGTAACGGCGCTGAGTTTTTCAGATATCCCCTGACTAAGCAGGCGTAAGGATAGTGATTTTTGAATGGAGAAATGCGGGATAGCCGTAATCGGCGCAGGGGCGTCCGGCCTGATGGCGGCGGTATGTCTGGCGGAGGAGCTTCGCCGCCGTGGGAGCCGGGAACGGATCCTGCTGCTGGACGCGGCGCAGAAGCCGGGCAAAAAGCTTTTGGCTACCGGAAATGGCCGGTGCAATATTACAAACCGCCACATTTCTGTGAGAAAATATTACGGCGATGTGAAAACCGCCCGTCCCATTTTGGAAAAATATCCGGCACAGGCGGTGCTGGATAAATTTTCTTCGCTGGGACTCCTGTGCCGCGAGGAGGACGAGGGCCGGATTTATCCGTACAGTGCGCAGGCAAGCTCCGTGCTGGATGTGCTCCGTTTCCGATTGGATGCGCTGGGAACGGAGATCCGCTGCGGAAGCCCTGTGACCGCGGTGAAACGGCAGGGAAAAGGCTTCCTCCTTTCCTGCCCGAACGGACAGCTTTATGCGGATCGCATCGTTTTGACGGCGGGAGGGAAAGCGTCCCCGCAGCTTGGCGCGGACGGGAGCGGCTTTGCCATTGCGCGCCAGCTGGGTCACACAGTTACGCCGCTGTTCCCGTCGCTGGTTCCGGTCCGTACCGATCCGGCGCGCGTCAGATCCATCAAAGGGATGCGCAGCCGCGGAACGGTCCGATTGATTGTCAACGGAAAAACATGGCAGAAAGAGCAGGGCGAGATCCAGTTCACGGAAAACGGCCTGTCCGGAATCTGCGTGTTCCAGCTGTCGCGGGCTGTGTCCGGACTTGCAGCCAGAAACGGAGGAAAGATTCCTCCCGGCGTGGCGGAGATCTCTATCGATCTGATGCCGGAGTACTCAGAAAAGAATCTGACAGAGGAAATCCTGCGGCGGCGCGGTTTGTTTTCGGACCTTCCCGCACAGGAGCTGCTGACGGGGCTTGTCAATAAGCGGGTCGGACAGGAAATCATCAAGCTGACGGCAGGCAGGGATCTGCCTGATCTGGCAGGAAAAATCCCGGAAAAGCTTTGCGGAAGAATCGCGGCCGCCGTCAAGGATTTCAGCTTCCCGTGCCTCGGGGTGATGCCGTGGCAGAACGCGCAGGTGACGGCGGGCGGGATCCCGCTGACGGAAATCAATCCGGATACCATGCAGTCGCGGCTGTGCCGGGGACTGTATTTTGCCGGGGAAATCCTGAATCTGGACGGCCCCTGCGGCGGCTACAACCTGCACTGGGCGTGGGCGTCGGCGATGGCGATCCGGATAGAATAAGCCTGCGCGCCGCAAAAGAGAATTCACCTGCCCGTTGGGCGATACGGAAATGAGGATCAGAACAATGCTGAAAATTGCGGAAATCTCCCTGCCGCTGGACGGCGGGGAGGAAGAACTCCGGCGGCTGGCGGCCAAACGGCTGCGGGTTCCGCCGGAGCATATTGTAAAATTGGAATTGGTCAAAAAATCGGTGGACGCGCGGAAAAAGGCCGACGTCCACTTTATCTGCACGGTACAGGCCGAGCTTGCCGTGCCGGAAAAAAAGGTGCTGGATAAATGCCGGGATCCGAAAATCATGAAGGCTGTGCCGTATCAGTATCAGATCCCGGTCTGTCCGCCGCGCGCACAGAGACCGGTGGTGATCGGTTTCGGTCCGGCGGGGATGTTCGCGGGCCTGCTGCTGGCGCAGGCGGGGCAGCGTCCGGTCATTCTGGAACGCGGCGCGCCCGTGGAGGAGCGCGAGCGGGATGTCAACGCGTTCTGGAACGGCGGAAGGCTGGATCCGGAATCAAACGTGCAGTTCGGCGAGGGCGGTGCGGGGACGTTCTCCGACGGCAAGCTGAACACGGGCACAAAGGATCCGCGCGCCGCAAAGGTGCTCCACGAGCTGGCCGACGCGGGCGCGCCTGCGGAGATCCTCTATCAGGCCAAGCCGCATATCGGGACAGATAAGCTGCCCCAGACGGTGAAAAATATCCGGGAAAAGATCCGCGCACTGGGCGGTGAGATCCATTTCCACACGCGGCTGGATCAGCTCCTGATTCGTGACGGCGCGGTGTACGGCGTCAGGGCGCAGGGACCGCAGGGCTCCGCGGAGTGGGAGACGGACTGCGTCGTGCTGGCGATCGGCCACAGCGCGCGGGATACGTTCCGCATGATACACGATCTTGGCGTGCATATGGAGCCAAAGCCGTTTTCTGTCGGCGTGCGGATCGAGCATCTGCAAAGCCGCATTGACGCGTCGCAGTATGGGAAGTTTGCCGGACATCCGGCGCTCGGCGCGGCGGATTACCGCCTGGCGGAGCACCTGCCGAACGGGCGCGGCGTGTACACCTTCTGTATGTGTCCGGGCGGGAGCGTCGTGGCGGCCGCGTCGGAGGAGGGTATGGTCGTGACGAACGGCATGAGCCGCTTTGCGCGTGACGGCAGGAACGCCAACTCTGCTTTGCTGGTGGGGATCGGCCCGGAGGATTTCGGGAGCGATCATCCCCTTGCGGGCGTCAGTTTCCAGCGGGATCTGGAGCGCAGGGCCTTTGCGCTGGGCGGCGGCACGTACCGCGCTCCGGCACAGCGCGCAGGAGATTTCCTTGCGGGAATCGCTTCCGCACGGCTCGGTGAGGTCAGTCCGACCTACCTGCCGGGCGTGGAGCTGTGCGATCTGGCGGATTGCCTGCCGGAATTTGTGACGGAATCGCTGCGCGAGGGGATTGTGCGGATGGATCGGAAGCTGCCGGGATTCGCGCACCCGGACGCCCTGCTCACCGGGACGGAGACGAGGAGCTCGTCGCCTGTGCGGATCGTGCGCGGGGAGGACTTGCAGTCGGTGACGGTTCGGGGATTGTATCCGTGCGGCGAGGGCGCGGGGTATGCGGGAGGCATTGTGTCCGCCGCGGTGGATGGCGTCCGCTGCGCCGAACGCATCCTGGCAGGCCGCAAACGGGGAATAACAACATAAAGTTTTCGCCCGCCTTTTACAAAAGGCGGCGCGGGGAGTGGGGGCGCGTAGCCCCCACAAGCTAAAAGGAACGCGAAGCGTTCCCCCGAAAAGCTGAGCAAACAGAGAAGGCGTTCCATCCGGTGGATGAAACGCCTGAACGCTTTTGCGGACCCGCTGTCGGCAAATTACTGCCTGCGGACAAATTCCCTGAGATCAACAGATTCCCCCTGATGCAGGCGGGAATATTCGGCGGCAAAGCAGATGTAATGGCTTTCCATCGAACGCTCAATCGTAGTGAGTGCGTCAGCTTTTTCGCCCAGCAGGAAATCCACGAGATCGCACATCAAATAATAATCTCCGCCGCCGTGACCAAATTCGTCCGCGGAAAGATCCGGCGTGATTTCCTCCGGCTCCGCGCCAAATTTCTGAAGAATGATCCGGTTCTCCTCCATATCTCCGGAGATCTCGCCGCGTGTGCCCATGATGTGGATGGTCCGGTAATTCCGGTTGCTGAAAGCGCACATCGTGAAATTGATGCAGGCGCCGCCGTCCAGCTCCAGATTGACCACCTGATGATCCACCACATTGTTGTCGCAGTGATAGACGCATCTTCCGTACGGTCCTGTTTCCAGCGCCTTGCGGACGGATTCCGGCGTCGGATTGACGGAGAGCACGTCCACGGGCCATCCGGTTTTCCCCTTGCAGATGCCGTTATCCAAATAGAAGCGTTCCGCGTCGAACGGACAGGAATCCTTTACCCGGCACCCGTCCAGACAGCGGAGCGCAGAGCCCTCCGGCGCGTTTTCCGGGCGGAACAGGTTCAGGCTCCCATAGGAAGAAACGTACCGGCACGATTTCCCGGTAAGCCAGAGCAGGATGTCCATATCGTGACAGCATTTCTGGAGGATCATGGGGCTGCTCTGATCGGAATTGCGCCAGTTGCCTCGCACGAAGCTGTGCGCCTGATGCCAGTAGCCGACGTTTTCCGCCGCCTGGATCGAGACAACATCCCCGATTTCCCCATCATCAAGAAGCTTTTTGATCCCCTGATAAAACGGGGTGTAGCGCAGCACATGGCAGACCACAACGTGCCGATTGTACTTTTTGGCGGCCTCGGCAATGTCGCGGCAGTCGGAAAGAGTGGTGGAAACGGGCTTTTCCAGCAGGAGATGATAGCCCTTTTCCAGAGCGGCCAGAGCTTGGCTGTGGTGCTGGCTGTCCATGGTGCACACGAACAGCACGTCCGCAAGCTTTGGGCGGGAAAGCATTTCCCCCGCGCTGGAAAAGCACATTTCTTCCGGGACGGAAAGCTCCTGCCGCGCGCGTTCCAGCTTCTCCGGATCGGGATCGGCAACGGCAGTGATCTGGATTTTTCCGGGCATCTGGGCGGCGATCCGCCCGTAAGCGGTCAGGCCGCGCGAGCCAAGTCCCGCGATAGCGGCGTGTATGACCTTTTCCATTCAAAAAACCTCCCTGTTTTCAGTGCGGGATAATATCCCTGTGCGCTCATATTAACACCCAAAAATCGGAAAGTCAATGGATTATTATTGTACATTTTTGGATAATTCGTTAAAATTAGGAGGGCGCTCAGTCGGCTTTGATACGCACGTCCACGCCGTTGACAGTTACGCCGCTGTCTGCGCGGATCAGGATGTATTTGATCCCGTTGATGACGCGCGTCTCGACCAGATCCTCGCCGCCGGGCTTGACCTGGATCGTCACATCCGGCGTTTTCAGTTCCAGCTTTTTCTCTACAAGATTGCGCGGACTCAGCTCCGTATCCGCGCCAAAGACCTCTTCATACTGCTGTGTAAATGTTTCCGTCTGCTCCCCGGTCGCGCCGCAGTTTTCGAGGATATGCTTCATCCCAGTGGCGGAGATCGTCAGCGGCTCCGGGTTCTTGCTCTCCTTGTGTTCCTGGATCATCCCGTTGAGCTGTTCGTGCACAGCCTGGACGATCTCAAAGCTGCAATCGTCGCGCAGCGTCGTTTCCAGCAGCGCGTCGAAGCTTTCCTTCTGCTCCTGGGCAGGCATCGGGATTTCGCACCGGAACAGGGCGGACGTGAGCTCCTCGTGGCTCTCGGCGGGATCCCGGGAATAATAGAGCGCGTTGTAGAGGTTGGCGCAGCGGTCGTCGAATGCAGGAAAGAGGAATCCAAGCTGCGGCGGAGACAGGATCCAGTCTGCTGTGCGGTTGTGGAGCAGGTTATCGCTGGCGAAATAGCTCAGGGCGGGCTTTGTCATTTTAACGGGACAGATGCTGCAAAGTATGTAGGAAAAGACCTCGGAGGAGGCGTCCTCCTGCTTCTCGCCGTCGCGGGAACGGTACGGCACGTCGTAGGTGTCGTGGGCGAGCAGGATCATGTAGTGGCTGTCGAGGGAAAGAGCGTCGATCACGCGCCGGTAAAATTCGGAGACAGCCTCCTCGTCCTCGAGGGAGGAATCCCGCAGCGTCATGAGCAGGCGGTGCTCGTCGCTGTCCACAACCTGCTGGGTGGAAAAGGTGATGTCGATCAGATTTTTGCCGGGGATTCCGGAGAGTGCGCGTTTGAGACAGCCGAGGATTTGCTCGGCTTCCTCGGCGTCAGTCAGGGCCAGCGACTGGCTGAACTGGGAAATCATCTCCTTTTTGTCGTTGACATAGCAGCCCCGCACGCGGGTGATATTGCTTTTTTCCGGACGGAATCGGCGTCTGATTTCAGCGATTTCTTTTTCGTTCACGAGGGTATCCCCTTTCAAAGATGTTTCGGAAAGCTCGGACTTCCTCCGCCTATTATACCTGAAATCCCCCGTCCTTTCCAGCCGAATTTTAGCAGACTAAGCCGCAGACTAAGTCTGCACGTAGAACGCGGAGCGCTCCCTCCGGTCGCTGAACCAGGCTAAGCCTGGACGTAGAACGCGTCGCGCGTCGTGACCTCCGCGGGAATTACGGTAACCTCTAATACTCTGTCGCGGTGGGAAGCCGGTCAGGGATATTGTTTGAAGAACGCTGTGAACGTGGGTCATCTCTATATTGGGCTTCGCGGTCGGGGCGGACGATTTCGTTGAGTAATGGTTTGGCTGCTTGTGCAGGATTTTTCCATACAGCGTGCATAAAATATTCTGAAATAGAAATAATAAACGAGCCTTTGACGAAAAAATAAATCGAATTGCCGCGCGTTGCGCCGAAAAGAGAAAGAAAAACAGCGGTTGTTTTGATGAAATGTGCCGATAAAGTCACATGATATAAAGAATGTATTAGAGATAATGCTGATTTTTTAAAAAATGCTTTACAAACAGGCGCGAAAAGTTTATAGTAGAACGCAGAAGAATTTTAATTCAAAGATAATTGCATGATTTGACAAAGGCGTCAAAGGAACCTGCCGGGCGGCGGGCTTCCTTTGACGCCTTTTTCATTTGGACGCGCAGAAGCTGTCCCGTGCAAAATGGAGGATGAGCGAAGATGAGCAGCAAATCTTACCCGCAGGATCTGCCATATCCGCAGGATCTGTACTGCCCCCAGCTGGAGCACGATAACTGTGGTATCGGCGCAGTCGTTGACGTCAAGGGCAGAAAGAGCCACCAGATTGTGGCGGACGCCCTGAAAATTGTGGAGAACCTCGAGCACCGCGCCGGAAAGGACGCAGAGGGAAAGACCGGCGACGGCGTGGGGATCCTCACGCAGATCCCGCACCGGTTCTTCCAAAAGGTATGCGCCGCCGCGGGGATCGAGATCGGCGGGGAACGCGAGTACGGCGTGGGGATGTTCTTTTTCCCGCAGAATGAACTCAAGCGCGCGCAGGCGAAAAAGATGTTTGAGGTCATTGTGGAAAAGGAGGGGCTGGAATTCCTCGGCTGGCGCGAGGTCCCGGTTGTGCCGGAGGTGCTCGGTCAGAAGGCGCGGGACTGTATGCCCGTGATCTGCCAGGGCTTCATCCGCAGGCCGGAGGACGTGGAGCCGGGCCTGCCGTTCGACCGCAGGCTGTACATCGTGCGCCGCGTGTTCGAGCAGAGCAACGACAACACCTATGTGCCCTCGCTGTCCAGCCGTACCATCGTGTACAAGGGGATGTTTCTGGTGGGGCAGCTGCGCACGTTCTTCCGCGATTTGCAGGATGATGATTATGAATCCGCCATCGCCATCGTTCATTCGCGCTTTTCCACAAATACCAATCCGAGCTGGGAACGCGCGCACCCGAACCGCTTTATTGTGCACAACGGCGAGATCAACACGATCCGCGGCAACGCCGATAAGATGCTTGCGCGCGAGGAAACGATGATCACCGACGCGCTTTCCTCCGACGATCTGACGAAGGCCCTGCCTGTGATCAACGCGAGCGGATCCGATTCCGCGATGCTCGACAACGCGCTCGAATTTATGGTGATGAGCGGCATGGAGCTGCCGCTGGCAGTGATGGTCGCGATCCCGGAGCCGTGGAGCCATAACGATACCATCTCGCAGGATCAGCGCGATTTCTATCAATATTACGCCACCATGATGGAGCCATGGGACGGCCCGGCGTCGATCCTGTTCTCCGACGGCGACGTGATGGGCGCCGTCCTCGATCGCAACGGCCTGCGCCCCTCCCGGTACTACGTCACGGCGGACGGGCTGCTGATCCTCTCCTCTGAGGTCGGCGTGCTGGACATCCCGGCGGATCAGATCCTGAAAAAGGAACGGCTGCACCCGGGCAAGATGCTGCTGGTCGATACGGTCAGGGGGGAAATCCTCAGCGACAGCGAGATCAAGGAAGCGTATGCGCATAAGGAGCCGTACGGCGAATGGCTCGACAGCAACCTTGTCCATCTGGCGGATTTGAAGGTCCCCAACGAGCGCGTGCCGTCGTTCACCCGCGAGGAATGTGCGCGGCTGGAAATGGCGTTCGGCTATACGTGGGAGGAGTACCGCGAGAGCATTTACCAGATGGCGCTCGGCGGCAGTGAGCCGATCGGCGCGATGGGCGTCGATACGCCGATTGCCGTGCTCTCCAAGGAGTACCAGCCGCTGTTCCGGTATTTCAAGCAGATGTTCGCGCAGGTCACGAACCCGCCGATCGACGCGGTGCGCGAGAAGATCGTCACATCTACAGCTGTGTATGTGGGGAAGAACGGCAATCTGCTTCAGGAAAGCCCGGAGAACTGCCGCGTGCTGAAAATCAATAACCCGATCCTGACGGATCTCGATCTGCTGAAAATCAAGCGGATGAACCGCCCCGGCTTCCAGGTGGCGGTCGTGCCGATTATCTATTATAAGAGCACGCCGATGCGCCGCGTGATGGAGCGGCTGTTCGTGGCGGTGGATAAGGCGTACCGCGAGGGCGCGCACATCCTGATCCTGTCCGACCGCGGCGTGGACGAGAACCATGTGGCGATCCCGTCGCTGCTGGCGGTGTCGGCGGTGCACAAGCATCTGGTGCGCACCAAGAAATGCGCCGCGCTGTCCATCATTCTGGAATCCGGTGAACCGCGCGAGGTACACGATTTCGCCGCGCTGCTCGGCTACGGCGCGTGCGCCGTCAACCCGTATCTGGCCCACGCGGCGATCGGCCAGCTCGTCGAGGACGGGCTGCTCGACAAGGATTACTACGCCGCCGTCGATGATTACGACAACGCCGTGCTGCAGGGGATCGTCAAGATCGCGTCGAAGATGGGCATCTCCACCATCCAGTCGTATCAGGCCAGCCAGATCTTTGAGGCGCTCGGCGTCTCGCAGGAGGTCATCGACGATTACTTCACCGGCACGGTCAGCCGCATCGGCGGCATCACATTGGAGGATATCGCCGCACAGACGGATGAACAGCATTCCCGCGCGTTCGATCCGCTCGGCTTGGAAACGGATCTCACGCTTCCGTCGATCGGCCGCCACAAGCTGCGCAGCCAAGGCGAGGAACACCGCTACAATCCGCAGACGATCCATCTGCTCCAGCGGGCCACGCGCGAAAATAATTACGAAATGTTCCGCGAATACACAAAGCTGATCGATGCGGAAAACACCGGGTATCTGCGCAGTCTGATGGAGTTCAACTATCCGGAGCAGGGCGTGCCGATCGACGAGGTGGAGAGCGTGGATTCCATCGTCCGCCGCTTCAAGACGGGCGCGATGTCGTACGGATCGATCTCTCAGGAGGCGCATGAGGCGCTGGCCGTCGCGATGAACCGTTTGCACGGCAAGTCGAACAGCGGCGAAGGCGGCGAGAGTGATGAACGCCTCGCCTCCGCCGGGACGGATCACGACCGCAGCTCCGCGATCAAGCAGGTAGCCAGCGGGCGGTTCGGCGTGACGAGCCGCTATCTGGTGAGCGCGCAGGAGATCCAGATCAAGATGGCGCAGGGCGCGAAGCCCGGCGAGGGAGGTCATCTGCCGGGACGCAAGGTGTACCCGTGGATCGCCAAGACGCGCCATTCGACGCCGGGGGTGAGCCTGATCTCCCCGCCGCCGCACCACGACATTTATTCCATCGAGGATCTCGCACAGCTGATTTACGATTTGAAAAACGCGAACCGCAAAGCGCGGATTTCCGTCAAGCTGGTATCGGAGGCCGGCGTCGGAACGGTCGCGGCGGGTGTCGCAAAGGCCGGCGCGCAGGTCATCCTGATTTCCGGATACGACGGCGGCACGGGCGCGGCCCCGATCAGCTCGATTCATAACGCGGGCCTGCCGTGGGAGCTCGGCCTCGCAGAGACGCACCAGACGCTGATCCGCAACGGACTGCGCCGCCGTGTGCGCGTCGAGACGGACGGCAAGCTGATGAGCGGCCGCGACGTGGCGATCGCCGCGCTGCTGGGCGCAGAGGAATTCGGCTTTGCCACAGCCCCGCTGGTGACGCTCGGCTGCGTGATGATGCGCGTGTGCAACCTCGACACCTGCCCGATGGGCATCGCCACCCAGAACCCGGAGCTGCGCAAGAGGTTCTGCGGCAAGCCGGAATATGTGGAGAACTTCATGCGGTTCATTGCGCAGGAGCTGCGCGAATATATGGCGAAGCTCGGCGTGCGCACCATCGACGAGATGGTGGGGCGGACGGATCTGCTCCGCCGTGCGGAGAACCTGTCCGGGCGCGCGGCGCGTGTGGATCTGAGCCGTATTCTGGTGCAGGAGCCGGCCGCGGGGGTCACGTTTGACCCGGCGTGCGTCTACGATTTCCATCTGGAAAACGTCAAGGACGAGACGGCCCTGCTCAGGGATCCGCGCGTCCAGAACGCGCTTTCGTGCGGCGCACGGGTGAAGCTGTCGGTCGATCTGGGCAACACGGACCGCACCTTCGGCACGCTGCTCGGCGCGGAGATCACACGCCTCCATCCCGACGGGCTGGAGGAGGATTCCGTCGTGGTGGAATGCCGCGGCGCGGGCGGACAGAGCTTCGGCGCGTTCCTGCCGAAGGGCCTGACGCTCAGCCTCTGCGGTGACAGCAACGACTATTTCGGCAAGGGCTTATCCGGCGGCAAGCTGTCGGTGCGGCCGCCGGAGGGCGCGGCCTTTGCGCCTGAGGATAACGTGATTGTCGGCAATGTGGCGCTGTACGGCGCAACGTCCGGCGAGGTGTATATCAACGGCGTGGCGGGCGAACGGTTCTGCGTGCGCAATTCCGGCGCGATTGCCGTTGTGGAGGGCGTCGGCGAGCACGGCTGCGAGTATATGACAGGCGGGCGCGCCGTGGTGCTCGGTCCCACCGGGAAGAACTTCGCGGCCGGCATGAGCGGTGGCATCGCCTATGTGCTCGACGAGGAAAGCCACCTGTACCGCAATCTGAATAAGGAGCTTGTCCTGATGGAGAAGGTGGAGGACAGGCAGGATCAGGAGGAGCTGCGCCATTTGATTCAGGCGCACGTCGATCACACCGGTTCCCCGAAAGGGCGCAGGATTCTGGAGAATTTCAAGGAGTACCTGCCGAAGTTCAAGAAGATCATCCCCGCCGATTACAAGCGGATGATGGAGCTGACCGCGCAGTTTGAAGAGCAGGGGATGGGCCGCGAGGAAGCGCAGATCGAAGCGTTTTACGCGAACACCCGCGCGTGAGAAGGAGGAAAAGACGATGGGCAAGCCAACCGGCTTTTTGGAATATGAGCGGCAGGACGGAAAAGTGATCCCGCCGCAGGAACGGATCCAGAATTTCAGGGAATTTCATAAAATGCTGTCCGAAAAGGTTCAGAGGGATCAGGGCGCGCGCTGTATGGAATGCGGTGTGCCGTTCTGCCAGGCGGGCGCGATGCTGGGCGGCATGGCGTCCGGGTGCCCGCTGCACAATCTGGTGCCGGAGATGAACGATCTCGTCTACCGCGGCAGCTGGGAGCAGGCGTATGTCCGGCTCAGCGCGACGCACAGCCTGCCGGAATTCACCTCGCGCGTCTGCCCGGCGCTGTGCGAGGCGGCGTGCACGTGCGGCGTCCACAGCGACCCGGTCTCAACAAAAGAGAACGAGCGTCAGGTCATTGAGTACGCGTTCCGGCACGGGCTGGTGGAATCGGATCCGCCCAAGGTGCGCACAGGGAAAACGGTGGCGATTGTGGGCAGCGGCCCGGCAGGGCTGGCAGCTGCACTGCGGCTCAACCGGCGCGGGCACCTGGTGACGGTGTACGAGCGCAGCGACCGCCCCGGCGGGCTTCTGCGGTACGGGATCCCGAACATGAAGCTGGAAAAGCAGGTGATCGACCGCCGCATCCGACTGATGGAGCAGGCGGGGATCCGGTTCGTCTGCGGGACGGACGTTGGCCGCGACATCACTGGCCAGGAGCTTCTGACGCAGTACGACAGAGTGCTGCTGGCAGGTGGCGCGTCACAGCCGCGCGATCTGGATGTGCCCGGGCGCGACGCAAAGGGGATCTGGTTCGCGGTGAATTTCCTCGGGCAGGTGACGAAGTCCCTGCTGGACAGCGAGTTTGAAAATGTCCCGTATGAGCTGGCAAAGGATAAAAAGGTGCTTGTCATCGGCGGCGGCGATACCGGCAACGACTGCGTCGGCACGGTGATCCGTCTGGGCGCGTCCGCGGTGACGCAGCTCGAGATGATGCCCGAACCGCCCGCCGCGCGGTTGGAGTCGAATCCGTGGCCGGAATGGCCGCGCGTCAAAAAGACCGATTACGGACAGGAGGAGGCGGCCGCCGTATTCGGGCAGGATCCGCGCGTGTACCAGACGACGGTGACGGAATTCAAAAAGGATCGCAAGGGCAGGGTGCGCGCCGCGGTGCTGGTGTCGCTGGAGGCGCAGAAGGACGAAGCCACAGGACGGCTGAAAATGGTGCCGGTTCCGGACAGTGAAAGGGAAGTTCCGGTAGATCTGGTGCTGATCGCCGCGGGATTTCTGGGCAGTGAGCGGTACCTGACGGATACGTTCGGCGTAAAGCTCACGCCGCGCACAAATGTCGATACGCCCGCAGGCTCTTATGCGACGAGCGTTGACCGCGTTTTTGCGGCGGGGGACATCCGCCGCGGGCAGTCGCTGGTGGTCTGGGCGATCGCGGAGGGCGAAGCCGCCGCCCATGCCATTGACGAATCCCTCATGGGATACTCGAACCTCGCGGTTTAAATACGGCTTCACCGTGGTACGACTATCCGCTCAGCCCGGGCATGGGGATATTTTGAAGCCGCAGGCTTCAAAATCTCGCTCCGGGCGGGGCGGATTTTCGCTGCGCAGATCGGTAGATCTGAGGTCTTGACTTTGCGGTGCAAAGTGTGGTATAGTAAAAAACAAATGGAAACACGTTGAAAAAGGAAAGTAGCTGTCTTTGTTTCCGCACAGAGAGGGTGAGCTGTGGCTGAAAGCCCGCCCGCGGCGACGGATGTGTGAAGTTCCCTTTGGAGTGGCGCGGCTCAATTCCGGATCCGGATAGTAGGCCGTGACGGCGGCCCCGTTACAGGCAGGATAAGTGTTTGCTTTGACAAAAATAAGGGTGGTACCGCGGAAGCGTTCAAGCGCCTTCGTCCCTTGCCGGGATGAGGGCGTTTTTTATTTGCCTCCCTTAAATTCAGAAAGGATGATACCATTGAAAGAACAGCTGGAAGCGATCCGCAGCCGCGCGGCTGCCGAGCTGGAACAGGCTTCCGATCCGCAGGCGCTGGAAGCTCTACGCGTGAAGTATCTGGGCAAAAAGGGCGAGCTGACTGCGATCCTCAAGCAGATGGGCGGCTTGTCCGCAGAGGAACGCCCGGTGATCGGGCAGCTTGCCAACGAAGTGCGCGCCTTTTTGGAGGACGTGATCTCCCGCCGCGCCGCCAGCCTCAAGGCAGCGGAGCTCGAGAAAAAGCTGGAAGCTGAGAAGCTCGACGTCACGCTTCCCGGCACGCACCGCGAAATCGGCCACAAGCATCCCCTGACCGTCGTTCTCGACGAGCTCAAGGAGATCTTTATTGGTATGGGCTTCGATATCGTGGAGGGCCCGGAGGTTGAGTACGATTACTATAACTTCGAGGCGCTCAATATCCCGAAGAACCATCCGGCGCGCGATACGCAGGATACCTTTTATATCAACGACAATATCCTGCTGCGCACACAGACTTCCTCGGTGCAGGTGCGCGTCATGGAGAAGCAGAAGCCGCCGATCCGCGTGATTTCCCCGGGCCGCGTCTACCGCTCCGACGCCGTCGACGCCACCCATTCGCCGCTGTTCCATCAGATTGAGGGCCTTGTGGTCGATAAGGATGTGACGTTTGCCGATCTCAAGGGCACGCTTGAGATTTTTGTCAAGCAGCTTTACGGCGAGGATTCCGTAGTGCGTTTCCGTCCGCATCACTTCCCGTTCACGGAGCCGAGCGCCGAGCTGGACGTGCAGTGCTTCCACTGCCACGGCGAGGGCTGCCGCCTGTGCAAGGGCGAGGGCTGGATCGAGCTTCTTGGCTGCGGCATGGTGCATCCGAAGGTTCTGCTTGGCTGCAACATCGATCCGGAGGTATACAGCGGCTTCGCGTTCGGCATCGGCCTGGAACGCCTTGTCATGCGCCGCTACAACATCGACGATCTGCGCCTGTTCTATGAGAACGACGTCAGATTCCTCAAACAGTTCTAAAAGGAGGCTCCCAGAATGAATCTTTCCATGAGATGGCTTAAAGAATTTGTCCCGGTCAATATGGAGCCGCGCGCCTTTTCCGAGGCGGTAACGATGAGCGGCTCCAAGGTGGAGGGCTGGGAAATCGAGGGGGCTGAGATCGACAAGGTAGTTGTTGGACAGGTTCTCTCTATCGCGAAGCACGAAAATTCCGATCACCTGGTGATCTGCCAGGTGGATGTGGACAGCGGATCGCCCCTGCAGATCGTGACAGGCGCGTCCAACCTCCATCCCGGCGACATCGTTCCCGTGGCGCTGGACGGCTCCACGCTTCCCGGCGGCAAAAAGATCAAGAAGGGCAAGCTGCGCGGCGTGGAGAGCAACGGAATGCTCTGCTCGCTCGGCGAGCTGGGACTGACGCAGCACGATTTCCCGTATGCGATTGAGGACGGCATCTTCGTGCTCGGCGACGACTGCGACCGCACCCTCGGCAAGCCGATCCAGGAGGCGATCGGCCTGAACGATACCAGCGTGGAATTTGAGATCACGTCGAACCGCCCGGACTGCTTCTCCGTGATCGGTCTGGCCCGCGAGGTCGCCGCTACATTCGATCTGCCGCTGACGCTGCACAAGCCCGTCGTAAAGGGCTGCGGCGAGAGCTGTGAGGGGATGCTCGACGTGAAGGTCGAGGAGCCGGATCTGTGCTATATTTACAGCGCGCGCATCGTAAAGAACGTTCGCGTGAAGCCGTCGCCGCGCTGGATGCGTGAGCGTCTGCGCTCCATGGGCGTGCGCCCGATCAATAATATTGTCGACATCACCAACTATGTGATGCTGGAATACGGCCAGCCGATGCACGCGTTCGACCTGCGCTATATCGATGAGGGGAAGATCCGCGTCCGTCTGGCGAAGGACGGCGAGAAGATCACGACGCTCGACGGTGTGGACCGCACGCTGGAGCACACAAACCTGGTGATTGCCGACGCGAATAAGCCCGTCGCGATCGCGGGCGTCATGGGCGGCGAGTACAGCGGCATCATGGACGATACCACAACGATTGTGTTTGAGTCGGCCTGCTTCAATGCGCCGTCCGTCAGAATCACTGCGCGCGATCAGGGGATGCGCACGGACGCTTCGTCCCGCTACGAAAAGGGCCTGGATCCGAACAGCTGCCTGCCCGCTCTGGAACGCGCGTGTGAGCTGGTGGAGCTCCTCGACGCAGGCGACGTGCTCGACGGCGTGCTGATGGATAATCATTCCCATTCCGAGCGCCGCCGGATCCATCTGGATACGGATTGGATCAATCATTTCCTCGATTTGAATCTGTCCAAGGACGAGATGCACTCCATCCTGCATAAAATCGACTGCGAATTTGACGGGGAGGACGTGCTTGTTCCGACGTTCCGCCCGGATCTGGAGCACAAGGCCGATCTCGCGGAGGAAATTGCCCGCTTCTATGGGTACAATAAGATCCCGGGCACCTGCCTCACCGGCAGCGCGCAGGGACGCTACACCGATACGCAGCGGTTTGAGAACACGATCAGTGATACGATGCTTGCGCTGGGCCTGAGCGAGATCATGACGTATTCGTTCATCAGCCCGAAATATTACGATAAGATCCAGATGCCGGAAAACGATCCGCGCCGCAAATCCGTGGTGATCTCCAACCCGCTCGGCGAGGATACCAGCATCATGCGCACCACGGCGCTGCCCTCCATGCTGGAGACGCTCGCGCGCAACTACAACAACCGCAACGCCGCGGCGGCCCTGTTCGAGATCGCTTCCGAATATCTCCCCACAGCGGACGATAAGCTCCCGATCGAGCGCAAAATGCTGCTGGGCGGCATGTATGGCGCCGGCGCTGATTTCTTCACCGTGAAAGGCGCGGTGGAGCAGCTGCTCGAGAGACTGGGCGTCATGGATTGGGATATCGCGGCCTCGTCTGAAGAATACAGCTACCATCCGGGCCGCTGCGCCGTCCTGACGGTCGGCGGGGAGCGTCTGGGCGTGCTGGGCGAGATCCATCCGCAGGTGGCTGAGAATTATGGGATCGGCGAACGCGTATACTGCTTCTCCCTCGATATTGCGCTGATGTACCAGTACGCGCAGCACGAAAAGACGTACAAGCCGCTGCCGAAATTCCCGGCGGTTTCACGCGATCTGGCGCTGATCTGCGACGACGAAATCCCGGTGCTGGATCTGGAGAAAGCGATCCGCCGCGGTGCGGGAGATCTGCTCGAGGAGATCCGCCTGTTCGACGTGTACCGCGGCGCCCAGATCGAAGCCGGCAAAAAGAGCGTGGCGTTCAGCATCACGCTGCGTTCGGCGGACAGCACCCTCGACGACGGACAGATTTCCGCCTGCATGAAACGCGTGATGAAGGAGCTGGAGAAGGCCGGCGCCGTACTGCGCAGCTGATTTTCCAGGGACGCCTCCATATTTGCGCGTTGTTTCCAGGGTGCATCCGAGAAGTCAAAAGTGCTGGAAAATTCGCTGAAAGATGGTGGATGCAAGGCGCGAATCCGCCGCAATACTTTCGTATTGCAAGGGTGAGCAACGTAGCAGACGCCGTTTTTCAGTAGAATTTAACAGTGCTGAGGACTTTTTGGATACACCCTGAATTTCCTCTTGTAATTCTCTGAAAAATATTGTATTATGGCAATATTGGAGGTGGTTCCATGTTTGATAAAACAATGACGTTTTCTTTCCCCAGTGACCGCGAGGCCGATATCAAGGCGATTATGACCGCTGTATACGCCGCGCTGAAAGAAAAAGGGTATAATCCGCTCAACCAGATGGTTGGCTATATCCTCTCTGGGGATCCGACCTACATCACGACGCACAACAATGCCCGCAGCCTGATCTGCAAGATCGATCGGGATGAACTGCTTCAGGTTCTGGTAAAATCCTACCTGGGGGAGTGATTCCCCGGTACCGAAATCTCCTGGCACAGGGGATCGAATACAGCAGACAGAATAACGGCAAAGCCGCGGCCCCGTTCCGGACAGCAACCGGAGCGGGGCCGTTTTCTGTTTGTGTACAGTTTCATGCGGTTCAGAGGGCGGCTGGATGGTAAAGAATGTGCAGGCGGCCTGCCGAATCGGTGCAGAGCTCCGCGTCCACCTCGTAGATTTCCCGGATAAAGTCGGCTGTCAGGATCTCCTGCGGCGTCCCGGAGGCGGCGATCCGGCCGTCCTTCATGACATAAAGGCGGTCGCAGTACATGGCGGCGAGATTGAGATCGTGGAGCGCCGAGATAACGGTGCACCCGAGAGATTTTACAATCTCCAGCAGCTGAAGCTGGTATTTGATGTCCAGATGGTTCGTCGGTTCGTCCAGAATCAGGCAGGGGGTCTGCTGTGCCAGTGCCCGTGCCAAAATAATGCGCTGCTGCTCCCCGCCGGACAGCGTGGAAAACGAGCGGTCCGCAAAGCCGGACATCCCCACCCGTTCCAGGGCTTCCTCCACGATTCGGTAATCTGCCGGGCCGTCGCGGTCGAGCGCACGCTTGTAGGGGGCCCGGCCCATCAGGACGACCTCCCGGACGCTGAAATCAAAATTATAATAGTTGTGCTGCGCCACCACCGCGATCCGTTTTGCCGATTCTCTGACGGGGTAGCGCGAAAGCTCCCGGCCGTCGAGATAAACCGCGCCCCCGTCCGGCGCGAGAGTGCGGTAAATGCAGCGCAGGAGCGTGCTTTTCCCGCTGCCGTTTGGACCGATGATCCCTGTAAATTTGCCGGTTTCCGCTTCAAAATCGATTCCTTTCAGAATTTCGGATCCTCCCAAAGAGGCCCTCAGCTGTCTGGCCTCAATTTGAATCATCCGCGATCACCCCCAAATCCGTATGTTCTGCGGATCATCAGCCACACGAAGCAGGGCGCGCCCAGAACAGAGGTCAGGATCCCGATCGGCAGCTCTGTCCGCGGGATGATCGTGCGGCAGAGCACGTCCGCCCAGACGAGCAGGATCGCGCCCAGCAGCGCGCTCACAGGGATCAGGCGGCGGTGATCCGTACCGGATACCATGCGTACTACATGCGGAATGATCAGTCCCACGAAGCCGATCATCCCGGCGGAATAGACGATGAAGCCAATCATGGCAGAGGAGACGAGAAGGTAGATCAGCCGCCGCAGGTGCAGGTCTGTGCCGAGTGTGACGGCCGTTTCGTCGCCCAGAAGCATCAGGTTCAGCGTCCGGGCCTGTGAGCAGAAAAAGAGCGTGCACAACAGGAGAAACGGGAACAGGAATGCGATCTGCCCCCATTCAGCCCCGGCCAGGCTGCCCATCAGCCAATAGGTGACGCTCATCATGCCGTCGCGGTCATTGGCAAAATAGACGATGAAGCTCGACATTGAGGAACAGACGGAGCTCAGCGCCATGCCGGCCAGCAGCAGGCGCACGGAATTTGTCCGGCCGCCGATGTTGGACAGGAGCATGACGAGCAGGGAAACGCCGAACGCGCCCGTGAAGCCCATCACGCCTGCGGCGTTGGAGCCAAAGACGGAGCCGAGCCCAAGCAGGATGGCGAGGGTCGCGCCGAGCGACGCGCCGGAGGAAATGCCGAGAATGTACGGATCCGCCAGCGGATTTTTGACGATCGCCTGCATCACAACGCCGCAGACCGCCAGACCCATCCCCACCGCGGCGGCGAGGATCAGGCGCGGCAGCCGGATGAACCAGACGATGTCGGCTGCTGCGCCACTCCCGTAAAGCGAGGGATCCCCGATCCCAAACAGCTTGTACAGGCAGATCCGGACAATATCTCCGCCGGAAATATCAGCGGAGCCCATCCGCACCGCAAGGATCACGGAAAAAATCAGGACAGCCGTCAAAAGTACGAGCGTTCCGGCCAATGTGAGCTTCCCGCGTGCGGAAAGGCCGTTTTGGTTGTTTTTCAATTTGTATCAGCTCACTTTCCCAGAGAGGTGCTGCGCGGGAGAAGCGCGGACTCTGCCGGAAATCTCTCCGCGCAGCCGGACAGATTCTTCTCAGGTAAACGGCCGCGCCGGAAGGGATAGAAATCTTCCAGCGCAGCCGGACAGATTGCATCATCTCAGCTTTCCATCTCCGGGTAAAGGTGCTCCAGGAAGTAGTCGACCGAATTGGAAACGCGGACGCCGGGGCTGTAAATCAGGCTGAGATCGATCGGGAAAACCTTTTCCTGCTGTACGGCGGAGAGACTGGCAAAGGCGGGATTGTCCATGAAGTCGCTGACGCACTGCGTCCTGCCCTCCTCATCGCCGAAATAGACGGCAAAAATCACGTCGGGATCGTAGGAAAACAGATCCTCCGCCCCGATGCGGATGCTTTTATCCGGCTCGCAGATCTCCGCGCCCACCTGCGAGGCGATGTTCCCGCCGATGCTGTCCTCGCCGTAGTTGCGGAAAGCGTCGCCCTCGTTCTCGAGGATCAGGACACGGACAGGATCCTTGCCCTCCGCATAGGCGCGGCCGGCCTCCACCTTGGCCTCTATCCCGTCCACAATTTCCTGGGCCTTGTCCTCCACATGGAAGATGCGCCCCAGAGCGAGAATATCGTCAAGCTCGTTCTGGATGGTCTGTTCGGACATCAGGCCGCTGTTCAGGGAGATATAGGTGTTTACGCCGCGATCGTTCCAAAAGGAGGTTTCTCCCCAGTAGTTGGAGCTGGAAAAGGTGGAGTACCAGCCCAGAATAAAGTCCGGTTCCAGAGCGACGATGTCCTCCTTTGGCGGGTACTGCGGCGCTGTTTCCGCAATTTTGGCGAATTCCTCCTGATATTCCGGAAGGATCTCCTCCTCGGAGACCCCTGCGGCAAGCGCGATCCTGTCTCCCAGTCCGAGCGCGAGCATGTTTTCCACAGAATTTGTCCAGATACAGACGGCGCGCTCCGGGGCCTTTTCATAGACGAAGTCCACAGGTTCCTTCTGATCGTTGTAGTTTTGAATGGTGACGGGATAATAATTGTCCTGTGCGTCCGGATCTGCGCCGGACGGATCGCTGCTTTCTGCTTCACTGGAAACGGAAGCGGAGGAAACGGATCCTTCCTGAGAGGGATCTCCGGACATGGTGCACGCGGCCGTGGCGGTGCACAGGGCTGCCGCCAGAAGCAGGGAGATGATTTTTTTCATGGGTACAGGCTCCTTTACAAAAATTTTCAAACAAGGCCTGGGGCCGCGGCATAAAAATACGCCGCGTGGACCTTGAGCTGGTTTCCACACGGCGATTCCGTTTTTTGCGTATACGAAATACACCCGCGTCCAAATCCGGAAATTTGGGCGCAGTCAACCAGACTTCCCCCTGAGTCCGAGGGGAATGCCAGACCGCGGATACGAATGTATTCTGACTTGGCTCTCAACGCAGTACCCTTCGCCTTCCCAAAATTTCTTTCAGTGACTGAAAGGATCCGTCTGTCCGGCCTGCGCCTGCATCCGTTCCTTTCCTGAAGGGCTGCTCCATCCTTACAGCAGCGTTCCTGTGCGGGATTTTCACCCGGCTTCCTGCGGCACGGGGCCGCAAAATCCATATTCGCGGGAATATCATTCAATCATACTATACGGCAGGCAGGAACGTATGTCAAGTATCATGTGCAGGCTGGATTGTACAGGTGAAATCTATTTTTTTCCAGGAAAAATGTTTCTAAATTTTAAATTCTTGTAAAAGAAAAGAGCAAAACTAACAGCAAAGTCTTTACTTTGCGGGCCGGGTATTGTAGAATAGATGTAGCTTCTGGAAGGAATCCTGTATTTTGCGGCGGGATTTCCGTCAAATGAAAAAGAACGAGGTGTTACTGATGCAGCCGAAATATAAGAGGGTGCTGTTGAAGCTCAGCGGGGAATCGCTGGCGGGCAAGGCGGGCCATGGGATTGATTTTGACACGGTGCTGAAAATCTGTGAGCCGATCAAGCAGTGTGTGGACCTGGGTGTCGAGGTTGCGATCGTGGTAGGCGGAGGAAACTTCTGGCGCGGCCGCAGCAGCGGACAGATGGATCGTACCCGTGCGGATCACATGGGGATGCTCGCTACTGTGATCAATGCGCTTGGCGTAGCGGACGCGCTGGAGCAGCTTGGCGTGGTGGTGCGCGTACAGACCGCCATTGCGATGCAGCAGGTAGCGGAGCCGTATATCCGCAACCGCGCGGTGCGTCATCTGGAAAAAGGGCGCGTCGTGGTGTTCGGATGCGGCACGGGCAACCCGTTTTTCTCCACTGATACGACGGCGGCGCTCCGCGCGGCGGAAATCGACGCTGATATTATTATGAAAGCAACGATGGTGGACGGCGTTTACGACAGCGATCCCAAGAAAAACCCGAACGCTGTCAAGTACGATACGCTTTCGTTCCTGGACGTTCTCAACAAGAATCTCCAGGTGATGGACAGCACGGCCGCGTCGCTGTGCAAGGACAACAATATCCCGATCCTCGTGTTCAGCATCGAGGAACCGGAGAATATCCTGCGGGCCGTATGCGGCGAATCGATCGGCACGCTGGTGAAGTCCGAATAAATTCCCCAGGCGGTGGGGGCTGCTTCCGGGGGACGGAGGATCCCATCCGCGCAAAAATTACGCAAGGAGAATGGTGGTTTTACGATGAAAGAGGTCATTGCAAAAGCAGAAGAAAAGATGAAAAAGACGGTTTCCGTCCTGACGGAGGAATATAAGGCGATCCGTGCCGGCCGTGCGAATCCGGCGGTTCTGGATAAGATCATGGTGGATTATTACGGCGCGCCGACGGCGATCAACCAGCTTGCGGCTGTCTCGGTGACGGAAGCGCGCGTGCTGACGGTCCAGCCGTGGGACGCATCTGTCTGCCGTGCGATTGAAAGGGCGATCCAGACCTCCGATCTGGGCATCAACCCGCAGAGCGACGGCAAGACGATCCGCCTGATTTTTCCGCAGCTGACCGAGGAACGCCGCCGCGATCTCGTAAAGGATATCGCCAAGATGTCTGAGGAAAGCAAAATTGCGATCCGTTCCATCCGCCGCGACGCGATCGACAAGCTCAAGACGATGAAGAAGAATTCCGAGCTGACCGAGGACGATCTCAAGCAGGCCGAAAAAAAGACGCAGGATCTGACGGATAAATACTGCAAGGAGATCGACGGCCTCTTTGCGAAAAAAGAAAAGGAGCTCATGGAAATTTGAGCGCGGGACAACAACTGGATAAAAGTGCCCTGCCGCAGCATCTGGGGATCATTATGGACGGCAACGGCCGCTGGGCAAAAAAGCGGGGTCTGCCCAGAAGCGCCGGGCACACGGCGGGCGCAAATAATTTCCGGACGATTACCCGATACTGCAGCCGCATCGGGATCCCTTATCTGACGGTGTACGCCTTTTCCACAGAGAATTGGAGGCGTCCGGCAGAGGAGGTCGGGGCGCTGATGCGGCTTTTCAAGCAGTATCTGGAGGAAGCACTCCGGGACTTTATGGATGAAAATATCCGTGTCATTTTCATCGGGGACACATCGGCCTTTTCGCCGGAGCTTCGGGAGCTAATCGCGCGCGTGGAGCGCGAATCCTCCGGAAAAACCGGTATGGTGCTGAATATTGCGATGAATTATGGCGGGCGTGCGGAACTGGTGCATGCCATGCGCCTGCTGGCCGAGGATGTGCAGGCGGGACGGCTCAGTCCGGAAGCAATCGACGAGGACGCGATCAGCGCGCGCCTGTATACGGCAGGGCAGCCGGATCCCGATTTGGTGATCCGGCCCAGCGGGGAACACCGCACGTCTAATTTTCTGTTGTGGCAGTCCGCCTACGCGGAATATGTCGTCATGGATATTTTGTGGCCTGATTTTAAAACCAGCGATCTGGACAGGGCGCTGCTGGAGTATGCGTCCCGAAACAGGCGCTTTGGAGGGGTGTAATTGAAAAACAGAGTGCTTTCCGGAGTGGTGCTCGTTGCGCTGATGCTGGCGATTGTGATTTTCAATCATTCATTCCCGCTTGCGCTGAATATTGTGCTTGCGCTGGTGTCGTTGTTTTCGATTACGGAACTGATCTCAGCGATTGGGATGACAAAGAAATATTTTCTGGCGATTCCGAGTGTGCTTTTTGCCGCGGGGCTTCCTTTAGTAGAGTTGGAGTTGCTGCAGGAAGGCTTGTATTATGTGTATACGGTGGTGCTGTTTGCCTCGCTGATCCGCTATCATAAAGAGGCGACGTTCCGTGAAGTGGGGATTATTTACAGTATGACGCTGTTGATCCCGACTGCCTTAATGACGCTTCTTGAACTGCGCAAGCTTGGCGGAAATCACGGTATGTTTTATGTGATGATGGCTATATTTTCGGCATGGATCGCGGACGTAGGAGGATTTTTTGCCGGAAGTCTGTTCGGAAAGCACAAGCTGTGCCCGGAAATCAGCCCTAAAAAGACGGTGGAGGGCGTAGCGGGAGGCTTTGTGCTGAACATCGCAGCCATGCTTGTATTCGGATGGATTTTCTCCTCGGTATTTTATCAGGGGACGGTGCAGGTATCTTATCTGACGCTCCTGCTGATGGGGATAGGCAGCACTATCTTCTCTATTCTGGGGGATTTAAGCTTCTCTTTGATTAAGCGCAGCTGCCATATTAAGGATTTCGGACAGGTAATCCCTGGCCACGGTGGGATTCTGGACCGGTTCGACAGTGTAATTTTCACTGTTCCCTATGTATTTTTCCTGGTTCAGATACTCCCTCTGGTCATCAAATAAACCGGTAATCCGCCCCGCCGCCCCTGCCCACGGGGGATCCGGCGGGGCCTTTCTGCGGGCAGTGTGCCTCTGTCCCCGCGGCAGGGTTTACCACCCTGCACCCGTCTGGGGACTCGTCCCCAGACCCCGCTGCCGCCTCAGCGCGGTGGTTATCGTTCCGCGCAGTCGAGACGTGAGATTTTTGGAAGTTAGCTATGTATGATCGCTTCCCGGGAAAGAGTGGAAGTTCCGCGCGGATCGCGCGTGAGTTGAGGGAAGCCGCACGCGGCCGTCCCCTTTTGTCACTTCGTGACATTTCCCCCGCCCCGCGGGGGAATCTTCCCCCAAGCCCCCTTTTTAACATGGAGGATCACTGTAAATGCCTGAGGACCTCCCTCTGCGATAGAGCAGCTATGGTGAGCAGAACGCGCAAGTGTAGTACCTTTGCCTGGCTGGGTGCGCAATCAAATCGAATCGCCCGCGCTTATAAAGTTTTTGCAAACAAAATCCCTGACCAGCCTGCCGCCGCGACAGAGTATTTGAAGTTACCGACATTTCAGCGGAGGTTACGACGCGCGGCGCGTATTACGTGCAGGCTTAGCCTGCTCCAGACTTAGTCTGGGGGATTAAATAGAGGAAATGGTGAATAATAATGAAAAAGAACCTTTCTATCCTGGGATCGACGGGATCGATTGGGACACAGACGCTCGACGTGGCGCGTAATCTCTCGCTGGAGGTGACCGCGCTGGCGGCGTATGGGAATATTAAGCTGCTGGAGGAGCAGATCCGGGAATTTCACCCGGCGCTGGCCGTTGTTTTCGACGAGGAAAAAGCAAAACAGCTCCGCACCGCTGTCGCCGATACTGGGACGAAAATCCTGGCGGGGATGGACGGTCTATGCGAGGCCGCGTCAATAGACGGCGCTGATGTAGTGGTCAATGCCGTGGTGGGCTGTGTCGGACTTCAGCCGACCCTCGCGGCGATAGGGGCCGGAAAGGATCTGGCGCTCGCCAATAAAGAGACGCTTGTGGCGGGCGGCGCGCTCGTGATGCGGGCGGCGGAAGAAAATGGCGTGAAGATTTTTCCGGTGGACAGCGAACATTCGGCAATCTTCCAGTGCCTGCAGGGATGTCCGGAAAAGAAATTTTTATCGCGGATTATCCTCACAGCATCGGGCGGGCCGTTTTTCGGAAAAACAAAGGAAGAGCTTGCGGAGGTTACGCCGCGGCAGGCGCTCAAGCATCCCAACTGGGATATGGGCGCAAAAATTACCATAGACAGCTCAACTATGATGAATAAGGGACTGGAAATTCTGGAAGCGTCCTGGCTGTTCGATATGCCGGTTTCCCAAATCGACGTGGTGATCCACCGCGAAAGCGTGATCCATTCGCTGATTGAGTATGTGGATCATTCGGTGATCGCGCAGCTTGGCGTGCCGGATATGCGCATCCCGATCCAGTATGCGATCACATGGCCGGAACGGTATCCGTCCCCGGTGAAGCGCCTGAGTCTTGCCGATTACGGGACGCTGACGTTCGCCCAGCCGGACGAGGAAACGTTCCGCTGTCTGGCGGCCTGTAAGGAGGCAGGACGGCGCGGCGGCCTTGCTCCCGCTGCCGCGAACGGGGCGAACGAGGCCGCAGTGGATCTATTTCTGAAAGAGAAAATTTCCTTTTTGGAAATTGGAGAACTGGTATGGGCGGCGATGGACCGCCAGCCGGACGTGGAAACGATCACGTCAGTGGACGATATTTTGACCGCGGACCGCGCGGCACGCGAATTTGTGTACAGCGCGGCCGGAAAGATGAGGTGATTGCTTGAATATCCTGATCAATGCGGCGTTGATAATCATAGCAGTCCTGCTGTTTGGGCTGATCATTTTTGTGCACGAATTCGGGCACTTTTTCACCGCGAAGCTTTCGGGCATCCGGGTGAATGAATTCGCAATCGGGATGGGGCCGACGCTCCTGAAATTCCGCCGCAAGGAGACGCAGTATTCGCTGCGCTTGTTCCCGATCGGCGGATACTGCGCGATGGAGGGCGAGGACGAGGAGAGCGACGATGCCGGCGCGTTCAACAATAAGCCTGTATGGAAACGGATTATTGTGGTGTGCGCGGGCGCGGTGATGAATATCCTGATAGGGATTGTGCTGATGATGGTGCTGCTCGGACAGCAGGATCAGTTCGCCACCACGCGGATTGCCGGGTTCACGGAAAATTCGGCCCTTCAAAGCGCCGGACTTCAGGCGGGCGATTCGTTTTACAAAATCGACGGCTACCGCATTTATACCGATCGGGATTTGAGCTTTGCGCTGTCCCTGGCAGATCCGGCCTCAGCAGATATCGAAGTGGTACGGGACGGTCAGGTGGTGTCCTTCCCCGACGCGGCGTTCCATACGGTGGAAAACGAGGACGGAACGCAGTCGCTTCAGCTTGATTTTTACGTGCAGGGCGTACCGAAAAATATAGGGAATTTTATCGTCAAATCGTGCGCGGATACGGTTTCGGTGGTGCGCATGGTCTGGGTGAGCCTTGCCGGGCTGGTGACGGGCCGGTTCGGCTTTAACGATATGGCCGGGCCGGTCGGTACGGCAACGGCGATCTCACAGGCGGCGTCGATCGGGCTTCAGCAAAGCTTCGGCGCGGCGGTCAATAATATCCTGATGATGATGCTGATCATCACGGTGAACCTCGGCATCGTGAACCTGCTCCCGCTGCCCGCGCTGGACGGCGGCAGGCTTGTGTTCCTGATCATCGAGGGGATCCGCCGCAAGCCTATAAATCCCAAATACGAGGGCTTTGTCCACGCGGCAGGCTTCGCGGTGCTCATTGGGCTGATGCTGGTGATCACATACAGCGATATCCTGCGGCTTATCACAGGCAAGGGACTGGGAGGTTAGAACGTGCAGCGAAGGAAGTCAAAACAGGTGATGGCGGGCAATGTTGCCATCGGCGGGGACGCGCGCATCACGGTGCAGTCGATGCTCAACATACCCGCACAGGACGTAGAGGGAAGCGTGCGGCAGGCGGCGGAGCTGGAAAAGGCCGGATGCGACATTATTCGCGCGGCGATTCCGGATAAAGAGGCCGTCAGGCTGATTCCCGCGATTAAAGAGGCTGTCAGCGTGCCGCTGGTGGCGGATATCCATTTCGATTACCGCCTGGCCCTGGAATCCGCGGCGGCCGGGATCGATAAAATCCGGATCAATCCCGGAAATATCGGATCGGACGACCGCGTACACGAGGTGGCAAAGGTCTGCCGGCAGAAAGGGATCCCGATCCGGATCGGCGTGAATTCCGGCTCCGTAGAGAGGGAAATCCTCGCAAAATACGGCGGTCCCACGGCGGAGGCGCTGTGCGAAAGCGCGCTGTACCATGCGTCGCTGCTGGAAAAATTTGATTTTAACGATATTGTGATCTCCATTAAATCGTCCGATGTGGATACGATGATCCGTGCCTATGAGCTGACGGCGGAGCGGTGCCCGTACCCGCTGCATCTCGGCGTGACAGAGGCGGGCACGGAGCGCATGGGGATCATTAAATCTGCGATCGGGATCGGATCCCTGCTTCAGAGGGGAATCGGGGA
>DVHF01000100.1 GCA_018712265.1 Candidatus Gallacutalibacter pullicola
TCTGATATAGCCGTCTATGAGAAAAAGGTTGCAGAGTTTTCCAAAGGTATTCGGGAACTTTACATGGATAAGGTCAAGGGCTTACTATCTGAAAATGATTATGTGGAAATGTCAAAGGATTTTATTACGGAGCGCAGTCGGCTGGAACGTGTAATTGCTGACGGAGAAAAGCAGTTAGCCGAAATCGAGGAAAAAATTGCGGTGGGCGATAACCGCCGTCAAATTATCGAACAATATTCCAACTTGGAACACCTTACCCGTGAAATCGTGGAAATACTGATCGATTATATATCTGTCGGCAAGCGTATTCCGGGAACAAGGGACGTTCCCATTGAAATTCACTGGAATTTCTAATTCAAATCATAACTTTTTCATGAAAAGTTGTTCTTATAGGATTGCACCATCCGCGGCGAGATCCTCGTGAAGATCCGCGAGACAGTCGCCGGAAACGGAGAATGTTGCGGCATTGAAGGGGACGCCGTTGGCATCGACAGGATAAATGCCGGTGGTGTGATCGATGAAGTAGGAATCAAACCCGGCTTCTTTGATCTGTTCGGGAGTCAGGTTGCGTGTAAGCTGATAGACGATAGTGCTCACCATTTCCAGATGCGCCAGTTCCTCTGTACCGATATCGGTGAGGATGGCTTTCAGCTCTGGATAGGGCATGGAAAACCGCTGGCTCAAATAGCGCAGGGATGCGCCGAGCTCGCCGTGCGGACCGCCGTATTGACTGATGATTACTTTGGCCAGCGCCGCATTTGGATTTTTGATGTTAATCGGATATTGAAGCCGTTTTTCATAAACCCACATTAGTTATCCTCCTCCGTTCCGTTTTCCCAGGGCCACGGACCGGAAATCCATGCCCAGCGGCTGTTCTGAGAGCTTTCCATAAGCGGGCCGTATTTCGCTTCATACTGCTGGGTGAGTTCCTCGATCCGCTGATCGACCTCGGCCTTTTTGCGTGCGGCTTCACAGTTTCCGGGATGGGTGTCCAGAAAGATGTGCAGTTCCCAGGAGGAGAATTTATAGGCGCTCAGCTGCCGCAAAAGACGTTCCTGTTCATTCATCCCCGTTTCGCCCTCCTTCCGCTTGCTCCGCCGGAGAAGGGCTTATCCAGCTCCGGAAAAGCTGTCCCGTTCGATAGGGCTGTTTCCGCCGGATACATATTTTTATACTGCTGAAAAGGAATATAAGCCATCGCCACAACCGGATCAGCCGGAAGCGGGGTGATTTCTTCGCTTTTACAAATTGGTTCCTTCATAATCATTTCTGAGTCTCCTTTCTTCGGATATCAAGGCTTATCCTGTGATCAGCATATGCAGGTTCACTGCATTTTGCTTTTCTTCCTTTTTGAAAATTGACAGCCGGGCCTTGGTTTGGTATAGTGAAAGAGGATACCGCGCAGGACAGCCTTTTATGAATCCAAAGGGATCCGGCGTCAAAAAACAATCCGAAACCGGGAGGAATGGGAATGACTAAAAATATTGTATTTGATATGGGAAAGGTTCTGCTGGCATATGAGCCGCAGAAATTTCTGAAAAAGCTTTTTTCTGAGGAGGACATCATAGAAACACTGAGCCGAGAACTGTTCGGCGGCCCGGAATGGCCCCTGACAGATACCGATGCGCTGGACGACGAGGCGCTCATCTTTTCTGTGACGATGCGGATCCCGCAGTATGCGGAGCAGATCGAGAAAGCGGTAGAGGTGTGGCCTGTGCTGATGGATCAGGTCGACGGCATGGAGGATTTGCTGCGCGAGCTGAAGGGGGCGGGATACAGGCTGTACCTGCTGAGCAACGCGCCGAGCAAATTCCGGAACTATCTCGGAGAATATCCGATTTTCTCGCTGCTTGACGGCGGGATCTTCTCCGGAACGGAGCAGATTGTGAAGCCCACAGCGGAGCTGTACCGGCGGCTGTGCAAGAAATACGATCTTGTGCCGGAGGAATGCTTATTTGTGGATGACCGTCCGGAAAATATTGCAATGGCCCGCCGTCTGGGCTGGAAAGGGCATATTTTCACAAACTGTGAGGAATTCCGCCGCTGGCTGGGAGAAGAGGGGATCTTCCCTGTAAAATAAGGAGGCCCTGAAATGGAAGTGCGTTTTCAAAGCTATTGGGACGAATCCAGGCGGACACGTCCAGCGATCCCGATAGTGTCGGATCGCCCCGTGCTGTTTGACAGTGCGGAATACAGGCTGTGGGCTTATTCTGCTGCCAGGGGACTGATTCTGGAATTGATCCAGAAAATTGATAAACAGGAATTTCTGGAATTTTATCGAAAATGGGAGCACGCAGATTGGGAGACTGTGGGCTGGGAAACCAGGGAGCGAGCCGAGCGGGAACATCCCATTCAGGATGATTTGTGGATATCCGTCAAAGTAAACGGCAGGAAAGCCCCGGGGTGGAACGCCTGCCGGATCAGCTGGTTTCCGGAAGGGCTGGTTCCCTATGAGGGTTCTCAGGAGGCAAAGGAGCTTGTCCAAGGCTATCAGCTCGACGAAAATGAGCTGTGGGCATTTACGCGTTTCCGCGTGGAATGGCCGTTTTCGCGCCGTCCCGCGCTGCGGAGCCTGTCGGTCACATTGGAGAAGGAGCGGGGACAGGTACCCTGCGGTCCTGTTGTTGCCGCGCGGCCGGGCTGCGATCCATTCGATGTTCAGCTGGACGGGGGATCGATCCTGCATATTTTAAGCTGCACGGCGCAGGAATTGAATCCGGACAGTTCTCCGCACGATCCCGGTTGGATCTATCCCACCCACTATCTGGCGCTGGAGTACCGCGAGGATCCACTGCCGGATCCGCCGGATCGCGTTGTCCTGCGCGATCGGTCGAACGGGGATCCTGTCAGGCGCGCGCCCGACGCGGAAAAAGATATATGCAGTCCCGTGGTGAGCGGCGCGGTGGGGATCATCCTGATGGGAGAAAAGGGGAGCGATTCGCAGTTTGCGGCGTCGTCCGTGTACAGTGAGGTGCCGGATCAGGTGGAATGGATCCCCTGCCGCGGGGAGCCGCCTGTCCCGCCGTTGGAGCTGGTGATCCTCTAGGGGATATCTGCTGAAAAGTCCTCAGCGCTGTAGCGCGGCTTTTCAGGATAGTATATTTCCGGCTTGTCCTCAAAAAATAGGAAAGACTGCGGAAAAGGAGGATCCGTCTATGGATAAGAAATGGACGCTTGAAGAGGCGATATCATATTACCGCTCGCAGGGTGCGCCGGGGGATCAGCAGGCGCTAGCGGAGCTTCTGCGGGAAATCCAGCGGGAGAATGGCGGATGGCTGCCGCAGGAGGCGTGCGCGGAGGTCTGCCGGACGCTGGGACTTCGGGAAAGCTTCCTGTCAGCTGTGATCAAGAGATATCCCAGTCTGCGGACAGAACAGGCTCCGCACCGGTTGGAGATCTGCGGCGGGGAACGGTGCGGAAGAAACGGGAGCGCGTCTCTGCGGGAATTTGTGGAATCCACCTGGCATGTGCGCAGTGGAGAGATCAGCCGGGAGGGTGGTTTTTCCTACCGCGTTGCGGGCTGTATGAAAAACTGTCTGCACGGGCCCAATATCCGCTGGGACGGCACGCTGTATCCCCACGCGGATCGAAATCTTCTAAATTCCCTGATTGGTGGAAAATAGGAACGTCCATTGGAAAGCCTGTTTTCCACAGCCTTTTGATTATAACGGATGGCCGCCTTTTTCTGTTTCAGAAAGAAAAGGGCGGCCGTTTTCCTGATGGGAACCAGCCGCTTACAGTACGAATATGGAAGGGAGGAATTGCTCCTGTCCGCTCAAGTTATTTCCTTCGGCTTATGATAGACAGCCGCAATCCCTACGGAGAAAAGAACGATAATGGCGTTTGCGGCAATCGTCCCCGCCCAGGTTGCCGTCACGGGACCGAACAGGGAAAACGCAGCGTTGAACATGGTATGAAAAAGTACATACGCAAATACATAACCCTTTCCTGCCGCTTTATAGATGGCCCCTCTGAAAAAGCTCAGCGCCATCACTTGAACATTGAACATCCCAAAATCAATCAGGCCCTCACAGTGATTGGTCCCGGGAATGAAAAAGAGAGGAATGTGCCAAAAGACCCAGACGATTCCAATTAACGCGGAAGAAATCAGAAAGCCGAATTTTTTATCGAGCCGGGGCTGTAATACATATGTCCAGCCGGCATCTTCCAGACCGCCTATTATGAGATTGCCGGGCAGGGAAAGGAAAAACATATAAAAGGGAAGCGTTGTTTCCGTGCGGTTCGATACTGCCATATGCGTCCCAAAATACAGCACAAGTCCCGCGGCAATCAGGAAATAGACGGAAATCCTGTTCTTGACGCAAAAAACAGTTTTCAGCCATTCCCGAAAACCCGTTATCTCATGATTTTTCT
>DVHF01000101.1 GCA_018712265.1 Candidatus Gallacutalibacter pullicola
ACAGCAACCACAATCAATGAAAATCAATTGTCGCAGGAAATTAACGTCGGAAGAATTTGGATATTCTTCTGTTCTCAGCACAAAAATGACACTCAAAAACGGCCTTTTCTTCATCCAATGGATTATCTTACACTGAGTGCTAAAAACGATTCTTCTTACTGGCCGGGAATAACTGCCGATATCTTGAACTCTATACCGAGGTTTTAGGTTATAGGCTGCTGTTTCCATAGGCCAGATACAGCGTTGTATTGTTATCGTTTATTCGGAATGCAGATTCAGCATACAAAAGCTTCCGGAAATTGATCTTATCAGGTAGAAAAAATACGGTCAGACAATATGGCTGTACTATTAGGAGGCAAACGGGTTGTTGACTATTCTCTACTGATAGGGCCGAAGGGCGTAACCGTATTGTCAGCTATCCGAACAAGCGACATTTTCGCGCAGACAAGTTATCCAGAAGGCACAACAAAGGTAAAGTTTTTGTAGTATATTGAAAAAACACTGATATCGGTTTTGCATTCAGATGATATTGCCATTATGGATAATCTATCTGTCTACCGCGCTCCACAAACCATTCGCTTGATTTGTTAGGTGGAGTACGTTTGATTTATCTGCTATCATAGTCCCGCTCTGAATCCTATTGAGAAATTGTAGGTAAAAGTGAAAGCTTACTTGCGTAAATGCAGAGCTTTATTATCAATACTTTAAGGTCACTTCACGCCGCTTTTTATCCGTTTCCTTTTCCGACTGTAGAAATTGGATTGCTGGCATTGGTTAATTGACATTTTGTAGGGACTATAGAGGATAAACTGTCAACAATACCACACGAAAATGTGGAATAAACCGTTTTCTGTACTAAAAAATAAGCCCTTGTACCCCAAACGGAATACAAGAGCCATTTTTGAAAAATTTCTAGGGTGTATCTGAAAAGTCAAAAGTGCTGGAAAATTCGCTGAAAAGCGATGGATGCAAGGCGCGAATCCGCCGCAATACTTTCGTATTGCAAGGGTGAGCAACGATGCAGACAGCGTTTTTCAGTAGAATTTAACAGTATTGAGGACTTTTCTGATACACCCTAATTGCTTTCCACCAAAAGCCCGATTTTATTCGGCTTAAAAACAGGTAAATGCCCCGTCAATGATAAAGTCAGAGCCTGTGGTAAAGGTGCTGGTATCCCCGGCAAGATATACGCAGATAGCCTCAAGTTCTTCGGGCTTTCCCATCCTGCCAAGCGGCGACATATGGTTCCATTTTTCAATCAGCGGAACCAGGGTGGGGGAGTTCAGTGTCAGTTCCGTCCCGATATATCCGGGGCTGATACTGTTGACGCGAACACCGCGCTTTGCCCATTCCACCGCCAGCGACTTCGTCAGCTGGATTACCGCCGCCTTTGACGCATTATACGCACACTGGGGCTGCGGGACGTTTACGATGTGGGCCGACATGGAGGCCGTATTGATAATGGAGCCGCCGCCGTTTTCCAGCATATATTTTCCCGCGGCAATATCTGTGAGGAAAATTCCGTTGAGATTGATGTTGATCACCTTGTTCCACTGTTCATACGTCATTTCCTCGGCCGGCGCATTGATGCAGATCCCCGCGTTGTTGTGGCAGAAATTCAGACCGCCCAGCTCGGCAACTACCTGCTTTACCATCGCGTCTACCTGATCTTTATCCGTGCAGTCCGTTTTGATTGCGATCACCTTTCGGCCTGTTTTTTCCGCAATTTCCCGGGCTGTTTTTTGTGCCTCCTCAAAATCGATGTCTACAATCGCGATGTCGGCGCCTGCCTCCGCAAACGCTGTGGCTGTGCATTTGCCGATTCCTCTGGCACCCCCCGTAACGAATCCTTTTTTTCCATCCAGCCGCATTTTCTCGATAATACCCATTGTCAATGCTCCTTTCCTGATGCAGATTTTCCGCTTGAACAATATCCGGCTTGCCGCCGTCAACATACCAGCAGCCCGACCGCTTCTGCCTTTTTGGTCTATGTCCAAGGGAGAAAACAACAAAATCTAAAAATCATTGTAGCATAGATTAAAAAATTTGCAACCGATATTATCGATATTTGGCGAATGTATTTTTGAAAATATGCCGGACTGGGATCGCACAGTCCTATGATGATCACAGACGCCGTTTCCAGATTCGGGATTTTCCGGGATCGCTTGAATATTGGCGGGAACAGGGATGGGCGATGTCCGTCCGGAAATTTTTACAGCATAAGAGGACCCCCCATCCGTACCGGCGGACAGGGTGTCCTCAGTCATATTATATTTATTTTTCATATCCGCGCAGAAGCTCCAGCAGCTTTGCGGCGTGCTGCGCTTCATCCTCTGCAAACTCGGCAAAAAGCTTGGCAAGCTCTTTGTTGTCGTCTGCCAGCTGGTTCGCGTACGCTTGATAGTCGCGCACCAGCTCCGTAGAGCTTTCCCATGCCCGGAGCACACGGTCGCGGTCCGTAATGGTGAATCCGTTCTTATTGTCCATAACGTTATACCTCCTGAATGTTATCCTGTTTTAGGGCGTTCCAAAAATCATAAGCGCCGGGAATTTTGATAAAATCTGATAGAGTCAAAATTCGGATCCGCTGCAGCGTCCGCTCGAGGTGAGGCGAACATGGAGACAGAACCGGCACGGTGTTTCTGTCAGATATGCCCCAAAGCTTCCATAAGCTGCCGCTTATTCATGGGCGGCAGACAGCTGTGATTTTGGCATACATAAAAAGTAGTTTCCCCATTTATCAGCTTATCATTCTCCGCCTGCGCCTCCGATATTTTGACAATTCCGTCAGATGGGACGAAGAGGGGAAGATCGCTCAAATCTTCGCCGTTTCGCACCGCGGTAATCGAAACCGGCGGTTCCAGAAAATCGGACAGCGCCATCAGGAACATGGCGAATCCCGCGGGATAGTTTTTCGCTTCACCGGACAGGTACGCGAGCTGGCGTTCCAGGATTTCCGCCGTTTTTTCGGAGGGAATGAGGGCTTCCAGCCGCACCAGAACGTAGGCCATCAGAGAATTCCCGCTGGGTATCGCCCCGTCATAGCATTCCTTTGGCCGGAAAATCAACGTTTCGTTTTCCTCACCGTACAGGTAAAAGCCGCCGTGCTCCGGATCGCAGAACTGCGATACTGCCTTTTGTGCCAGCCGATCCGCGCGATCCAGGAACCGGCTGTCAAGGGTGGCGTCATATAGGGAAAGCAGCGCGAAAATATAGCTTGCGTACTCGTCCAGAAACACGCGTTCTCCGCGCTTTCCGTCCCGCCAGCTCACATAAAGCGTGTCGCGGCTGCACAGCCTGCTTTCCAGAAATTGCTGCGCTTTTTCAGCGGCCCTCAGATATTGGCGGTTACGGCTGCACCGGTACAGCCTGCACAGCGCCGCAATCATCAGCGCATTCCAGGAGGTCAGCACCTTGTCGTCCGTGTGCAGCCGGGTCCGCTGCCGCCGATATTCCCGCACAGCAGGCAGAAACCTGTCGAAACGTGTCTCCGCCGGATCCTGTGCCTGAAGAAGATTCGGGATGCTTTTTCCCTCGAAATTCCCGGCTTTTGTAATACCGAAATGATCGCAGAACGCTGTGCCGTCGGTCTCTCCAAGCAGACGCGTGATTTCCTCGGGGGTAAATACGTAATATTTTCCTTCCTCCCCATCGCTGTCCGCGTCCTGTGCGCTGTAAAACCCGCCGTCCGGATCGGTCATTTCTGACAGGACGTAAGATGCCGTTTTTTCGGCGATTTCCCGGTACAGCGGCTGTGATGTAAGCTCGCAGGCCTTGCAGTAGGCGAGGATCAGCAGGGCGTTGTCATAGAGCATCTTTTCAAAATGCGGCACGAGGTAAAAGCGATCGGTGGAATACCGGCAAAATCCGTAGCCGATATGGTCGAACAATCCTCCAGCGTACATCTGCCGGAGGGTCGTTTCCGCCATTTCCAGAGCCTCCCGATCCCTGTGCTTTTCATATTGCTGCATCAGGAACAGGAGATTGTGCGGCGCGGGGAATTTTGGGGCCTGTCCAAATCCGCCGAAGGATGCGTCGAAATTTTGCTTGTACCATTGAACGGCGTTGTCGATCAGGGTTTCGTCCGTCTGGGAGGCGGGGGCCTGGTTCCGGTTTAAAACAGCTGTAACCTCGTCGGCGGAGCGGAGCAGGGCATCGCGTCCATCCTCCCATTTCTCGTGAATAGCCAGCAAAAGCTCCTTCAGTCCCACTGAGCCGTACCGCGCTGTTTTTGGGAAATACGTCCCGGCAAAAAAAGGCTTTTGATCGGCCGTCATAAAGATGGTTGTAGGCCAGCCGCCGCTGCCTGTGAACGCCTGGCAGACAGCCATATAAATGCTGTCAATATCGGGACGTTCCTCCTTGTCCACCTTGATGGAAATAAAATACCGGTTCAGGATTGCGGCGATCTCCTGATCCTCGAAGCTTTCGTGCGCCATCACGTGACACCAGTGGCAGGTGCTGTAACCGATGCTCAGAAAGACAGGCTTATCCTCCTCTTTGGCCCTGCGGAACGCCTCCTCGCCCCAAGGATACCAGTCCACGGGATTTTCCGCGTGCTGCAGCAGATAGGGGCTTGTCTGGTCTTTCAGATGATTGCTCAAATAACCACCTCACAGTTTCAAATCCCCCGTTGCGGGGTTGTCTATCAGGCTGCCGTCCTCCGCAAACCGTGAGCCGTGACAGGGGCAGTCCCAGGTGTGCTCGTATGGATTCCACTTGAGTGCGCAGCCCAGATGCGGACAGCGTTTGGCTGTTGGAGTCAGGAAGCTGGCGATCGCCTCAAATGCGTTGACAGCCAGCTGCGGACGGAGTATGGTTCTGGATGGTGAAAAAACGTCCGCATATGGGCTTTTCTTCCCCTGGACAAGGTCGCACAGGATGATTGCCGAAACCATAGAGGCGGTCATTCCCCATTTGTGGAATCCTGTGGCGACGTATAAATTCTCCGTGCCCGAGGAATAAGCGCCGATATACGGAATGCCGTCGAGCGTCATGCAGTCCTGTGCTGCCCAATGGTATTTTTCCGCGGCGCCGGCATAATGACGCTGTGCAAAATCCCGCAGCTCCCGCCAGTTCCCGCCCTTTTTCCCGGTGCGGTGATCCCCGCCTCCGAGGAGCAGCAGGCTTCCGTAATTTCGGAAGGACATCCCTGTCTGCGCTTCATCCACATACATCCCATGCACATCGGGCGCGTTTTCAAGCGCGATGACGTACGAGCGGCTCTGATACAGCTTGATAAAATAACTGCCGTGCTTATTCAAAAAGGGGAAATGCGTCGCCGCGATGATTTTCTTTGCTGTGATTTTTCCGTGATCTGTAAGGACTTCCGTCCCTGCGAGCTCCCGGACCGCCGTATGCTCATAGATGTGAAGCCCTTCTGAAACAGCGGAGATAAACTTGAGCGGATGGAACTGTGCCTGCTTCGGATACCGAACCGCGCCGGCCACGGAAAACGGCAGCGGCAGATGGGCGGCATCCTCTGCATGGACGCCCAGTCTTTCCAGCGCCCTGATTTCCTTTTCTATTTTCTGACGGCTGTCCAGGGAATATACATAAGAATCCTTTTCTTCAAAATCACAGTCAATATTCCTGCATAAATCGCGGTATCTGGCAAGCGCCTCTTCATTGGCTTTCAGATACTGTTCCGCCCGTTCCATGCCAAATTTACGGATCAGCTGATCGTAAATCAGCCCGTGCTGGCACGTGATTTTTGCGGTGGTATTTTTAGTGATCCCACTGCCTATCGTTTCCGCCTCTGCAAGCACATATGGCACGCCCGATTGATGGAGCATATATGCGCACAAAACGCCGGCCATTCCTCCGCCGATGATCAGCACATCCGTCTTAATATCGCGGTTCAGACTTTCAAATCGGATTTTCCGCGATTCCTGCTCCCACAATGACCCCATAGCCTTTCCTCCCAAATATCTGGTTTTACAGATATTGTTTTTCAAACTGCGGAAACTATTCCTGCGGGCAAAACAATTTCTTTATAAATTCCAAACCGTCATCGCTTCGAGCAGGAAATTGGCTCCTTTTGGCAGTTTAAAATGTAACAGCCACATTCCAGCAGGATAATGACGCAGTATTTCTTTGAGTTTTGAATTTTGCAGAATATCCTCATCCAAATAAAATGAGTTCTGCCCTATTTTAGAGCTGGGTTTTGCAGACAGATGGAATGAAAAAATCCTTGATCAAAATAAAGCAGAAGATAAAATGCAAGGTCCGAAAATTTTATAATATTTCGAAATATGAATTTACAATAATATTTAAAAAAGTATAATAGGCAAAGAATATTTTTGTTGATTTATTCGATGTTGATTAAGCTGAATTTTTTATAGGAAAAGAGGGATTACAT
>DVHF01000102.1 GCA_018712265.1 Candidatus Gallacutalibacter pullicola
GTAACCGCGACGCCAAATTGACCTAAAATATCCACAAGCGTCCTTCTTTCTGTTTGATATTGGTTTGCAGTGAATTTTTGAAAGCCCGCTTAGAAAGGACGGGTGCTTTCAAGCAGTCCGGCTGCCGCCCACGCGGAACGGGACGAAACGGGGCTTGCCGCACGTCTGACGCTTTTCACTACGTGTGTTCCGCATGTAGTTGTGTACACCGCAGCGGCGATTGCAGCAACTACCTCCTGCGGGATCCCTCCCTCAACAGCCGGTGCCGATACCGGAGCTGCAGCTGTAACTGCGGCTGCGACAGGCGCGGCTGCGGGAGCCTGAGACGGCTCTTCCTTTTTTGATTCCTGCCTGCTCTTGTTCTGCGCATTATACACGATAGCCCCATAAATTTTGATGAGGAATGTGAGGATGATCAGCATCACGAACGTGATGACCATACCCGTGAGCAGCACAACTAAAGCGATTTGGGCAGGGGACATCTGGTTTAGATCCATAATCAAACATCTCCATTTCGACAAACCGAAAAGCCTCCCTGCAAACCGTTCAAAGACGCTTTTCAATTTGTTATAAAAATATCAACAATTCGCTCTTTATTATAACCGATCCCCAGACTAATTTCAATCACAATTTATCATTTTTTTCAGTTTTTTTCCACCCGGCAATTTCTGATTATTTGCTGAATGGATATCTTCACATCTGTTTCAGGCCATTTTCTTTCATAAATTTATCCACTAACGCGCACCTCGATAAACACGGAATTTTTTCACCTTTTTCTGCCAAGATTTCGCGGGATCTTCTTGCATAATTTCCAATTCCGGTCTATAATAGAACCTGAAAAAGGGGGCTTGCCGGATTTCCGGCACTTTAAATTTTATTGGCTGTTTAGATCTTCTAAACGCCGGGAAAGAGGGGGCTGTTTTGTTTGACAAGTGAAGAATTTAAGCATTCGTTCAAGACGCCGTTTCACGACAGCTTGGGCCTTGCCGTTTACAGCAGCGGCCTGCAGCGCTGCGGCGCCGGCCATTCCTGGGGCCCGGCTGTGCGGAATCATTACACAATCCATTATATTGTTTCCGGGCGCGGCTGCTTTGACGATGGCCTTAAACGGTATACCCTTTCCGCAGGGGATGGGTTTCTGTTCGGTCCGAATCAGGTTGTCTCCTATGAAGCGGATCAGGAGGATCCGTGGGAATACTGCTGGGTAGGCTTCAACGGTACGGATGCCGCGCGCCTTGTACAGGAAACGGGGCTTTCCCGTGAAAACCCATTGTTCCATTACGATAAGGATGACGCTCTGAAAAATTGCTTAAACCGCATTTACGACACCACCGGTTCCCGTCCGTGCGATGAAGCCAGGATGCTCTCGGGGCTTTTGGAATTCCTTTCTATTTTAATGGAGGAATTTGGGGAAACCCTCCCCGCCCGCCACCGCAACGGCTACGAATATGTGGAAAAGTCTATCCGGTTTATCGACTATAATTATTCCCGTGACGACATCGACATCAACGATATCGCCGCAAATGCTGGGATCAGCCGCAGCCATCTGTACAGGCTGTTTATGCAGCATATTTCCATGCCGCCGAACGAGTATCTCTCGCATTACCGCATCGACAAAGCAGCTTATTTGCTGCGCCACAACAATCTTACAGTCGGCGAAGCTGCTTACTCCACCGGATTTTCCGATCAGCTGTATTTCTCCCGTGTCTTTAAGAAGTACAAGGGTGTCCCGCCCAGCCGATACGCAGGTTTGAAGGATTCTTCCGAGAGCAGTAAGGAGGATAAAAAATGAGCGAATCCATCCCCGGGCTTGAGGAATGGGCAAACGAGGCGGCTTCCCATCATATGGCTGCGTGGGATCAGCTTCCGGAAATCTATCTTTATATGGATCAGGTACTCACCTACCTGAACCGTCAGCTTGCGCTCTACGATGGTACGGCCAATCCGCTGACCGCCAGCATGATCAACAATTATGTCAAGGACGGAGTTCTGGAACGTCCGCAAAAGAAAAAATATTCCCGCGATCATCTCGCGCTTTTAATGATTATCTGTATGCTCAAGCCTATCCTGCCGATTCAGGATATCTCCTCCCTTTTGGGAATTTCTCTGGAAACAGGGACCAAGCACGATCTGTACGAAAAATTCTGCCATGTGCAGGAGAATGCTTTTTCTGACGTCTGCCGCCGGGTACTGGACGCTGTTCCTGCCGGTGACGCCAATCTGCTTGAGCTTGCTCTGGAACTTTCCGTAGAAGCGAACGCCCGCCGGAGCGCCGCTGAACAGATCCTCCGCTCTCTCACCCAAAAAGCTGAGCAGGACTAATTTCTCCCTCAGCGATCTAGATTCGCTGTGTAAGCTTTACACTATTGCAATCTGTTAAATTTCTGTCTGCTCTGGGGTAAAGTCGGCTGTACACAAAAACTATAAATCATTCACATTACGGAGGGACACATGAACCGCTTTCAAAAGATTTACACTCAAGGCACAATCGATGTCATTGAAATTTGGGTAGACACAGAAACAGGCGTGAATTATATGTTCCACAGAAATGGAAACGCCGGAGGAATGACCCCCTTACTCGACAAAGAGGGGAAACCGATCGTCACAGCCGATCCACACCTGCGGTAATCAAATCGTGCACCTGCGGTGAGAGGCTTTTAGAACTTCATACCAAATAGAGAAATGGCCTGAAAGGAAAATTTCCTTTCAGGCCCTACTTTTTTGTATGCTAAAGGGGAAATTTTGGGGAACCTCCGTCTCGACTGCGAGACCCGGCAATCACCGCACTTGGGCGGAAGTGGGTCCGGGCCTGAGGCCCGGCGCGGGTCGAGGGCCGCGGAGGCCCTCGGGATAGGGTGCAGGGTGGTAAACCCTGCCGCGGGGGTTATAAGGGGGACGAGCAGTCCCCCTTATCCGATCAATCGAACACGCCGGAGGAGAGGTAACGCTCGCCGGTGTCGGGGAAAAGGGTGACGACGAGCTTTCCGGCATTTTCCGGACGTTTGGCTACCTGCAAAGCCGCGTGGAGCGCCGCCCCGGAGGAGATTCCCGCGAGGACGCCCTCTGTCCGGGCAAGCCGCTTCGTCATGGCATAAGCGTCCTCGTCCGTTACTGTGAGAATTTCATCCAGGATGGAGGTGTTCAGGATTTTCGGGACAAACCCGGCGCCGATCCCCTGAATTTTATGCGCGCCCGCTTTACCGCCCGACAGCACCGGGGATCCTGCCGGTTCCACCGCAATCACCTGTACAGAGGGTTTTTTCGCTTTCAGTCCCTCCCCTACTCCGGTGATTGTGCCGCCCGTGCCGGCACACGCCACAAAAATATCCACTTTTCCTTCCGTATCACGCCAGATTTCTTCTGCCGTCGTCCGCCGGTGAATTTCCGGGTTCGCCGGGTTCGTGAACTGCCCCGGGATGAACGCGTTTGGCATCTGGGCGGCAAGCTCATCCGCCTTGTCGATCGCGCCCTGCATCCCCTTCGCGCCGTCCGTCAGCACGAGTTCTGCGCCAAGCGCCGCCAGCAGACGGCGGCGTTCTAAACTCATTGTTTCCGGCATCGTCAGGATCACGCGGTACCCTTTCGCCGCTGCCGCAAATGCCAGCCCGACGCCCGTGTTGCCGCTTGTCGGCTCGATGATGACCGATCCCTCTTTCAGGAGCCCGCGCTGTTCGGCGTCCTCGATCAGCGCCGCGCCGACGCGGTCCTTTGCCGATGAAAGCGGATTGAAGCTTTCCAGCTTGGCCGCCAGCGCCGCGTTCAGATTTTCCTGGCGTTCCAGATTTGATAATTCCAGAAGCGGCGTGTTTCCGATTAGCTCCGTCAGAGACTTTGCGATTTTCAATACGGATCCCCCTTTCAGTTGCCTACCTCCAAACTGATCTCATTAAACTTGTTCAGCAGATCATCTGTATCCATCGCCGCCTTTTGATCATCGGCGGCGTCAATCACACATTCGCCGCGGTGCATCATCAGCAGGCGATTGCCGTATCGGATGGCAAATTTAAGATTATGCGTTACCATGAGGGTGGTCAGGTTCTTTTCGCGGACAATCTGATCCGTCAGCTCCATCACGGTTTCCGACGATTTCGGATCGAGCGCGGCCGTGTGCTCGTCGAGGATCAGCAGATCGATCGGCGTCATGGTGGAAATCAGCAGCGCGAGCGCCTGCCGCTGTCCGCCGGAAAGGCTTCCCACCTGTAAATGGAGCTTATCCTCCAGCCCCAGATGGAGTTTTTCCAGCTGGGTGCGGTAAAAATCGGCGCGGCGGCGGTTGACCCCCATCGACAGCCCGAACGGTTTGCCCTTGTTTTCCGCCAGCGCCATGTTTTCCAGAATCGACAGATCCGGGCAAGTTCCTTTGGAGGGGTCCTGAAACACGCGGCCGATAAACCGGGACCGCTGAAACTCCTTGAGCCCGCTGACCTCCTGTCCCTTGACGGTGATCGACCCGGAATCCAGCGGGACGCTGCCGCACAGAAGGTTCAATATCGTCGTCTTACCAGAACCGTTGCTCCCCACAACCGACACAAACTGCCCGGCAGTGATGTCCAGATTGAAATCCTGGAACAGCACCACCTCATTGACGGAGCCGGGATTGAAGGTTTTGCAGATGTGCTGCATACTGACAAGGCTGGCCCCCTGCCCGTTTTCAGATTTGAGTTGGGTTGACATTCTGCTTCTTCCTCCTTCCGGATACCATATTGTTCGCCACAAGAGCGACCGCGAAGATGACGGCCATCACCAGCTTGAGCGCGTTCGTCGGCAGATGGAGCTGCATTGCCGCCACCAGGCACGTCTTATACAGGATAGAACCGAAAATAACCGCGAGGGTCGGGCGGATCCACTTGACGCGCCGGAACAGGCTGGTCCCGATAATTACCGACGCCAGCGCCATTACAACCATGCCGGTACCGCTGGCGATGTTGGCCGTCTCCGCCTGCTGGCTCAGGATACAGCCCGAAAGCGCCGTGAAGCCGTTGCCGATTGCCAGGCCGATCACCTTCATCCTGCCGGGATTCCTGCCAAGCGAAATGACATACTGCGGATTATCCCCGGCGGCGCGCAGCAGCAGGCCCGATTTGGTGCGCAGATAAAGATCCAATATAAGTTTGCCCACAATGATCACGAGCAGCGCGATCAGTATCACCTTATACCGGCGCAGGCTCTCCGGGATCAGTGCGCCCAGTCCGGAATTAAATATGGTCGGCTGGTTGTAGAACTGAACAGTCGCCTTGCCTCCTGTGATGAACAGATTGACGCTGTACAGGCCCGTCATCACCAGGATTCCCGAAAGCAGATCGCTGATTTTCAGCTTGACGTTCAGGAATCCTGTCACGCACCCGGCTGCTGCTCCCGTCAGGAACGCACACAGGCACGCGAGCCACGGATCCACCCCCACTGTGATCAGCGCAGCCGTCACGCACGCGCCCAGCGGGAACGTCCCGTCCACCGAAAGATCCGGAAAATCCAGAATCTTATAGGTGATGTACACCCCCAGCGCCATAACTCCGTAAATCAGGCCCTCCTCCAAAATATTTACCAGAAGGCCAAGCAAAATATCCATTCCTACTTCCCTGCTTTCTCAAAATTATTCCGCGTCTGCGGAAACCTCCTGCGCATCCTCAAAGCCCTCCGGAAGCGTCAGGCCGAGCGAGGCGAGAACCTCCTCATTGTATACCGGAACGCAGTCCTCCACTGTGAACACCGGGATCTCCGAAGCGGATTCCCCACGGAGCACACGCGCCGCCATCCGGCCTGTTTCCTCCCCCAGCGCCACATAGTCGATGCTCTGCGACGCCAGACATCCGTTTTTCACCTGCTCGATCTCCGAGCCGAACACCGGGATCCCGGCTTCGTTTGCCGCCTGGAGCACGATGGAGAGGTTATCTACCACATTATTATCGGTAAAGTTATTGATGCAGTCCGCGCCCTGCGCAATGACGGTCGCGGCAGCGGCGGCTACCTCCGAGGAATTCGTCACGCCTGCTTCCGTGATCGTAAAGCCGTATTCCGGCGCAATGCTTTTCAGCGTTTCCAGCTGGCTGATGGAATTCGGCTCACTGGTGGTGTAGATGATGCCGATGGTGTCGGCGTCCGGCAGGAACGCGCGGATCATCTTCACCTGCTCCTCCAGCGGAAGCACATCACTTGTGCCGGTGCAGTTCGTACCGGGGGTCTCAAGGGACTGCACCAGACCCGTCGAAACCGGATCGGAAACTGCTGTGAAAACCACAGGGATATCGGTATCCTTGGCGGCGCTGTATCCGGACATTGCCGCCGGAGTCGCGATCCCGACGAACAGATCCACCTGCTCCGCGACCATATTTTTCGCGATCATGTCGCTGTTGCCCGTATCGTTCTGGGCGTTCTGGAACTCGACCTCCAAATTCTGTCCCTCGATGAGCCCTTCCTCCTCAAGACCGAGCAGAAGCCCTTCGTAGCAGTTATCAAGCGAACCATGCGTCGCATATTGAAGCACGCCGATTTTATAGGATTCCTCCCCCGCGGATGCTCCGCCGTCCGAGGAGGATGCGGCGCTCTGACCGGCGGAACCGCTGCACGCGGTGAGGGAAACCGCCGTAATAGCGGCAAGGATTACAGCTGTCATTCTTTTTCTGTTTTTCATAAGATAACCTCCAAAATTCCGCGGGATTTCCCGCTTTGATTTTGATGGTCTGCGGCGGACGGCATCAAAAAAGGCTCTCGCCCCTGATCTTCTCAGGGACAAGAGCCATTATATACTCCTGCGGTACCACCCGGATTGACGAAAAATCGCCCGCTCATTCCACGCACCATCATGCGCGCTCCCTTGATAACGGGTGGAGATCCCGTCAGAAGCTACTCGGCAACCGCCTTTCACACTGCCCTCGTAAGCCCATTCACCGCACCATACCCGCCGCAATCCCACCGCCTGCGGCTCTCTGCCGGAATACTTCCGTACGGATACTACTCTTACTCGTAGGTTTTCTTTATGTGTTGTATTATATGCCCGCTGTTCCGGTTTGTCAATAGCTTTCTTTAAAATACTCTCCCCTGTTTCGTCTCCTTCTGTTATTTTTCGTCGAAAATGCAAATTATATTTGACTTTCTCATCATATTGTTGTAAAATATAAATGAATCGGAAAGCAATCCGAAAGGGGTGTTATTCATGAGTATGAATACTATTATTACAATTTCCAGACAATTCGGGAGCGGCGGACGCGAGATCGGTAAACAGCTGTCTGAGCGGTATAATATCCCTTACTATGACAAGGAATTGATTGCTCTGGCTGCCAAGCAGAGCGGCTATAGTGAGGAAGTCTTTGCAAAGGCGGACGAGCGGGCCACAAACAGCCTGCTGTATTCCCTGCTGATGGGCAGCTACAACATGGGCGGGCGGATTGCCGCGTATAATGATATGCCCATTAACGATAAGCTGTTCCTGATTCAGGCGGATATTATTAAGGAGGCCGCCCAGAAAGGTCCATGTGTGATTGTAGGCCGCTGCGGCGATTATGTGCTGCGTGATTTTGAAAACGTGTTCCATGTATTCATCTACGCGGATAAGGCGAGCCGCATTGAGCACTCCGTAAAGCTGCACGGGATGGAGCCGGAGAAAGCGCCCGATATCCTGACGAAAAAGGATAAGCAGCGCGCCAATTATTATAATTTCTATACGAATAAACGCTGGGATGATCCGGCGAATTACCATCTGATGATCAACAGCGGTATATTCGGAATCGACGGAAGCGTCGATCTGATTGTAAACGCTCTGGAACATCTGAACGCTGAAAAGTAAACGAAAGAACGTCACAGCCTGTCCATTCTGATAGGGAATGGGCAGGCTTTTTCTGTTCCGGCGAATAGAACGACTTTCCTTCCCAGCCTCAATAACTTATAGACATCTTTGTTAAAATTTTAATTTTTCTTGCAGGATCTTCTGAGCTTATGTTACAATAAAACTCAGTGATATATTTGAATATCCTGCATCATTGAAAAAGGAGTTTTCACCCTGAAAAAAGCACTTGCCAAACCACCAAAGTCTGTAATTATCCTGAGCGCCATTCTGACTGCGCTGATCCTTGCCCTTGCCGCGATATGGCTCCCCCGGCTTACCGGAGGTGTGCCGTATGAATGTACCAACTACGCGATGGGCTCCTATGTTCAGCAGACTGTTTACGGCAGGCAGGCACAGCAGGCCGCCGCCGATGCCGTGCGTGAAATCAGCGCACTGGAAAATCTGATTTCGTGGCGTGTGGAAGGATCCGACGTACAGAAGCTAAACGACCATGCCGGTGTTGACTGGCTGGATATTGATGAACGCACCTTTTCCATTCTGGAACAGTGTCTGGATGTAGCGGAAGCGTCAAACGGCGCATTTGATCCGACGATCCTGCCGCTGTCGGCGCTGTGGGATTTCGGCGGCAGCAACCAGCATCTTCCGGACGCCGATCAGATTGCCGAATCTCTGCAATACGTCAGCTACGAGGATCTGCGGCTCGACGAAGAGGACTGCTCCGCCTCCCTGAAATATCACTACATGGGGATTGATCTTGGTTCCGTCGGGAAAGGCGCGGCCTGTGACGCGGCAATCGAGGCATATCAGGAGGCCGGCGCAGAAGCCGGGATCGTCGCAGTCGGCGGCAGTATCGGCGTGTTCGGCGCCAAGCGCAACGGCTCGCCGTGGAACATCGCCGTCCGCGATCCTGACAGCGGCGGCGATAAGACGCAGGCTCTCGGTTCTCTGGATTTGGAATCGGGCTTCGTCTCCACCTCCGGCTCCTATGAGCGTTATTTTGTGGAGGACGGCGTTACATATCATCATCTTCTCAACCCCAAAACGGGGTATCCCGCAGAAAGCGGCCTGATCTCGGTAACGGTTGTGCACGAGGAAAGCGGCGCAATGAGCGACGCCCTCTCCACTGCCTGCTTCGTCCTCGGACTGGAGGACGGCCTCGCCCTTTTGGAGCACTACGGTGCAGAGGGAATCTTCGTGGACACCAATCATCAGATTTTCGTCACCCCAGGCCTGGAATCCCGCTTCCACCTCACCGCCTCCGGGTACTCCCTCCGTGAGGTTGGGGCTTTGCCCCAAACCCCATGAGGGGGACTCCGCGTCCCCCTCATTCCCCGCGCCGGGACACAGTCCCGGACCCATCCCATTTCCAACGTTCGTTGGAAATGAAGTATTGGGATTGTTTTTATTTTAAGAAACTGCTGTTCCGCGCGGGTCGCGGACCTGCGGTCAGCAGATCGCGCCCGCTCCCTCCGGTCGCCCGGCTGGATGCGAGATTGAACTATATTGCCCGCGTTGCGGCCTCGGTGTAAAAATAATCCCTGACCAGCCTCCCTCCGCGACAGAGTGTTTGAAGTTACCGGTATTCCCGCGAAGCGTCAGCGGAGCGCAGCGCGTTCTACGTCCAGACTTAGTCTGGCACCGCAGGTGTATGAAAAATAATTTTGCTTTCTTCAAAAAACAGGATCTTATCTTGATTGGAATAATAGCCATTATCGCAGGGATTCTTCTGCTCTGGAATCTGTCCGCCGCCCGCGGCGGCTGTACCGCCGTGGTGGAGCAGGACGGACAGGTCCTTATGCAGATCGATCTCTCGTCCGTCACGGAACCGGAGACGATCGAGCTGGGCGGGGAATATCATGTCGTTCTGCTGGCGGAACCGGACGCGATCCGGTTCGCATCGTCTGATTGCCCCGATCAGATTTGTGTGAATACAGGCGTGCTCACACAGGCGGGACAGACGGCGGTCTGTATGCCCGCGCGCATCTCTGTCCGTCTGGAAGCGCATCAGGAAAATCAGGCAGAAATTGATGGATATACAGGTTAAATCATGAAAACAGAAAATCGTACACATAACATGGAAAGCCGCACCCACAGAATTGCCCTGTGCGGCATATTGGGCGCGCTGGCGCTTGTGCTTGGCGCATTGGAGGGAGCTCTGCCGCCGATCCCCATGCTTCCGCCGGGAGCGAAGCTGGGTCTCTCCAATATCGCGGTGATGTATGCGGCGCAGTCTCTGGGGATTGCCCCGGCGCTGCTGTTGGCGGTCATCAAAGGATTGTTTGCTGGGGTCACACGAGGATTCACAGCTATGGTGATGAGCCTCTCCGGCGGCCTGGCAAGCGCGCTGCTGACCTCCCTGCTGATCCGATCGAAGCGCCGCCCGCTGGGCTGGATCGGCATCGGCGTGGCCGGAGCACTTGCGCATAACGCGGCGCAGCTTTGCGCGGCGGCGCTGATGACTACCCCGGCGCTCTTTTGGTATATCCCGTGGCTTTTGCTTTTTGGGATTCTCACCGGAACCCTCACAGGGGTCTGCCTCTGTGTGATTCTCCCGGCGCTCGAAAAGCTGCGGTTGTAACTCGCCCTTTGGCGGGGCGCAGTGTGAATGTCACACACTTGCAATATACCGTCCACCGGATGGAATCCACACCGTCCGGCGGGCGATCCGCTGCCGCCAGGCAGTAAAAAAGGAGGAATGAATGTGGAATTGACTTTCCCCGAAAAGCCGTTCCGTACCCACGGCGGCGCAAGGGTCCCGCACCACAAAAATACCGCGCAGAAGCAGTCTGTTGTCATGCCGGTTCCGGGGCGTGTGGTGCTGCCCGTGCAGCAGCACGTCGGCGCTCCCTGTACCCCGCTCGTCAAAAAAGGGGATCACGTATTTGTCGGGCAGAAAATTGCGGACAGCGACGCGTTTGTCAGCGCGCCGATCCACGCAAGCGTTTCCGGCACTGTGGCGGGGATCGAAAAGGTAATGCTCTCCGGCGGTCAGGTGCTCGACGCAATCGCTATCGATTCCGACGGGCTGATGGAGCCGTATCCGGAGCTGCGTCCCCCAAAGGTATATAATTTGGAGGATCTCGTCAGCGCGGTCAGGGAATCCGGGCTGGTCGGACTGGGCGGCGCGGGTTTTCCTGCGTCCGTGAAGCTGAAGGTCCCGCCGGATAAGAAGCTCGATACGCTCATCGTCAACGTGGCGGAATGCGAGCCTTACATCACTGCCGATAACCGCGAGGCCATTGAAAATTCTCAGGCCGTTTTGGATGGGATTTATACCATCAAGCGCATTTTGGGTCTGGAACGCGTGATCATCGCGGTGGAAAACAATAAACCGGATGTCATTGAGGTGCTCCAGAAAATTGCGGATAACGAGGAGATGGATCCGCAGAACCAGGTGCGGGTGCTGCCGCTGCTCTCACGCTATCCACAGGGCGCAGAAAAGGTGCTCGTGCAGGCGTGTACGAACCGCCGGATCCCTGCTGGGAAGCTCCCCGCGGACGTCGGCTGCCTGGTGATGAATATTACATCCGTCGCGTTTCTGGCGGGATATCTCAAAACGGGGATGCCGCTCGTCAAAAAGAGGATTACCGTGGACGGATCTGCGATCGCGGATCCGCAGAATGTGATTGTGCCGATCGGGACGAAGATCTCTGAGATCATCGCGTTCTGCGGCGGATATAAGGAACCGCCGAAAAAGATCCTGATGGGCGGCCCTATGATGGGAATTGCTCTGACAAGCGACGATCTGCCTGTTGTGAAGCAGAATAACGGTATTCTTGCTTTTGGGGAGGAAGAAGCGCGCCTGATGGAGCCGTCCGCGTGCATCCGCTGCGGGAGCTGCGTCTCGAGCTGCCCGATGTGCCTTGTGCCGATGATGCTGGAAAAGTATACGGAAGCGCAGGACGTGGATGGGCTCAGCCGCTTTGATGTGATGACCTGCATGGAATGCGGCTGCTGCGCGTTTAACTGCCCGGCAGGCAGGCCGCTGGTGCAGGCGATCCGCCTGGGGAAATCCCTGGTAAAGAAAGCTGGAGGGAAACGCTGATGGAAAAACTGATTGTCTCGTCGTCCCCGCACTTCAAAAGCGGACGGACGACTCAGAAAATTATGCGCGACGTGCTCATCGCCCTCTCGCCTGCGGCGGTGGCGTCCGTGATTTTATTCGGGCCGCGCGCGCTGCTGCTGATTGCGGTGTGTGTTGCGTCGTGCGTGCTGGCTGAATTTGTGTGCCGCAAGGTCATGAAGCGCGATAATACAATCGGGGATCTGAGCGCAGCTGTCACAGGCGTTCTGCTTGCGTTCAACCTGCCCGTCACGATCAATCCGCTGATGGCTGTATTCGGGAGCCTTGTGGCGATCGTCGTCGTCAAGCAGATGTTCGGGGGTATCGGGCAGAATTTTGTCAACCCGGCGCTCACGGCGCGCATCGTGATGATGACCTCTTTCCCCTCCCCGATGAGTACGTGGACGCAGCCGCTCTCGTGGATGCAGTCCGCCGACGCCGTCACGACGGCCTCCCCTCTCGGTATCCTCAAGGAGGGGACGGGCGAAGCTCTGCCCAGCTATCTGGAGCTGTTTCTTGGAATCAACGCCGGGTGTCTCGGTGAGACCTGCGCGCTCGCGCTGCTGCTGGGCGGGATTTATCTGGTCGCCCGCGGCGTGATCCATCCGGCGATCCCGCTGTGCTACCTCGGCACTGCCGCGGTGATCTCCCTGATCGCCGGGCGCGACGTTGTCACAGAGCTTCTCACCGGCGGCCTGATGCTCGGCGCGATCTTCATGGCCACCGATTATACCACGACGCCGATCAGCCTGAAAGGGCGGATCGTGTTTGCGGTCGGCTGCGGGATTCTGACGATGCTGATCCGCATCTACGGGTCGCTGCCGGAGGGCGTTTCGTTCTCTATCATCCTGATGAATATTCTTTCGCCGCACATTGAAAAGCTGACGCGCCCGCGTGCCTTCGGCTCCGAACGGAAAAGGAAGGAGGCCAAGGAATGAAAATCGATGCGAAAAGCGTCCTCACGCCGACTATTACGCTGTTTTTGATTTGTGTGATTGTGACGGGGCTCCTTGCCGGGACAAACGCGATCACCAAGGATCAGATTGCGATCCAGCAGGCTGAAACGGAACGCGCGTCCCGTGCGATGGTGCTGTCTGCCGCCGCGGATTTTGAGGAGGGGACGATCACCGGGGACGACGGTGAGTTTACCTATTATACAGGGGTGGATTCCTCCGGGAATACCGTGGGCTATGTGTTCACGACGGAAGCAAAGGGCTACGGCGGGACCGTCCAGGTAATGACCGGTATCGACGCGGAGGGAAAGGTTTCCGGCGTGGTGATTCTTTCCCACGACGAGACGCCCGGCCTCGGCGCGAACGCCGAAAAAGAGGATTTCCGGAACCGGTATGTCGGACAGTCCGTTTCCGGCGGACCGCTTTCGGTGGTAAAGTCCGGTGAAGCGGGCGAAGGACAGATCCTCGCCATCACTGGCGCTACTGTCACAAGCAACGCCGTCACCAGCGCGGTGAACCAGGCGGCGGAGCTTTATTCTTTGGTTGAGGAGGGCTGAGCATGGCAAAGCCACTGATTCAGGAATTTACCAAGGGGATCGTCAAGGAAAACCCGGTGCTCTGCCTTGTGCTTGGAACCTGCCCCACGCTGGCGGTTTCTACCTCGGCAAGCAACGCGATCGGCATGGGCGTCGCGGCTACGGCGGTGCTCGTGTGCTCCAACGCGGTGATCTCCCTGCTGCGCCGGGTGATCCCGGATAAGGTCCGCATCCCGGCGTTTATCACGATTATTGCGGGCTTCGTTTCGATTGTGCAGATGCTCGTGCAGGCGTACGCACCGGATATCGACAAGAGCCTCGGAATCTATCTGCCGCTCATCGTGGTGAACTGCATTATTCTGGGACGCGCGGAGATGTTCGCAAGCAAAAACAGCGTCCTGCCGTCCATTCTCGACGGGCTTGGAATGGGCGTCGGGTTCACGGCGGCGCTGCTGCTGATGGGCTGCATCCGCGAGCTGCTCGGCTCCGGTACACTGTTCGGGATGCCGATCACCTCCGGTTTCATGCCGCCGATCATTATTTTCATCCTGCCGCCGGGCGGATTCTTCGTATTCGGAATGCTGATCGCGCTGGCCTCGAAGCTCTCCGGACAGCAGAAAAAGCCGGAAGAAATCGGCTGTGCGGCGTGCCCGCTGGCGGCAAGCTGCTCCAAGCTGGCCGGAAATTGCGAAAAGGAGGCGAAGTAACCTATGGCACAGCAGTTAGTTTCCATTTTTCTCGCCGCCATTCTGACGGAGAACTACATATTGAACCAGTTTTTGGGGATCTGCCCGTTCCTTGGCGTTTCCAAGAAGCTGAACACAGCCTTCGGCATGAGCTGTGCCGTTACCTTCGTCATGGTGCTGGCGACGGCTGTCACCTGGCCGATTTACACCTATATACTGTATCCGAACAATCTGGCCTATTTGCAGACGATAGTCTTTATTTTGATTATTGCCGCGCTGGTACAGTTTGTTGAGACGGTACTCAAGAAATATATGCCCCCGCTTTACAATTCACTGGGCATCTACCTGCCGCTGATCACCACCAACTGCGCTGTGCTGGGCGTGACGATGCTCGTCCTGGAAAAAGGTGAGGCTGATCCGACCTTCGGATATTTGCAGTCGCTGGTGAATACGTTTGGAGCCGGCATCGGCTTTATGGTGGCGATGGTCATATTCGCAGGCGTCCGCGAGCGGCTCGAGCTGTGCGACATTCCAAAGTCCCTGAGAGGGCTTCCGATCACGCTTGTCTCTGCGTCGCTGGTGGCGGTATCCTTCCTGGGCTTCCAGGGACTTGTGGATAATCTGGTAAAGTGAGGTGCTGGGCAAATGAATGAAATCCTGTTTCCGATTATTCTGGTTGCGGGAATCGGGCTGATTGCGGGACTTGGCCTGGCGATCGCGTCGATTGTGATGGCAGTCCCCAAGGACGAAACGGCCGAAAAGATTGAGGAGCTTCTGCCCGGTGCGAACTGCGGCGCGTGCGGATACTCGGGTTGTTCCGGCTATGCGCAGGCCCTCGCGAGCGGCGAGGCGAAACCGGGGCTGTGTTCGCCGGGCGGCGCTGCTGCGGCTGCGGCGATTGGCGAAGTGCTCGGCGTGTCGGCGTCGGTGGAGGCCAAGACCGCTCTGGTACACTGCCTGGGCAGCTATGACCATACGACGGATAAAATGGAGTATGAAGGGATCCCGAGCTGTGCGGCAGCCGCGCAGCTTGCCGGCGGGATTACAAGCTGCCGGTTCGGATGTATGGGTCTGGGCGACTGTATGCGCGCCTGCAATTATGACGCTATCAAAATCTGCAACGGTATGGCGTCGATCGATCCGGCAAAATGCCGCGGCTGTTCGATGTGTGTCAAGGCGTGCCCCAAGGGGCTCATCAGCTTTGTGCCCCTGAAAGCGCAGGCGGTTGTCCGGTGCAGCAACTGCGATAAGGGCGCCGTCACCAATAAGGTGTGCAATATTGGATGTATTGGATGCGGAAAGTGCGTCAGAAGCTGTGAGTCCGGCGCGATCCGGCTGGAAAACTTCCACGCCGTTGTCGATCCGGAAAAGTGTACCGCCTGCGGCAAATGTGCCGAGGCCTGCCCCCGCCACTGCATCACCATGTTTGGAGCTCTGCCCCAAACCTCGTAAGGGGTACTCGTACCGAACACGGCCATTCCCCTTTGTCGCTGCGCGACATTTCCCCGTACTGCGGGGATCTTCCCGGACCCATTTCCGCCCCGGCGCGGAGGGAATCCATTCTCGCAGCCGGGACGCAAGCTGTTATAACGAAAAGGATCGCGCTGTTCATTTCGGCGCGATCCTTTTTTCCGTCAATTTGCCTGCTGGTAAAGGAATTCCCGAACGCTTTTGTTCCAAATCAGCAGGACTGCCGTTATGATGCTTGCGGCAATGCTTACCGCCCAAAAAGCCCAGAACCATCCAGGAAGCCCCTCCGGCGCTGCCTCGAACGCCAGCAGGAGCAGCAGAAAACTGCTCAGAAGGTTCCCGATCGCCAGCCACCACCGCACCCATCTTACCCCGCAGCACAGCGCAATTGACAACCCGATTTCTACACAAAAGCTGATAATACCGCCAAAGGAGAAATTCAGGATCAAATCGAGAAGGCCATAAACTGTGTAAATTCCCGCCGTCAGATAAACCAGCCTTTTTCCCGTTTCGTACCGGCTTTTCTGCCGGGCCTCGTATTCCTCAAAGGCCCGCTGCTTTTCCTCCCTGGATTCACTGTCCATGCGCCCAAAGTCCGGCGAAATATCCGTCTGCGGCAGCGGAAGCATTTCGGACGCTTCCTTCAGCCGGTGCGCAAGCTCTGTGATATCCCGGAAAGATCGGCGCGTTCCAGGATACTCGCGGCCTTTTGCTGATCTGCTGCGTCTATCCTCCTGGATCTTCTGGCTTCCTCAGCAATCCGGGCAATCCTTCCCGGATACTTCTGCATCTCCCGAATCTCCTCAACCGAAAAATGCAGACGCCGCAGGCCCGCAATCACCATCAGCTGCTCCGCGTCGGATGCGCTGTAATCGCGGTATTCGCGGCCATTCCTCCGCTCTGTGCGCGGTTGGATCAAGGATCTTTCCTCGTAAAAGCGGATTGTGCGCTCCGTCAGTCCCGTCAGCGCACTGATTTCCTTGATTTTCATGTTTCCCTCCTCCTTCCACATTCCAAGGGGTGTCTGAATTGTCAAAGCACTGGAAAATTCGCCGAAAAATGGCGGGGCAGGCGCGGATCCGCCGCAATACTTTCGCGTTGCAAGGAAAAGCAGCGCAGCACACGCCGTTTTTCAAACGAATGTAGCACTGAGAACCTTTCAGATACACCCTAATTGTAAGCTGTGACGTTACGTAAGTGTCAAGTGAAATTCTGCAATTTGGGATAGTTTTCTTGTGTTTTAGAAAAAATGACAATTTTTTATATCTGCTTTTGGAAAATCCGATATGGCACTAATTTGCTCTTGTATTTTTTTTAAATTTCCGTTATACTTAAAAATGTATGAAAATTTCAGTACCCAGCTTTCGGCAATTCCTGATTTTTTCTATTGACTTTCGTCCTCTTGTGAAATAAAATCTACTTGTCAGGATATCAGGGGATTTGCCTGAAAGAACGCCGTCACCGTGCACTTCAGGCGATCCCTGGTTTTGTTGAAAATTTTGGAAATATGGGCTGATTTTTTCCGGAATCTGCAAAATGTATCCGAAGCTTTCCGGTATGCCGCGGTTAGAATGATTCTCCGCCCGGCTCCGGAGCCCGGCTTCTCCCGCGCGGGAAATCCCGGGTTTCCCCTATCCCAGACGCGCGGAGAAACGGCAGTTGTTTTTATGAAAATTGGTTTGGACGTTGGCTCCACAACAATTAAATGCGTCGTCCTGGACGACAATGAAAACATCCTCTATAAATCCTATGAGAGGCACTATTCCCAGATTATACAGAAAATGGCGGAGCTTCTGCGCAAAATACGGACTGAAATAGTCCACAATGAGAACGCGCAGGTCTCTGTTTCCGGTTCCGCCGGAATGGGCATCGCGCAAAGCTGCGATCTTCCGTTCATTCAGGAGGTTTACGCCACCCGCATCGCGACAGGCAGGCTGATCCCCGACGCCGATGTGATCATCGAGCTTGGCGGTGAGGACGCGAAAATCCTGTTCCTCACCGGCGGCATGGAAGTCCGCATGAACGGGACCTGCGCTGGCGGTACGGGTGCTTTTATTGATCAGATGGCTACTCTGCTCAATCTCCCTCTCGACGAGATGAACCGCCTTGCCGCCGAGCACGAGAAGATCTATACGATCGCTTCGCGCTGCGGCGTGTTTGCCAAGAGCGACGTCCAGCCGCTGCTGAATCAGGGTGCGCGCAAGAGCGACGTCTCCGCCAGCATCTTTATGGCGGTGGCGAACCAGACCATCGCCGGTTTGGCGCAGGGCCGCGTGATCAAGGGCAAGGTTGTCTATTTGGGCGGGCCGCTGACGTTCCTCTCCGAGCTGCGCAAAAGCTTCGACACCGCGCTGAAAACGGAGGGCGTCTGCCCGGAAAACTCCCTCTATTATGTGGCGCTCGGCGCTGCATACAACAGTGAGATTACAGTGGATCTCGATACCGCGCTCTACAACGTGGAGCATTACACCGGGACCGGGAATTTCCTTTCCATCCCTCCCCTGTTCAACAACGAGGAGGAATACAGGGCCTTTGAGGAGCGCCACAGCCGCTGCAAGGCCCCCCGCGGCGATATCGAAACGTACCGCGGCCGCGCTTACCTCGGCATTGACGCCGGTTCCACCACGGTCAAGGCTGCGCTGATCGGCGAAAACGGCGAGCTGCTTGATTCCATCTACCGCAGCAACTCCGGCAACCCTGTGCCGATCATCCGCGACTACCTGATGGAACTCTACCAGCGCCATCCGAATCTGGAGATCGCCGCCAGCGCCTCCACCGGCTACGGCGAGGAACTGCTGAAAAACGCGTTCGGCCTGGATTACGGCATCGTGGAGACGGTCGCGCACTTCACCGCCGCAAAGACATTCCTGCCGAACGTCGATTTCGTGATCGACATCGGCGGCCAGGATATGAAATGCTTCAAAATCCGCAACGGCGCGGTCGATAATATTTTCCTGAACGAGGCGTGCTCCTCCGGGTGCGGATCGTTCCTCCAGACCTTCGCCAGCAATCTGGGCTACGATATTGCCGAATTTGCAAAGCTCGGCCTGTTCGCAAAGCATCCGGTTGATCTGGGGTCGCGCTGCACCGTGTTTATGAATTCCTCCGTCAAGCAGGCGCAGAAGGACGGCGCAACCACCGAGGATATTTCCGCGGGCCTTTCCGTGAGCGTTGTGAAGAACGCAATTTACAAAGTAATCCGCGCGTCGTCGGCGGAATCGCTCGGCCGGAATATCGTTGTGCAGGGCGGCACCTTCCTCAACGACGCCGTGCTGCGCGTGTTTGAAAAGGAGCTCGGCGTGGATGTTATCCGCCCGGACATCTCCGGCCTGATGGGCGCTTATGGCGCCGCCGTCTATGCCCGGCGCAAGTCCGCTGGACGTACCGGCGGGAGCACCACCCTTAACCTTGAGGCGCTCCGGAATTTCTCGCACGAGGTCAAGGTCACTTCCTGCGGTATGTGCAACAACCATTGCCGCCTGACGATCAATATTTTCGACGGAAAGCGCCGTTTCATCGGCGGCAACCGCTGTGAAAAGCCCGTCACCCGGCGCGGCAGCGGGGAAAACAACCTCGACATGTATGCGTTCAAGCTTCAGACGCTGCTCGAATACAAGCCGGTTCCCGGCCCCCGCGGCAAGCTGGGCGTCCCGATGGGATTGAATCTCTATGAGCTGCTCCCGTTCTGGCACACCTTTTTCACGAAACTCGGATTTGAAGTCGTCACATCGCCGCTGTCCAGCCGCAGCCTGTACATCAAGGGACAGCACACCATCCCGTCCGACACGGTCTGCTTCCCCGCAAAGCTGATGCACGGCCATGTACTTTCCCTGCTTGACGAGGGTGTCCGCCGGATTTTCTATCCGTGTATGTCGTACAATTTCGACGAGCACCACGGCGACAACCACTATAACTGCCCCGTTGTGGCATATTATCCGGAGGTCATTTCCGCCAACATGGGCGAGTTGGAGGATGCTGTCTTTATCCACGACTACGTCGGCATCCACCGCCCGCATGACTTCCCCATCAAGATGCACGCCATTCTCGGCAAATATTTTGACGGCATTTCCCTGCGTGAGGTCAAGTCTGCGGCAAAGGCGGCCTACGCCGAATATTATGCTTATCTCGCCAAAATCCGCGCCAAAGGCGACGAGATGATCGCGCAGGCGCGCAAAGAGGGACGCCAGATCATCATCCTCAGCGGCCGCCCCTACCACCTTGATCCGGAAATCAACCATGGCATCAACAAGCTGATCACCAGCCTCGGCGCGGCCGTCATTTCTGAGGACGTCGTCAGCCCGAAGGTCGATAAATTTGAGACGCACGTTCTCAACCAGTGGACTTACCACGCGCGCCTGTATTCCGCGGCGAAATATGTCGCGGATCAGCCGGATATGAACCTTGTCCAGCTTGTTTCGTTCGGCTGCGGCGTGGACGCTATCACCACCGATGAAGTCTCCGAAATCCTCGAATCCGAGGGAAAAATCTATACACAGATCAAAATTGATGAAATTACCAACCTTGGCGCGGTCAAGATCCGCCTTCGCAGCCTGTTTGCCGCGCTCGAACAATGAGGTGAATTCTATTGGCTAAACTTATCCGGGATGACTCCGGCCGCATCCTCTTTACCAAAGAGATGAAGGAGGAGTACACCATCCTCTGCCCCATGATGCTTCCCATCCACTTTTCGCTTGTTGTGGAGGTATTTCGCAACTGCGGCTATAAAATGGAGCTGCTCACCACGAGCGGTCCCAACATCGTGCAGGAGGGCCTCAAATACGTACATAACGATACCTGTTATCCCGCCCTGCTCGTGATTGGCCAGTTCATCGACGCGCTCAAGAGCGGCAAATATGACGTTGACCGCACCGCCCTGATCATTACCCAGACCGGCGGCGGCTGCCGTGCCTCCAACTACATCCATCTCCTGCGCAAGGCTCTGCGCAAGGCGGGATTCTCAAACGTCCCTGTTATTTCGCTCAACCTTTCCGGACTTGAGAAAAATCCCGGCTTCACCATCACGCTGCCGATGATCCGCAAGACCGTCGCGGCCATCGTCTACGGCGACGCGCTGATGCTGCTGAACAATCAGGTGAAGGCTTACGAGATCGAACCGGGAGCCAGTCAGGCGCTTGTCGATCAATGGGTACATACGCTCTCCGAACAGTTTAACAGCGGCCACGGCTATAAATTGAGCGATCAGAAAGAGAACCTCGCCAAAATTGTCCACGATTTTGCGAAGATCAAGGTCAACCGTGTCCCGAAAGTAAAAGTCGGGATCGTCGGGGAAATCTACGTCAAATACGCGTCCTTCGCGAATAACCATCTCGAGGACTTCCTCGCCGAACAGGACTGCGAGGTCAATGTGCCGGGACTGCTCGGCTTCGCCCTCTTCAAGATCGACAACCGTCTGGACGATATCCGGCTGTACGGCGGAAATCCTGCGAAATTCACTGTAGTCAAGGCACTGTTTGAGTATGTGACGAAGCTTCAAAATACGCTGATCGAGGCGGTAAAACTGGAGCCGTGCTTTCTCCCTCCCACACCCTATGAGCATACCAAAAAGCTTGTGGACGGCGTGATTGGATACGGCGATAAGATGGGCGAGGGCTGGCTGCTGACGGCTGAAATGCTGGAGCTTGTGGAGACAGGATACGAAAACATTGTATGCGCGCAGCCGTTTGGATGTCTGCCGAATCATATCTGCGGGAAAGGGATGATCCGGAAGATCAAAGAAGTAGACGACCGGGCGAATATTGTGCCGATTGATTATGACCCGAGCGCAACGAGGGTAAATCAGGAGAATAGAATTAAATTGATGCTGGCGGTTGCGAGGGAGAATCTGGCGGCAAAGCAGGTCCAAAAGCAACCGAAAAAGGTCCCAGTGAGCATAACATAAAGTTTTCGCTCAAGCCTTTTACAAAAGGCTTGCAGGGGTGCAGGGGACAGCGTCCCCTGCGCGAAAAGGCGCGAAGCGCCCCCAGAAAGGTGAGCAAACAGAGAGGCCGTTCCATCCAGTGGATGAAACGGCCGAACGCTTTTGCGGACCCCCAGGCGGCGGGCATACTGCGTCCGCACAGCTCTGCCCCACCCAGCCCCAAGCCGCTGGTCAGCCCCCCACCATAGGACATGCCCGTTTTATGAAAGAGTTGGCATTTCTTTACTTTAAAAAATAGGGCTTAATATAGAGAAAAGGAGTCTCTCCGTTGGCGGGGTGTCCGTAAGACAGTAAAACAGGAAAGGCGTGACCGCGAAAGTCACGCCTTTTCATTATGGGTACAGCTGCTTTCGCAGCACAAGTGGTGCCGCCCCTTGTTCGGAACGAAGTGACGCTAACGCACATACGGGGACTACCCGTATAGAAGTGCGCCCTTGTGCCTGTTCGACAAACCGGAAGTTACAAGGCTATCCAGTATCGCTGAATTATCCCACATTTACTTAGTCCGACCTCATCTTTTACTTCGTTTTCCAATTCGCCGCCATTTTTCACAATTGTCAGTCGTGAAGCATCGTTGGTTTTATCACAGGTAAGAAGAACCCTTTTTTCTCCGTATTCTCTGCAAATTGCTAATAATAATTTTAACATTTCACTGGCATATCCCTTCCGACGCTCTGATGGCAAAATGCTGTAACCAATATTCCCACCGTATTGCAATAAAAAAGGTGATAAAGGGTGTCTATAATCAATGATGCCCACAACCTTATCATCTTCAATTCGAACTCCCAGAAATACCTCTGATGGAACATACCCTTCGCCATATTTCCGTTTCAATCGATTTTCAAAGTCAATCCACTCAGTATAAGAAATCACTTCTTCAAGGCCCGCACAGCCATCAAAACTATCATTATTTGCAAGCATATCTTCCTTGTATTGCATTACTTGCTCTGCATATTCACAGGACGGTCGAACTAATTTCAAATACATTAACCTTTCCTCCAAAAATCCCGATTTGTATGGCTGTTCGGTTCTACCTTATCACATAACAGGATAATATACAAGAAGAGCTACAGCAGTTCAAACTACTGCGTCTGTCAACTGTCTTATGACCACCGCCCATTCTGCGCGGGAGACTTCTTTTGTATTTCTTTTTATTTTTTGGCGGTTCCGGATGTTGCAGAGCAAAATCAAACCTGCGCTTGGGAACAGCGTATGAGATTCCACTCCGCCCGGGGGATCGCAAAGGCGTTCAGGCAAACCATCCACCGGATGGTTTGCCCTCTCTGTTTGCTCACCTTTCTCGAGGGACGCTTCGCGTCCCGTTTCTACGGGGGTTGCGCGCCCCCGTGCCCCGCGCCGCCTTTGAAAAGGCGGGCGAAACTTTTATGTTTTGCTCACCTTTGGATTAGCGGTCCCATTTATCGCACAGCGATATCAACTGGTCCGCAAACTTCGCAATATCCTTATTCGCTCCGCCCTGATTATGCAGTATCACCTCATGCAGCCGCTGTTCCGCCGCAAGCAGTCTCGCATACGATGCCGAAATCCGGTTTGCCTTCGCTTTCTTTGCTTTTCTCTCCTCCAGCAGATACGGCTCCACGCCCGGATCCAGTTCCCGGTTTTCCAGCAAATCGAACATCGCTTCAAAGTTCGGCGCATATGCCCGGTACCCCAGCTGTATCAGGTTCTCGGTAAACACACCGCACGCCTTTTCTTCCCCGTGTACAACGAATACCCGTTCCGGCTTATGCTCGAAGGAGCTGATCCATCTCAGCAGCCCGGTGCGATCGGCATGGGCGCTCAATGCGCGGAAATTCGCGATCTCCGCTTTTACGGCGATCTGTTCCCCGAACAGCTTCACGGACGGCACGCCGTCGATCAGTATTCTGCCGAGCGTCCCCGCCGCCTGGAATCCCACGAAAAGGACGGTACATTCTTCGCGCCACAGATTGTGCTTGAGATGGTGCCGGATGCGTCCCGCCTCGCACATACCGCTGGAAGAAATGATCACCTTCGGCGCAGGATCTTCATTGAGACGACGCGATTCCTCTACGCTCTGACAGATGCGCAGATCGTCGAACTGGATCGGCCTAAATCCATTTTTGATCAGTTGGATTGTCTCCTCGTCGGCATACCCGTGCAGATCGCCGCTGTAAATGGCGGTGGCCTCGGCAGCAAGCGGGCTGTCAACGTAGACGGGGAACCCCGGGTTTGATTTCACAAGTCCGCGTTCCTTGATTTCCCGCAGGAAATACAGAAGCTCCTGTGTGCGTCCCACCGCGAAACTGGGGATCACGACGTTGCCGCCGCGCGCCATGGTGCGCTCGATCACCTCGGCAAGCTTCGGGGTATAATCGTCCACGTGCTCATGGTCGCGGTCGCCGTAGGTGGATTCCATCACGACGTAATCGGCCTCCGTGATATACTGCGGATCGCGGATGATCGGCTGGTGGCGGCTGCCGATGTCTCCGGAAAAGACAATCTTTTTCGTGACGTTCTGCTCTGTGAGCCAAATCTCTACGCTCGCGGAGCCGAGAAGATGCCCCGCATCCACAAAGGAAAAGGTAATTCCCGGCGCGGGATTTATTTTCTCGCCGTACTCACAGGGCACAAGGTACTTGAGCGTTTTCTCCGCGTCCTCGGTGGTGTAAAGCGGCTCGACCGGATCGCGCCCGGCGCGGCGGTCCTTGCGGTTTTCCGTCTCCGCATCCATCTCCTGGATGTGGGCGCTGTCGCGCAGCATGATGGAGAGCAGGCGGCAGGTGGCGCTGGTGGCGTAAATTTTGCCGCGGAACCCGTTGCGGATCAGGCACGGCAGGCGGCCGCTGTGATCGACGTGCGCGTGCGTGACGATCACAAAATCGACAGCCGCCGTATTAAAGGGCAGACGGTTGCCGTCGCGTTCATCGCGGCCCTGCTGAAGTCCGCAGTCGACGAGAAACCGCTGTCCGGCTGCATCCACACAGTGACAGCTCCCTGTTACTTCCTTATCCGCTCCATAAAATGTCAGCCTCATACGAAAAACCTCCTTTTGAAATGGTGAAATTCAGAAAAATCCGGACCGTTCATCACCGGCCTGACTGCATAAAATGCGTGCAGGCATGGCCCTTACTCCTGCTTTGTGCGGCCGCGCGGGACAAGCACACCCTGGCGGTACGCGTTGAGAAGCAGCGTCAGATCGTAGATCCTGTTGCTGATGTTGTTTCCAATATCGGTATCCATCACCATCACGCGGTATTTCTGCGTCTCGAACACATCGGAGTGGGATTTGATGTCGCGGTTCTCGGTGATGGCCTTTTCGGTATTTTCAAACGCCTCGTGCGACAGGATGCGCATCCCGTGGGAATTGTAGATCAGCGTGTACCCGGCGATCCCGGTGGTGCGGTGGTATGCCTGACAGAAGCCGCCGTCGATCACAATCAGCTTGCCGCCGGCCTTGAGCGGGCTTTCGCCCTCCTTGGCGCGCACCGGCACGTGGCCGTTGATGATGTGGGAAAACGGGGTGTCGAGATCGAATTCCCGCAGCAGCATCCGGCAGACTTCTTCGGAATTGTAAAGCTGGTAGTACGGGTTCTTCTTCTCCTCCCACGCTTCCTTATCCTCAATAAACATACGCTCAAAGGTGGTCATTTTGGCACGCCCGAACAGCGGCGATTTCTTCCCACACCAGAGGTACCACATATAGTCGGCGTACTCGCGTTTGCGGGGATTGCGCCGCGGGCTGAAATACGCCTGCCTCGCGATCTTCTCGGAGAGATCCATCAGCTCGCGCCCCGATACGGATTTCCCGTCCACCACAACGCGCATCAGCGTGCCGTCCGGGTTCATCGGGATGCAGCCGTGGAACAGCAGGTTCTGGTTGAACCGCTTATAGATGCTGCCCTTTTCATACAGGAACTGCATATGGCGGTGCAGCTTCTCGCTGCGGTTAAAATCCTCGGCGAGGCCATCCATGACGCGCCGCTCCGCAGGGGTCAGCTCGTAGGGGCTGTCGCGGTCCACGGTGGGAAAATCCACGCTTGTGAGCGCGTAGGTTTTGCCGTCGATCTCGATGGATTTATTCTCGTAATTGATGCGGTGCAGCAGCAGCCTGTCCTCCATGCCGTATTCGGGATGGCGCAGGATCACCTGTGCTTCCAGCTTGAACAGGATCATGGCAATCGCCATAGTGATCTCCTTTTGGGAGCTGCCGCCGTACGTCTCATGCGCGAACATCGCCAAGGGGCGCAGGCTGATGCCGTAGCCGCTCTCGAGCGTGGCCATGTTCCCGGCCGCGACGCTGTTGCGCACCACCGACGCGATGCACGCCTCACTCCCGGAGGCCGCACCCATCCAGAGAATATCGTGGTTGCCCCATTCCACGTCCACGGCGTGGTGGTCGATGAGCAGATCCATGATGGCGTCCGCATGGGGGCCGCGGTCGAAAATATCGCCGACAATGTGGAGATGATCCACAGCAAGGCGCTTGATCAGCGTGGCGAGTGCTTCAATGAACGCGCCGCCGTTGTCGATATTGATGATGGTATCGATAATTTTGCTGTGGTAAATAAGCTGGTTGTTGTCCTCGTCCGGCTGGGCGTGGAGAAGCTCGTCGATGATATAGCTGAACTCCTTCGGCAGGGCCTTCCTCACCTTCGAGCGCGTATATTTGGAAGCTGTGATTTTGCAGACCTCAATCAGCTGGTACAGCGTCTCCTTGTACCATTCGTCACAGACAACGCCCTCCTGCTTGAGCATCCGCAGCTTTTCCTCGGGATAATAGATCAGGGTGCAGATCTCGGAACGTTCCTTTTCGGACAGCTTATCGCCGTATACCAGATCCACCTTTTCCCGGATCACGCCCGAGCAGTTGTTGAGGATGTGCAGGAACGCCTCATATTCGCCGTGCAGATCGCTCATAAAGTGTTCGGTGCCCTTGGGCAGGTTCAGGATCGCCTGCAAATTGATAATCTCCGTGCAGACATCTTGTATTGTGGGGTACCTCTCCCCCAGCAGATCGAGGTATTTCAGTTCCTGTGCTGTAAATTCATGCGTATTTGACATATGTCCCTCCTGCTTCGGTTGTCGTTGTGCCGGGGATCTTTCCGTCAGATTTCACCTTTCAGGAAAAGCCCCACCGGGCAGTGGTCGCTGCCCATAATATCGGAATAGATGACGCTGTCCTCGAGCCGATCGCGCAGCCGCTGCGAGATCAGGAAATAGTCGATGCGCCATCCCGCGTTCTTTTCACGGGCCTTGAACCGGTATGACCACCAGGTATACGCGCCCGTTTTATCGGGATACAGCTCGCGGAAGGTATCCAGAAATCCGCTCGAGAGCAGCTGCTCCATTTTTGCGCGCTCCTGCGGGGAATACCCGGCGTTTCCTTCGTTTGTTTTCGGATTTTTCAGTTCAATCGCTGAGCGCGCGACGTTCATATCGCCGCAGATGATAACGGGCTTCTTTTCGTCGAGCGATTTCACATAATTGCGGAAAGCATCCTCCCAGCTTTCGCGGTAATCGATGCGCGCCAGCTCCGACTGCGCGTTCGGCGTGTAGACCGTTACGAAATAAAAATCCGGATATTCCAGCGTAATGGCGCGGCCCTCCCCCACGTGCGCCGGATCGTTGATATCATAATTGATGGAGATCGGCTCCCGCCTGGCAAACACCGCCGTGCCGGAATATCCCTTTTTCTCCGCAGAATTCCAGTAGCACAGATAGCCGGGGATCTCCTGTTCCAGCTGCTCCGGGCGCATTTTCGTCTCCTGGATGGCAAAAATATCCGCGTTCTCACGCGCCAGAAAATCGAGAAAGCCTTTTCCAAGACAGGCCCGCAGGCCGTTTACATTCCAAGAAATCAGTTTCATTTTCGTAATACTCCTATATCCGGGCATCCGCCCTTACTCCTACTCTTTTTACAGCCGGGCTGGGCGCCCGTGCATGAGGGATATCTGTTATCATTATTATATCTCACAGGGGTACTGATAGCAAGGCTGGCTTTGTGAATTTTTGTCCTGTCCGGACAGCCATCCTGTGAAAATCTTGATAGATTTCATACGAAAGGTTATGCGTCCTTCTTGGAATTTATAGACATTCTCCTGCAAATATGATACACTGAACGCAAAGACCGGGCAAATCAAAAACGCAGAGGAGGATTGTTTTGATACTGGAAACAGAGCGGTTAATTCTGCGGGAGTTTGAGGACTCCGATTTTGCAGACCTGGCGGAAATTTTACAGGATCCGCAGGTGATGTATGCCTACGAGCACGACTTTTCCGACGCAGATGTGCGCGGGTGGCTGGACCGCCAGAAAGCGCGCTACCGACAGTATGGGTTCGGCTTGTGGGCTGCGATTCGGAAGGATACCGGAGAGATGGTCGGTCAGGCGGGACTCACGATGCAGCCGTGTGAGGATCGGCAGGTGCTGGAAATCGGATATCTGCTCAAGAAAAGGTTCTGGCACATGGGGTATGCGCGCGAGGCTGCGGCGGGCTGCAAAAGGTACGCGTTTGAGGTTTTGGATGCCGATCGCGTCTATTCGATTATCAAGACGGATAACGCCGCGTCGATCCGTGTGGCGCAGTCCATCGGCATGGAGCGGGAAAAGGAGTTCACCGCACGCTATTACAACGGCGATATGCAGCATTATCTCTATTGTGTCCGCCGTCCCGCCGGGACAGGCAGATTTGTGCTTGAAGATTCTGCCAAATGCGGGTATAATAAAGGGGAAATATTCATTGGGGAGGAATCTTCATGAACCATCCTATTGTTACTATTGAAACGGAGTACGGCGCAATCAAGGCCGAGCTCTATCCGGAAAAGGCACCCAACACCGTCAATAATTTCATCTCGCTTGTGAAAAAGGGCTTTTATGACGGCCTGACCTTCCACCGCGTGATCCCCGGATTTATGATCCAGGGCGGCGATCCGGACGGCATCGGCACAGGCGGTCCCGGCTACTCCATCAAGGGCGAATTTACGGCTAACCGCTTCCCGAACGATCTCCGCCACACGCGCGGCGTTCTCTCCATGGCGCGCGCGATGAATCCCGACAGCGCGGGCTCGCAGTTTTTCATCATGGTGGAGGACGCGCCCCATCTGGACGGGCAGTACGCCGCGTTCGGAAAGGTCATAGAGGGTATGGAGGCCGCCGATCGTATCGTTCGTGCGCGCCGCGATCCCTACGATAAGCCGTATCAGGATCAGGTGATGCTCAAGGTTACGGTGGACACCCTCGGCGATGAGTATCCGGAACCGGAAACACTGTAAAGAGTGTGCCCCAAAAGCTTTGTCTTTTGGAATCTGCGGGCTTTTGAACCAGTCCGTGCAAAATTTTTATTTTCTGGAAAGGGGTTTTTCTCATGGATTATGTCATAAAGAGCGGCGAGCTGACTGTCGGCGTGACCACAAAGGGCGGCCAGTTCACCTCGATGAAGGATCAAAATGGTGTAGAATATGTCTGGCAGGCAGATCCCGCTTACTGGGCCAACCAGACCCCTCTGTGCTTCCCGATCGTAGGAAGCCTGCGCAACAAGACCGCCACCATTGGCAACGGCAAAACAGCGACGATGGAGCGCCACGGCGTTGTGCGCAACATGGAGTTCTCCCCTGTTGAGGTTTCCGACACCTCCGTGACGCTCTCTGTCAAGGCGGACGACGAGACGCTCGCGCGGTATCCGTATCAGTTTGAGTATCGTGTGACATATTCGGTCAGCGGCAAGACGCTCAAGGTTACATTCACGGCAATCAACCACGATTCTGAGCCGATGCCCTACACGCTGGGCGGTCATCCGGCTTTCAACTGCCCGATGGGCAAAGACGATGCGTTTGAAGATTACGTGGTGGAATTCGAGAAGCCGGAAACAGCCGACTGCCCCACCCCGATCAAGGAAACCGGACTGATGGATTACAACCTGCGCACGCGTATGCTGACAAACGAGACAACCCTCCCGATGCGTCACGAGCTGTTTAAGGTGGACGCAGTCGTGTTTGACCGTCTGGTATCGCGCAAGGCGAAGCTGTACAATCCCAAGACAGGCATGGGCGTCGAGATGGACTTCCATGATTTCAAGTATCTGCTGGTGTGGTCCGCTGCGAACAACGCCCCGTTCGTCGCCCTTGAGCCGTGGAACGGCCTGACCACCTGCAACGACGAGGACGACGTCTTTGAGCACAAGCACGACATCGTCACCCTCCAGCCCGGCGAGTCCCACTCCTATTCCTTCACCGTCACCATCCTGTGAGCCTGGAGGGCTGCCGCCCTCCTTGCAGGGGCCTCTGCGGCCCCTGCACCCCGCCCCGGGCCAAAGGCCCGGACCCATTCCGCCCAGCCGCGTGGGGAATCATTCCTCGTTCCCGAGACGGAGGAATTTTCTTTTGTCACTTTGTGATATTCCCACGCGCTGTAGGGGGATCTTCCCCTGCATCCTGCCCCGGGCCCTCCGCAAGCGGGCTGTCCTTTCACGGAGGCTGCCCCCCTTGTCACTATGTGACATTCCCCCCACGCTGTGGGGGAATTTTCCCGGATCCATTCCGCCTAGCCGCGCAGGATATCGTTTTACACTGCCGTGACGGAAGCTTGAAAGGAGCTGGAATATGATTGATTTTAACAATGCAAGCTTTTTAAAGCTGCGCCCTGTTCCCGGGGACGCTTACGCTCCCATGCTGACGCCCATGCTCATTGACGGAGAGCAGATCATCTCCTCTTATCAGTCGATCCGCGACGGCGTTGTTTTTACCAACAAGCGTATTTTCGCCGTCAACGTGCAGGGCTTAACCGGAAAAAAGAAGGATTTTACCTCCCTTCCTTACAGCAGAATTCAGACGTTTTCAGTGGAATCTGCCGGGGTGATCGATCTGGACAGCGAACTTGAGCTTTGGTTCAGCGGGCTTGGAAAGGTGAAATTTGAGTTTACCTCGGAATGTAACGTGACGGAGATCTGCCGGTTTATCAGTCAAAATGTGCTGTAATCCGGGGAGGATTGACAAACCTGTCGTTCTGTGATAGAATGTGTTTTAGAATTTGAGCCGGAGATTGGTTCGGCTTGAATTTTTGGCGTTTGGAATGTATTTTTCGGAGCGCCTGCAAAAGAAATACTCTGGAGAGTCTTTCATAACAATTTTACGGATCACTCCGCATTTTGTGGAGTTAAGGCCATACGGACAGCCGGGTCCACTGCCGATTGGCGGTTTTTCCGCCTTATTGATTGAGTTAAAAGCTCAAATTTTATAAGTTGGTTCCTTTATAACCAGACACATTTGTGTGAACTTGTGAAACGGTCAATAAGAGTAGTAAAAGTATGATTGCTATATAGACTCTGACATTCCATTCGGTGAATACCGGTTCCAGCCGCGTCTGCGGAAAGAGCCGGCGGCCCGCTGAAAATGCCGCGCCAGGGGCGGCTTTAAAATGGATTTTGACGCAAGCTGCGCACAAGGTGCGGCTTGCGTTTTTTCATGCGCAGAAGGAGCCACGGGAAGCGAGGATATGGGATATTGTGAAACAGGAAAAAATGCCTATCGATCAGCGGCGGGCCCCTATTTATGAGGCGTTGGAACGTTTCCGCCGGATGCGTGTGGTCCCTTTTGACGTCCCCGGCCATAAGCACGGGAAGGGCAACCCGGAGCTCGTCGCGTTTTTGGGCCAGCAGTGCGTTGAAATTGACGTCAACAGCATGAAGCCGCTCGATAATCTGTGCCACCCGGTTTCAGTTATCCGGGAGGCCGAGATACTTGCCGCCGACGCTTTCGGGGCGGAAAACGCTTTCCTGATGGTCGGCGGAACAACCTCGTCCGTGCAGAGCATGGTCCTTTCTGCCTGCAAGCGCGGGGATGAGATTATCCTGCCGCGCAACGTCCACCGCAGCGTGATCAACGCGCTCGTGCTCTGCGGCGCCGTACCGGTGTACGTCAATCCCGATGTGGACAGCCGTCTCGGGATCTCCCTCGGGATGCAGCGCGAGCAGGTGCGCCGGGCCATCGAGGAGCATCCAAACGCCGTCGCGGTGCTGGTGAATAATCCCACCTATTACGGGATCTGCTCCGATCTCCGGGCAATCGTCAAAATGGCGCACGACGCCGGGATGCTCTGTCTGGCCGACGAGGCCCACGGCACACACTTCTATTTCGGGGACGAGCTGCCCGTGTCCGCGATGGCTGCGGGCGCGGATATGGCGGCCGTCTCGATGCACAAGAGCGGCGGCAGCCTGACGCAGTCCAGCTTCCTGCTGACCGGGCCGTCGATTCAGGCCGGTCACGTGCGCCAGATCATCAACCTGACGCAGACCACCTCGGGCAGCTATCTGCTGATGTCCAGCCTTGACATCAGCCGCCGCAATCTGGCCCTGCGCGGAAAGAAGATTTTCAGCCGCGTTTCCGCTATGGCGGACTATGCGCGCGGCGAGATCAACGCCTCCGGCGGGTATTACGCGTTCGGCAGGGAACTGATAAACGACGATTCGATTTTTGACTTTGACACGACAAAGCTCAGCGTCCATACGCTCGATATCGGGCTGGCGGGCATTGAAGTTTACGATATTCTGCGCGACGAATACGATATCCAGATCGAATTCGGGGATCTGGGAAATATTCTGGCATATCTGTCCATCGGAGACAGGCCGCAGGAGGTGGAGCGGCTCGTCAGCGCGCTGTCGGACGTCCGCCGCCGCCACGGAAAAAAGGCCACCGGTCTGCTGACGCAGGAATATATCGATCCGCAGGTGGTCGCGACGCCGCAGGATGCGTTCTACGCCGAAAAGGTGAGTCTCCCCCTCGAGGAGACGGAGGGCCGCGTGTGCAGCGAGTTCGTCATGTGCTATCCGCCGGGGATCCCGATCCTCGCGCCGGGAGAGCGGATCACAAAGGATATTCTCAACTACATCCGCTATGCCAAAAGCAAGGGCTGCAGCATGACCGGTCCGGAGGATCCGGATATCCTGCACCTGAATGTACTCAAATAAATACCGGAAGGGAGAGGGATGACGATGGAATTTTGGTTCAGCGAATTCCACACGCCGGACGTCAAGCACAGCATCCGCGTGAAACGCCATCTGTTTTCGCTTGAGAGCGAATATCAGCAGATCGATATTTTTGATACGCCGGAATTTGGCCGGATGCTTGTATTGGACGGCAACGTGATGCTCACCGAGCGCGACGAGTTTATTTACGACGAGATGATCACCCATGTGCCGATGGCGGTGCATCAGGGGATCCGCGATATCCTTGTGATAGGCGCCGGGGACGGCGGAGTGGTCAAGGAGCTTACCCGGTACGATCGCGTGCGGCGCATCGATCTGGTGGAGATGGATCCGCAGGTGCTTCAGGCCTGCCGGGAATTCCTGCCCGCCAACGCCTGCCGTCTCGATGACGAACGGGTGCACATCTATTTCGAGAACGGGCTCAAATTCCTGCGCAGCTGCGAAAATGAGTACGATCTGATCATCGTGGATTCCACGGATCCATTCGGGCCGTCGGAAGGGCTGTTCACGCGCGAATTTTACGGCAGCTGTCATTCGGCCCTCAAGGAGGACGGGATCATGGTCAACCAGCAGGGCAGCCCGTTTTTCGCCCAAGACGCCGAGGCCATGAAGCGCAGCCATATGCGCATTGTCCACAGCTTCCCGATCAGCCGCGTCTATCAGGCGCATATTCCGACGTATGCCGCCGGGTACTGGCTGTTCGGCTTCGCCAGCAAGAAGTACCACCCCATCGACGATCTGGACGCGGACGCCTGGTCGGCGCTCGGCCTGCGCACGCGGTACTATACCACACGCCTCCACCGGGGTGCTTTCTATCTCCCGGCCTTTCTGGAGGAGGCCCTTGAGGAGGTGGAACGCTGATGCTTTCCCCGAATATCGAAACGTTCATCGGGTGCGACGCTTCCTACGAGGAGGCGTGGATTGTACTGTTCGGCGCGCCGTTTGATTCCACCACCAGCTACCGCCCGGGCGCGCGCTTCGGCCCCCCTTCCATCCGGCACGAGAGCTTTGGTCTGGAAACGTACAGTCCCTATCAGGACGACGATCTCACCGACTGCCGCATCTTTGACAGCGGCGATCTGGAGCTTTGCTTCGGCAGCTCGGAGCAGGCTCTCTCCGATATTCAGGAGCGGACGGAAATCATCCTGCGTGACGGGAAGTTCCCGTTCCTGATCGGCGGCGAACATCTCGTCACGCTCGGCGCGGTGCGTGCCTTGGCCGCGCGGTATCCGGATCTGCATATCCTGCACTTTGACGCCCACGCCGATCTGCGGGACGACTATCTGGGCGCGAAGCTCAGCCACGCCTGCGTGATGCGCCGCTGTCACGAGCTTCTCGGCGACGGGCGGATCCATCAGTTCTGCATCCGCAGCGGAGACCGGGAGGAATTCCGGTTCGCCCACGCGCATACGGACTTCCATCCATTTTCGTTTGACGGTCTGGAATCCACAGTGGAATCGCTGAAAAAATCCGGCGCGCCTGTCTATTTGAGCATTGATCTGGACTGTCTGGATCCGTCGGTTTTTCCGGGGACCGGTACGCCGGAGGCCGGAGGGGTATCGTTCATGGAATTGCTGCGCGCCATTCTATGCGTATCTGATCTGCGCCTTGTGGGTGCGGATGTGAATGAGCTTGCTCCGCAGCTTGATCCCAGCGGGGTGTCTACGGCTGCGGCGTGTAAGGTGGTGCGGGAGCTGCTGCTGGCGCTGCAAGTCCGCACCGCACCAAAGGCAAGCAAAACTTAAAAGTTTTGCTCAAGCTTTTTCAAAAGCTTGCGATGGGGTGTGGGGGCGAGAAGCCCCCACAAGAAAAAGGAACGCGAAGCGTTCCTCGAGAAAGGTAAGCAAACAGTGGAGGCAAACCATCCGGTGGATGGTTTGCCGGAACGAGTTTGCGGTCCCCCAGGCTAAGCGGCTGTGATAACAGGAAAGCCCTATCACAAAGCCAACGCATTTCGCACAACAGGTGCATTTTACAAGCAGGCTCAGCCTGCAATACGGAAGGAGAACGATCTCATATGAGCAGAGTTTTAGTTATTGGCTGCGGCGGCGTTGCGTCCGTCGCGATTCACAAATGCTGTCAGGTAAGCGATGTATTCACCGATCTGTGCATCGCCAGCCGCACCAAGGAGAAGTGCGACCGTCTGGCCGCCCAGCTTGCGCCTACCACCAAGACCCGCATCACTACCGCCCAGGTCGACGCCGACCATACGGAGGAAGTGATCGACCTGATCAAATCTTTCCAGCCGGATCTCGTCATGAATATCGCGCTGCCGTATCAGGATCTTACCATCATGGACGCTTGCCTCGCGTGCGGCGTAAATTATCTCGATACCGCCAACTATGAGCCGGAAAACACGGACGATCCCGTCTGGCGCGCCGCCTACGAGAAACGCTGCAAGGAGGCTGGTTTTTCCGCTTACTTCGATTATTCGTGGCAGTGGGCGTACCGCGAGAAATTTGAGAAAGCCGGCCTGACCGCTCTGCTCGGCTGCGGCTTCGATCCCGGCGTAACGCAGGCATACTGTGCATATGCGCGCAAGCACGAATTCGATACCATCGACACGATCGATATTCTGGACTGCAACGGCGGCGATCACGGCTATGCCTTTGCCACGAATTTCAATCCGGAAATCAACCTGCGCGAGGTCTCCGCGCCCGGCAGCTACTGGGAAAACGGCAAATGGGTGGAGATCCCGCCGATGAGCATCAAGCGCGAATACGATTTTGATCAGGTCGGGCACAAGGATATGTACCTGCTCCATCACGAGGAGATCGAATCGATCGCAAAAAATATGCCGGAGGTCAAGCGGATCCGCTTCTTCATGACGTTCGGCCAAAGCTATCTGACACATATGAAATGCCTCGAAAACGTCGGGATGCTCTCCACCACCCCTGTGCTGTTCGAGGGAAAAGAAATCGTGCCGATCCAGTTCCTCAAGGCGCTGCTGCCGGATCCGGCCAGCCTCGGCCCGCGCACCAAGGGCAAGACGAACATCGGCTGTATCTTCACCGGCAAAAAGGACGGCAAAGAAAAAACATATTACATCTACAACGTGTGCGACCATCAGGAATGCTACCGCGAGGTTGGCTCGCAGGCTATCAGCTACACCACCGGCGTTCCTGCCATGTGCGGCGCGCTGATGCTCCTGACCGGCAAATGGAACAAACCCGGCGTGTACACAGTTGAAGAATTCGATCCCGATCCGTTCCTCGACGCGCTCGACAAATACGGCCTGCCGCGCAGCGAGAGCCATGCGCCGGAGCTTGTAGAATGATCGCGCCCGATACCCGTCCCCCTTTTGCAGCTCTCGGCGGGATTTCACCGGAGGACGCTTTCGCCGCCCTCCCCTCCCCCTGCTATGTGATCGACGAAGATCATCTCGTCAAAAATGGGGAGATCCTCGCCGGGGTCGCCAGCCGCACCGGGGCGAAAATCCTGCTGGCACAGAAAGCGTTTTCCAATTTCAATCTGTATCCGGTGCTTGCCCCGTTCCTCGCCGGAACAGAAGCAAGCGGCCTGTACGAAGCGCGGCTCGGGTTTGAGGAAATGCCCGGCAAAGAGGTGCACGTCTTTTCGGCGGCGTACCGCCCCGATGAATTCAACGACGTGCTCCGATATGCGGATCATATTGTATTCAACTCACCGGCACAGCTTGCCAAATACGGCGCGCTTGCCAAATCCGCCGGAAAGAGCGTCGGACTGCGCGTCAACCCGGAGTGCTCAACGCAGGACGGGCACGCGATCTACGATCCCTGCGCGCCCGGCAGCCGCCTCGGCACAACCCGCGCTCAATGGGATGAAAAAATGGCGCCGGATCTCATCGCCCTGCTGGACGGCCTCCACTTCCACACCCTGTGCGAACAAGACGCGGACGATCTGGCGACCACACTCTCTGCGCTGGAGCAGCGGTTCGGGGATATTCTCCCCCGGATGTCGTGGATCAATTTCGGCGGCGGCCATCACATTACGCGGCCGGGCTATCAGCTTTCGCTGTTGGAGGACTGCATCCGGCGGTTCTCCGAAAAATACGGCGTTCAGATTTATCTGGAGCCTGGTGAAGCCTGCGCGCTCAACGCGGGATTTCTGGTGACGCGCGTTCTGGACATCGTACAGAACGGCGATACGCAGATTGCAATTCTGGACATGAGCGCAGCCTGCCACACCCCAGACGTGATAGAGATGCCTTACCGGCCTCCCCTGTACGGCGCGGACGAAACCGGTGTGCTGTCCCACACCTACCGTCTTACCGGGCCCACCTGTCTGGCAGGCGATGTCATTGGGGATTACAGCTTTCCGCAGCCGCTTCAGGAGGGTTCGCTTCTGGTGTTCGGCGACATGGCCATCTACACGACCTGCAAAAACAACACCTTCAACGGGATGCCCCTCCCCTCCATCTACGCCCGCCGCCAGAACCATACCACCCTCCTTGCCCGCTTCTCCTACTCCGACTTCAAATCCCGTCTGGGCCATCTGTAAGGGGGACTGCGCGTCCCCCTTACCCCCGCGCCGGGCCGAAGGCCCGGACCCATTCCGCCCGGCCGCGGAGGTCGCGGAACCTCGCAGTCGAGGCGGATCCTCTTTGATCAAAAGAATTTTTTGATCGCTTGGGGGGATATGTCAGGAGGTTCCGCGCGGGTCGCGCGTTAGTTGAGGGGCGCTGCCCCTCAAACTCCCCGGCTCAGTTGGATCAGGGCTTGATGAAAGAGACGCCGCTGCCCGCACCCGCTTGCGCGTGTGCATCCACTGCCGACGCGGAACGGCTCAGCGCGGAGAAAATACTGTCAAAAGGGCGAATCACGTCCGGGGTCTTCGCCGTCCGTGGAGGTAAACGGGGCGGCTGACAGCACTTTTTCTGCGCACCTGCGGTGAGCAGAACACACAACACGTCGTACCTCCGCTTGGACTGGATGCGCGATTGGGATATAACGCCCGCGACGTGTCCTTTGTGCAGGCATGAAAATCCTCGGCCAGCTTTCCACCGCGACAGAGTGCTTATAACAATGGCATTTCAGCGACCGTAGGGAGCGATCCGCGGTTTACGTCCAGACTTAGTCTGGTCAGCGACCGAAGGGGGCGATCCGCGGTCTGCTCGCCGCAGGCGCGTCAAGGCTTAGCCTTGGCTTTGCAGAGATGCTGTTTTTCCTGATGAGACAGATGTTTCAGCTGATATTCCCGACGCATGGCGTCGTGCTGATTGTCAAATTCTTCAAAATAGGCCAGCGTCACGGGCGCATGGGAACGCGTGTACTTTGCGCCGCGTCCCGCCTGATGCGCCGCTACGCGCGCCTGTAAATTCTTTGTCCAGCCCGCATAATAGGAGCCGTCGCCGCACAGGAGAAGATAGGCATAGCATTTCATGCGTCCGGCTCCACCATGCTTTCCAGCTTGGCATAAAATTCCGGAAAACGCTTTTTCAGATTGATCGGACGGAACGTTTTTGCGTCCACACAGCCGTGCAGGGATTTTCCCGTATTGCACGGCTTTTCGCTGTCCCCGCAAAAGGTAGCGTAGGAAAATTCAATCCGCGCGGGCGTCAGACGGGAGATCCAGCACTGCACTGTCACAATATCCTCATAGTGTGTTACGCCTGAATAGTGGCAGCTGAGATCCACCACCGGCGTCATTACCCCCATTTTTTCCAGCTGGGAATAGCTGACGCCCGTCTCTTTGATCAGGTCTGTCCGCGCGGCTTCATACCATACAGGATAAACAGCGTGGTGCGTCACGCCCATCTGATCCGTTTCCGCGTAGCGTACTGTGATTTTCGTTTCTGTTTTCATAAGTCCACTTCCTGTCTGATTTTGGAAAAGCCCCGCGTTCCGTCTGGGACGCAGGGCTTTTTGGTTCTTTATTCCTCGATGTGCCACTTCACACCCTGCGGTGTGTCCTCCAAAACCACATGGCGCGCTTTCAGCTCGTCACGGATTTTGTCAGCGGTCGCCCAGTCCTTTTCTTTGCGGGCCTGCGTCCGGCGGGCGATCAGGTCCTCGATCTCCTGATCCAGACTGTTCTCCTTCTTCTTATAGAGAAGCCCCAGAATCCCGGCAAGCTCCATGAAAAGATCCATCGCCCACGTGCACAGCTCTTTCGACGGCGCTGTGGCTGCGTTCAGGCTGGTATTGATGTCGCGTGCCAGATCAAACAGTGCGGAAAGCGCGTCGGCCGTATTGAGATCGTCCTCCATCGCCTCGACAAATTTCCCGCGGTACTGCTCCATCCGGGCACGGATTTCCTGTTCGCCGTCCTTTTCGCCGGAGGGAGCGTTCTCCATCACGAAAGCAAGGTTGTCGCGGCAGTTATACAGGCGGTCCAGCGCAGCGCGGCACTGTTCGATGACGTCAACGCTGTAATTGATCGGGCTGCGATAATGCGAAGCCACCATCAGATAGCGGATCGGCTCATAGCCATATTTTTCCGCCACATCCCGCACGGTGAAGAAATTATTCAGGGATTTGCTCATCTTGCGGTTATCAACATTGATATACCCGTTGTGCATCCAGTAGTGGGCAAATTCGACGCCGTTGCAGCATTCGCTCTGCGCGATTTCGTTCTCATGGTGCGGGAAGATAAGATCCTGGCCGCCGCAGTGAATGTCAATCGTATTTCCGAGATAGCGGCGGGCCATCGCGGAACATTCGATATGCCAGCCGGGACGTCCGTCGCTCCACGGGGACGGCCAGCTGGGTTCGCCGGGCTTTGCGGCTTTCCACACGGCGAAGTCCATCGGATCCTCCTTGACCTCATCCACACTGATACGTGCGCCCGCCATAAGCTCATCCAGCGGCTGATGCGAAAGCTTCCCGTACTCCTGAAACTTCAGCGTGCGGAAATAAACGTCTCCGTTCTCTGCGCGGTAAGCGAAGCCTTTCTCCACCAGCGTGGAAATAATCGAGATAATCTCGTCGATATTCTCCGTTGCCAGCGGATGGATCGTCGCCGGGCGGACGTTCAATCCCTCGGCGTCCTTCTTGTACTCCTCAATATACCGGCGCGAAACCGTCAGGTAGTCGCTGTTTTCCTCGTTCGCCTTGCGGATGATCTTATCGTCGATATCCGTGAAATTCTGTACGAACGTGACCTTCATCCCCCGATATTCCAAATACCGGCGCAGCACGTCGAACACGCAGATCGGGCGCGCGTTGCCGATATGAATATAGTTATACACCGTGGGGCCGCAGGCGTAAATTTTCGCTTCGCCCGGCGTAATCGGGACAAATTCTTCTTTTTGTCTTGTCAATGTGTTATAAATTTTCATTTCTTTTCCTCCTAGCACAAGGCTAAGCCTTGACGTAATTCGTGGATCGTTCCCTCCGGCCGCTGACCAGACTAAGTCTGGACGTAAACCGCGGATCACTCCCTCCGGTCGCTGACCAGACTAAGTCTGGACGTAAACCGCGGATCACTCCCTCCGGTCGCTGACCAGACTAAGTCTGGACGTAAACCGCGGATCGCTCCCTCCGGTCGCTGAAATGCCATTGTTATAAGCACTCTGTCGCGGTGGAAAGCTGGCCGGGGATTTTCATGCCTGCACAAAGGACACGTCGCGGGCGTTATATCCCAATCGCGCATCCAGCCCAAGCGGAGGTACGGCGCGTTGCGCGTTCTGCTCACCGCAGGTGCGCAGAAAAAGCCCTGTCAGCCGCCGCCCTGTTTACCCTCCACGAACGGCGGAGAAATCAGGTGCGATGCGCTCCTTTGACGGTATTTTTCCGCGCTGAGACTTTCCGCACCGGCAGTGGATGCACACGCGTAAGCGGGTGCGGGCGGCGGCGTCCCTTCGCCAAGCTTCGATCCAGATGCGTCAGGGGGTTTGGGGGAAATTTTCATTTCCCCCAATAACCGGATGACCCATCCGGAACTTCCACCTCTGTACCTGTAACAGACTTTACAAATTCCTTTTACAAAACAGGATCCGTCTCGACCGCGCGGACAGATTCTCACCGCGCTTGGGCGGAAACGGGGTCTGGGGACGTGTCCCCAGCGCGGGGCAACGGGGCCGCGGAGGCCCCGTCTCGGGAGAGGAGTTTCTGGCGGAGCTGGGCGAGCTCGGATTGGAGGCGCGTGAGTTCCTGCGCGACGGGATCGGTCATGTGGATCTGATCGAGGTTGTAGACCTTGGCGCCGTTGACGCGCACGATTTTGGCCGGGACGCCTACGGCCGTCGCGTTTTCCGGGACCTCGCTGAGCACCACCGCTCCCGCCGCGACACGCGCGTTGTCCCCTACCCTGAACGGCCCAAGTACCTTTGCGCCGGCTCCTACCATCACATTATTCCCCAAAGTGGGGTGGCGCTTTCCATGATCTTTTCCTGTTCCGCCCAGGGTGACGCCCTGGTACAGCGTGCAGTAATCGCCGATTTCTGCCGTCTCTCCGATCACAACGCCCATGCCGTGATCAATAAACAGCCCCTTTCCGATTGTCGCGCCCGGGTGGATTTCAATCCCCGTTTTGTGGCGCGCGTGCTGGGAAATCCAGCGGGCGATAAACTTTAAATTGTGCCGGTAGCACCAGTTTGCCCGCCGGTAGGCACGCACCGCCCGGAAGCCTGAATACAGAAAATATACCTCCAGCCGGGATCGTGCCGCAGGATCCCGATCCATAATGGAATCGAGCTCTTCTTTGAGTTTTTGGAACATAAGCACATTTCCTTTCTCGAAGCGGATGCAGGCAATAAAAAAACCGCCTTCGCCCTCCTGTGAGGACGGAGGCGGACAAAGCCGCGGTTCCACTCCGATTTATTTCTCCGGCGCATCATAACGCCACAGGCTGATAACGGCGCCTTCCGTGCGGGAATACTCCTGCTGTTTCCTCCCGCCTGCTCACGGACGCATTTCGCTGCTTTCCTGGCTGAATGTGCTTACAGCCAACGGCACATTCTCTCTGAAGCCGGATTTCCGCAGGTACTTCTTCCGGTCTGCGCATTTAATCTATCCTATGCTCTTTCTTTCCGTATTGATTCTCAGTATATACCATTTTTTCCGTTTCGTAAAGAGGAAATTTAAAAAAATCTTTCCAAGGACGGGAATTTTTCTCATTTTGCAACCGAAACAGTTGCCAAGAAATCCAGTTTGCGTTATACTAAAAGAGATGCGAAAAAATGTTATTTTGTAACATGGGCACAAAATCCGGAAACGCTGGATGGATGCCCTATTAAGGGAGGTGCTGGGCAGAATACCCGCCATCAACTCAAACGGCCCTTATACGGCCGCCTTTTTCATTCATTTTCCCGCTTTGTATGTGTACGGCAGCGGGAGCAAAACAAAGGGAGGAACTATGCAATATGGCTTTTGCTCGAAGCGGTGAACGGCTGAAAAGCCTGTTCTCTGCACAGGACATGTCCAAGGGTGCGCCATGGAAACGCATCCTTGAATTTTCACTGCCTATGCTGATAGGCAACCTTGCTCAGCAGATGTATAATACTGCCGACTCCGTCATCGTCGGCTATTATGTCGGCGATAACGCGCTTGCCGCAGTTGGAAGCGCGTCCCCTATCCTTAACCTGCTGCTGGCGCTGTTTGTGGGCGTTTCCACCGGCGCGGGAATCCTTGTTGCACAATATTACGGCGCACGGGAAAAGGAAAACCTCTCGAACGTTATCGGCAACTGCATGACTTTGACGATCATCGTCTCCGCCATTATCATGATCATTGGGCCTTTGGTGACGCGTCCGCTCCTGTCGCTGCTCGGTACGCCGGAATCTATCTTCAACTGGTGCAGCGATTACCTGATCATTTACTTCCTTGGGATCCTTGGTTTTGCCGCCTATAATATCTTTTCCGGTATTCTGCGCGGCCTGGGAGATTCTTTTTCCGCGCTTGCATTTCTGATTGTAGCCACCATCCTGAACATTGGCCTGGATATCTGGTTCGTAGCCAGTTTTCGTATGGGGGTTGCCGGTGTCGCTCTCGCTACCATCATCGCGCAGTTTATTTCAGCTATTCTCTGTCTCATCAAGCTGATGCATATGCATGATGTCTTTGTTCTGAAGGCAAAGCATCTGAAAATCAGGGGATCCTATGCCGGGAAGGTTATCAAGCTGGGCGTTCCGTCCGGTGTGACGCAGGCGATCTTTTCAATGGCTATGCTGGTTGTGCAGTCCCTCACCAACAGCTTCGGCGAAATGGTCATTGCCTGCAACGTCATTGTGATGCGTGTGGACGGCTTCGCCATGATGCCGAACTTCACCTTCGGTCAGGCCATGACCACCTTCACAGGCCAGAATGTAGGCGCCGGACGGCTTGACCGTGTGCGATCCGGCGCAAAGCAGGGTACCATCATGGCTCTGATCTGCGCGTGCATCCTGACTGCCTGCATCCTGCTGTTTGGACCGAACCTGATGGCTATTTTCACCGATACGGCAGAGCTTGTGGATTTGAGCGTACATATGATGAGCATTCTCGCGGTAGGATATATCGCTATGGCCGTGACGCAGAGCCTTTCCGGCGTAATGCGCGGGGCCGGCGATACCATGACCCCAATGTGGATTTCCCTCATCACCACAGTTGTCCTGCGCGTCCCGATCGCTTACGGACTGGCTGCCCTGACAAAAAGCCCGGATTCCGTATTTATCTCGCTTCTGTGCTCGTGGGTGCTGGGCGCGGTTATCACTTTCATCGCTTACCGCATGGGCAGATGGCGCAAACGTGTGACAAAAACGTTTTCTGAAGCGGAAGCATAACCATTTTATCAAAAAGCGGCCGGATTTTTGCTCCCGGCCGCTTTTCTAATCTTCTTTTCATCTTGCTGCGTTATACTTTTTCCAGGTATTCTTCCACCATATGGGAAGCTACAGCCCCATCGGACACAGCCGTCACAACCTGGCGGAGCGGCTTTTCCCGGACATCGCCCACGGCAAACACGCCGGGAAGATTCGTTTTGGTGTCCTCGCCTGCTTCAATATAGCCGTTTTCCGTCAGCTTAACCTCCGAAAACAGGCTCGTATTCGGGTTATTCCCTACCGCGACGAAAACGCCCTCGCACGGGATTTCCTTTTCCTCTCCCGTTTTCACGTTGCGGATCCGCAGCCCGGAAAGCTTCTGATCCCCTAAAAGCTCTGTTGTGACAGAGTCCCAAGCAAAGTGTACGTTTTCCTTTTTCGTCAGCAGATCATAATAATTTGCCGAGGCGCGCATCTTGTCGCGCCGGTGGATCAGTGTCACGCTCCGGCACAGCTTGGAGAGGAACACCGCATCCGTAGCGGCCGTATTCCCCCCGCCTACCACCGCGACATCCTTATCCCGGAAAAATGCGCCGTCACAGGTGGCACAGTAGGAAACGCCCCGGCCGCGCAGTGCGTGCTCTTTCGGCAGGCCCAGCTCACGCGGGGATGCGCCTGTCGCCAAAATCACCGCCGGAGCCGTATAGCGGATTCCGTCGGCCAGCACCGATTTTTCTTCTCCTGCCAGGGAAACCTCCGTTACCTCCCCGAACATCGTCTGTGCACCGAACCGCTCGGCCTGCTTCTGCATCTCAGCGGCAAGCGTGTAGCCGTCGATCCCCTCGGAAAAGCCCGGGTAATTATCCACATGATCCACGATTCCGATCTGGCCGCCGGGCGCAAATTTTTCCAGAACCAGCGTGCGCAGAGCCGCACGCGCGCAGTAGAGGGCTGCCGTATACCCTGCCGGGCCGCCGCCGATAATGATTACATCATAGTTCCTGTTTTGCTCTGTCATTCCATATTCCTCCTTGGGGCGGCTGCCGCCCGCTTCAAACTCAATCCTTATTCAGGAGCTTCTGTCCATAGTATATCCCAAACAGCTGCCCTTTGTTTGTGACAAAATCACCAAGCCGTTCGCTTGAGGAACAAGAATGTGTTAATCCCAATCATCGAGATAGTCCTCGAGCCGCTCCTCTTCTTCGTCGAGAACATCCTCACGCTGTTCCTGCGCGGTGCGCGTCTGGATGAATTCTTCCCGGGTGCACAGGCCGCGGAAATACTCATCCTCGGTTTGATCCATCTCCTGTTCCAGGGCGTCAAGCTCGGATTCTATCTCGCGGAGACGCTGGATTTTGCCGTCTGTCGTTTCCGGCAGGGTGAATGTGTACACCTGCGAACGCTCCAAGCTGTCCTCCAATGTATCATAATTTCTTTTTTCCTGAATTAAGCGTTCCTTTTCCTGCTGAAAGCTGGCTTCGTCCATCTGGCCGATCCGGTAATTTGATTCCAGAATATGGATATCAATTTCAATCGCTTCCTGCTCGGCGCGAACAGCATACAGGTTTTCCGTATCTGCCGTCCCGGAGGATGCCGGCGGCGTCCCCGCTCCCGAGGATTCCTCCGTCTGGGAGGATGGCTGTGCAGAGGACGCGTCTGCCTGCGATGATGAGGATACGGCGGGAACATCCGGAGCACTGCTTTCAGAGACGGCGCTCTCTGTTCCCATATAATCGGGAACCTCCAGCCGGTCGGAACTCGACGCGGGGGCCGCGGAGGACTCCTCCTGCACAATTTCCTGCGTGCGTCCGCCCGGCCGTTCCAGCGAGGAATCCGAACAGCCCGTCAGCAGCATCAGCGCCGCACAAACTATCATAAACCATCGAATCATTTTTCCGATCTCCATTTCTGATGAAAACTTCGGATACTCTCCCCTGTTTTGCAGTTACAGCACCGAATAAGGAGAGCGTCCGCTGAATTTTATTATATTCTGATTTTTCAAATTCCGCAAGGAGGGATTTTTCCATGAGAATTCTTTTTGCTGAGGACGAGCCGGATCTGCGCAGCATCACGCTGAAACGGCTGAAAGCGAACGGGTATGCTGTCGACGGCTGCCCGGACGGCGAGGAAGCCGCGCACTGCCTGGAAATGGAAAGCTATGACCTGGCGATCCTGGACATTATGATGCCCAAAAAGGACGGCCTTTCCGTATTGCGGGAGCTGCGGGCGCGCGGCGACGCGACGCCTGTGCTTCTTCTGACTGCCCGTGATGCTGTGAGCGACCGCGTGGAGGGCCTTGACGCCGGGGCCGACGATTATCTTACGAAGCCGTTTGCGTTCGACGAGCTGATGGCGCGCATCCGGATGCTGCTGCGGCGCGGTTCCCCTGTGAAAACCGACACGCTCTCGATCGACGGACTGACCATGGAGCTGTCCTCACACCGCGTGACGCGCGGCGGAAGGGAAATCCAGCTTTCCGCACGGGAATTCGCCATTCTCGAATACCTGCTGCGCAACCGGGGCAGCGTGCTCTCCCGCGCCCAGCTGGAAAGCCACGTCTGGGATTACGACTTTGAGGGCGGAAGCAACATTGTGGATGTGTACGTCCGGTACCTGCGCAAAAAAATCGACGATCCCTTTGATAAAAAACTGATCCATACGGTGCGCGGCGTTGGATATGTCTTAAAGGAGGAGCCCTGATGAAACACAGGCTTTCCATTAAAGCGCGTGTAACTTTGTGGTACGCAATTTTTCTGGCGTTCCTGCTGGCAGCAATACTCGCGGTGCTGCTTTCTGTCACAGAGCAGAATTCCTCCCAGCAGCTGCGCGACAGCCTGCTCAATACCGTCTCCGACGCAGTGCGCGACGTCCGCTTCGATCACGATCGTCTCGACAGCAGCCGCGTCGATTTTTACCGCGGCGGCGTCTCCATTTTTATCTATGACGGGCACGGACGGCTTCTGGCGCCGGAGGGATCCGGGATCCAAATCGATTCCGTATTGGAGGATCAGGCCGTAAAAATCGTTGATGTTCCCCCGGAACGCTGGCTGATCCACGACGTCTATGCGGAATGGGACGGCGAGGCGTTCTGGGTGCGCGGGATCGTGTCGCTCTCGGCCTCACAGGGGACGCTTTCCCACCTGATCCGCATTGCTGTCATCGGCGCACCCGTCATTCTTCTGCTTGGAATCGCGGGCGGATGGCTTATCACGCGCCGCGCGTTCCTGCCGGTGAGCAAAATGACGGCCGCCGTAAACCGCATTTCCTCCGGCAGCGATCTCTCCCTGCGCCTGCCGGAGGACGAATCCGGCGACGAGCTTGCTCAGCTCCGCCGCACCTTCAACGCCATGCTCGAACGTCTGCAATCCTCTTTCAGCCGGGAACGGCAGTTTACCTCAGACGTGTCCCATGAGCTGCGCACACCCGTTGCGGTGATCCTGTCGCAGTGCGAATTTGCCCTCTCCCCCGATGCCGACTGCGACGATCGTCAGGAAAGCCTGGAGGCTATCCACAGGCAGGCGTCGCGTATGTCGGGGATCATCGCCCAGCTTCTGATGCTCTCCCGCGCCGACAACGGCAAATTTACGCTGCACCCGGAGCGGATCAATTTCAGCGAGATCTGTGAAATGGCGGCCCTCGAGCTTGAGGGATCCGCTGCTGAAGCGGATGTCACGCTGCACATGGAGCTTACGCCGGACGTATTCCTGAACGGGGACGAGACGCTTATGGTGCGTCTTGTGACGAACCTGCTCACGAACGCCATCCGCTACAACAGGCCGGGCGGCAGGGTGACAATCCGCCTTTCTCCCGAGGAGGGAGGCTGTCTGCTGGCCGTGAGCGACACGGGCATTGGTATCCATCCTGATAATCTCGATAAAATCTGGAACCGCTTTTTCCGCGCCGATCCCTCCCGCAGCAGCGGCGGGACCGGTCTCGGTCTGCCGATCGTCCAGTGGATTGTGCGTGAACACGGCGGTACAATCTCCGTGCAGAGCGTGCCCAACGTCGGTACGAATTTTGAGGTCCATTTGAAAACGGATCCCTTTTCCGGGCAGAAAAACCCGGAAACTTCCGCAGCCGATCCGGAGTCCGGAAAAAATTTTTAAAAAATTTCCCTTTTTTAATTTTCTTTTCATGTTTACGGTTTATACTTCAATCATCAACAAGAGAAAAATACAGAAATATAAACGAAAGACGAAGGAGAGAATATCATGAAAAAGACAAGAGCACTCGCAATCGCAATGACTGTTATTCTGGCGGCGGCAGCCGTTCCGGCAGTTTCGGCAGCTTCTGACCGTTTGGTTGTCACCCAGGCAACCAATTCCTCCGCACCTGCGGCTTCTGCTTCCCAGACCACATCTTCCTCCTCGATTACCGCAGCGGACATCATGTCTCTGGATGATGCGATGGCTGTCGCATTGGAGGAAGTCCCGGGCGTTCTCAAAAGCATTGAACTGGATGTGGAGGATTTCCGCTCCGTTGATTATCAGGCTGAGGTCCACTACAATGGCCTGGAATATGACCTTGAGTTCTCCGTCACCGACGGCACCATCTACCGCAATACGCAGGATCGCATCGAAAATGAGGATGCCATCCCGGCCGGCAGCTACATCACCTTTGCAAAGGCACGCGACGCAGCCCTGAAAGAAGTGGGCGGCGGCATTGTTTCCAAGCTCGAACTGAAAGACTCCTATAACCTCGGCGTTGTTTACGAGGCAGAGGTGTGGTACGGCGACTATGAGTACGATGTGGTTATCGGCGCTGATGACGGCAAGATCCTGCGCAACAACTATGAGCGCGACGGCGACGCCGCCTACTACAACCAGTATTTGAGCGGATCCCCTGTCTCCACAACACCGTCCGCACCGACTACCCCCACGACATCCAATCCTTCTACAAGCACCGGAGCCGGTACATCCAGCAACTCCTCCGGGACGCAGATCACCCGCGAGCAGGCCGAGCAGCTTGCTTTAAGTCAGGTGTCCGACGGCATTATCACAGATATCGACTACGATCGTGAGCGCGGCCGCACTGTCTACGAGATCGAAGTTCGCAGCGGCAGCTGGGAGTACACGTTCGACATCGACGCCTCCACCGGTGAAATTGTAAAAACCGAGCGCGATTACGAGGACGACTGGTACGATTTTGACTGAGCGGACTGGTTCTGCGCACAGCGCGTGAATTCCAATACAGTGAATTTATCTGCTGTTTCTCAGCAGGATGCAGGAACTTTTCCTGACAGGATGGGAAAGATTACAAAGCATCACAGACTTTTTTAAGTATTTGAAAGCCCGCCGGCTGTACGGCGGGCTTTTCCTTTAGGGGGGATCTCCTCTGTCCAGCCGCATAGAAGGCTGGTTCTGCGCATATAATTAAATCCAGATGGAGGTGGTGCTTTGAAAAAACTTAATCTGACCAGTCTGCTGATCAGCATAGTGCTGGCGGAGCTGATCGGCATGGTATCCGGTCTCCTTGCAGGGGATTCCGGAGCCGTCTACGATACCCTGTTCCTGCCGCCGTTCTCCCCTCCCGGCTGGGTATTTCCGATCGCATGGGGGATCCTGTACGCTTTGATGGGGATCGCCGCCTTCCTAGTTGCTGATTCCGGCGCGCCAAACGTGCGCAAAAGGAAAGCTCTGATCTTTTATACCGCGCAGCTTACCGTCAATTTTCTGTGGAGCATCGTCTTTTTCCGTTTCCAACTGCTGTGGGGATCCGTCGCTGTGATCCTTCTGCTGGATGTCCTTGTGATCCTGACGATGATCAAGTTTTACCGTCTGCGCAAAACAGCAATGTATTTTCTGATCCCTTATCTGCTGTGGATCCTGTTCGCCACCTATCTCAACATCGGAACTGCGCTGCTCAACTGAGAGGGATTTTCCCGGGCCGGATCCGCTTCGCCCGGGGGATCGCAAAATCGGGGACATCCGCCTCGCGCGGATGTCCCCTGTTTGCTCATCTGCTTCTTTGGGCCGCCTTAAAACCAGACGCGGTACGAGCGGATCTCAAACGGCTTGATACCAAACGAAATCGTGCCGCCTTCCTCAACCTCGCCCGTCTTTTCTTCCAGAAGATTGCACGGGGCAAATCTCTTAATCCCGTAATCGGACGTGAGCTGTACTTCATGTGCGCCGCCTCTGCATTCATGCACACGGATCACATAGCCGTCGCCGTCCTCTGCGCGCTTGACCGCATCCAGATAGAGCGACGGATCGCTCAGACGGACGATCGCCTTGCCGGAATCCTTTGCCTTGCCCTCAAAATACTGAAGCGGCAGGTTCAGGGCAGCGCCCTCCTGAATGGTGTCGCCCTCCGTGACAATCCCGGTGTGCGGCAGGAGCGCGTATGTAAAGTCATGCGTTCCCATGTCGGCCGTGGGATCCGGACGCTTCGGGCTGCGCAGCAGCGAAAGCTTCATCACGTTGTCCTTGATATTGTAGCCGTACTTGCAGTCGTTGAGCAGGCTGACGCCGTAGTTGTTTTCGGACAGATCCGCCCACTTGTGGCCCACGACCTCGAACCTTGCCCAATCCCAGCTGGTATTCCAGTGTGTCGGGCGCTCCACATGGCCGTACTGGATGTCGTACGTCGCGCGGGTGCTGCGGATATCCACATCGAATGCGGCCTTGAGCAGGCGATGGCTCTCGTGCCAGTCTGCGTGGGTGACGAAATCGATGCGGCGGCTGTCGCGGTAGACGATCACATCCTGCGTAAAGGAGGATTTATTGTAAGTGAACTCAAAGCGGAGCACCATGCGCAGAGCGCCGTTCTCGATCACCTTCGGAGCGCCGGCGAGCGAAAGCGTCTCCATCTTCTGCGTGTAATAGATGTCGATATCCCACGCGTCATAATTCATCGGCTTATCCTCGAAGATCTCGAGGCGGTTGCCCTCGCCGCGCAGGACCTCGCGTCCGTTGTCCTTATCCCAGACGGAGCGGAGCCAGCCGGACTCGTTCCAGACAAGCGTGTAATGCGGCGTTTCCAGCACGCGATCCGCCTCGGAATAGGAGAACGGGCTTTCCTTTGCCGCAGCCGCGCCGGGGACAAACTTTACGGAAACGAGGGAGTCCGCATCCATTGGAACGGAGACAAGCGTGCCGTCCGCCGTTTTCTGGCTGTCCAGAACCGCGCCGTCCTCTGTCTGGAAGGAACCGTCGGCTGTGACCGGCAGCTCTACGCAGTCGTTTCTGGCGAAGCTGCCGAAATGGAACACTGTATAATCGGTTGCAGAACCATCCGCCATGCCGGAGAAGATCTGCTTGCGCTCAGCATTGACCGCGTCGTCTGTCTCCTGATACTGCTTGCGGGAATCCTCGTAGACCTCCTGGATAGAGGATCCGGGGATCACGTCGTGGAACTGGTTGCGCAGGACCGTCTCCCAGCCCTTATACAGCGTCTCCTGCGGATACTTCCCGCCGGAAAGCGCATACAGGCTGGAAAGCCATTCGGTCTCGGAAAGCTTCAGCTCCAGCTTGCGGTTCCAGCGCTTATTCTTGGCCTGCGTGGTATAGGTGCCGCGGTGGTACTCAAGATACAGCTCGCCGTCCCATGTCTGGATGTAGTGATCCGTTTCCTCCACGGACTTGTGCAGCTTGCGGAAGAAATTGCCCGCCGAGTCCGGCTTGACGTTCGGCAGGCCGGGAATCTTCTGCATGGCAAGCTCCATCTTGACCATATCGCGGGTGACGCCGCCGCCGCCGTCGCCGTAGCCGTAGCCCACCAGGACGTCCTTGGAAATATCGCGGTTGCGGAATTTCTTCCAGCTGCCCGCAATGGTGCGCGGATCCATCATGCCGTTGTAGGTGGAGAAACGGTCGGTAATGTTGCCGTGCTCCGTCGGAACCTCCATGAAGTACGAAAGAACCTCGCTGCCATCGATGCCTCTCCAGAAGAACACGTCGTTGGGCATGGTGTTGAACTGGTTCCAGCTGATCTTGGTGGTCATGAACGTCTTGATATTGCACTGCTTGAGGATCTGCGGCAGCGCCCAGCTGTATCCGAATACGTCCGGGAGCCACAAATATTCGCACGTTTTGCCGAACTCGCGCTGGAAGAAGCCGATCCCGTGCAGGAACTGGCGCGCCAACGCCTCACCGGAGCTGATGTTGCAGTCGGCCTCAAGCCACATGCCGCCCTCCGGCTCCCACTGGCCGGATTTTACCTTTTCCTTCACGCGCTCGTACAGCTCCGGGCAGTCCTCCTTGAGGTACTGATAGACCTGCGGCTGCGTCAGCAGGAACACGAACTGATCGAATTCGTCCATGAGCTGCAGGGCCGTCGCGCAGGAACGCTGCACCTTTTCGCGGGTATTCTTATACCGCCACAGCCACGCAACGTCGATATGCGTCTGGCCGACGCAGTGCACTGTAACGGGGCTTTCCGTCTTATTTTCCGCCAGAACCTTTTTGATGCAGTCGAGCGCCGCCGGGACGGAATCGTAGAATTTGTCCTCGTCCCAGTTCAGGCACAGCATACTGCGCTCCATCGCGTCGAACAGGGCGTCCCTGCTGCAGTCGTCCTCCGGCAGGATCTGCGCCGTTTCCAGCGCGGCGCGGCAGAGGTAATACAGCTCGTCCGTGGCCTTATGCAGATAGCCCAGATCGGCCCTGCGGAATTCGTGCTCGAATACGGTCTCATACTCCTGACCGCCGCGGCCCGTCCAGAGCAGGAACGTCATCGTCACCTGTTTCCCTGCCAGCTTTTCCAGCGGGACGTCGTGATGGTAGGTATCCACCGCCTGATACGGATGGCCGTCGATGTACAGCAGCGATTCAAAGCCGCTGTTGAAGCCGCCGCCCGTCTTGCCGAAGTCGAACAGGCCGGTTACCTCACAGCCCTCGACGCTCTGCGGGATCGTGACCGTCTTGCGCAGCCACAGGAATTTATCCTTGCCGCAGAACCGATCTCCCAGTGCGAAAGGCTTGCCGTCGAACGTCTCGGGGATCCCGGTGTACACCTCGTCGTACCCGTTTGTCCCCTCCATGGCCTCCATCGGGGCGATGCTCTCCGTGTTGAGATAGCGTCTCTCGCCAAGCTCCTGGACGCGTCTCAGCATTTTTTCCAATGTAAAAAACAAAAGCGACTCCTCCTTTGTTGTTGGATTCTTCACACATTATAGCAATGTATCGGAGCAGTTTCAATGTAGTTTTTCTACTTCTTTTTGTAAAATTTATAGATAATTTGCCTGATTTTTTCGCGAACTCCGGAAACTCAGCCGTTCAAAGCGTCGGTCAAAAATTAGAGTTTTCATCCGCCTTTTTCAAAAGGGCGGGCCAAGCCTGCACGCAGATCGCGAAGATCAGCAGAGCGGAGAAACAAATCTCCGAACAGAAAGCGGCCCCCTCTGAAACAATTTGTCCAGAGAGGGCCGTGTAAACTGCGTATGTAATTTTCTGTCAGACGGCGGAGGAGAAAATTTGGATATGCCGCCTGTCCGTTCTCTGCTTAACCGAGGAACACGTTCTGGCTGCGGAGCGTCTCACGGAGCTGCTGCACATCCAGATCACGCGGTGCGACGCCTGCCTTGGCGCTCAGTGCGGCAGCGGTTCCGACCGCCTGGCCCTGCGCCATGCAGGAGGCCGTGTTGCGGGTGGACATATGCGCGCTCCAATCGCTTGTGATCAGGCGGCCGGCCACCAGCAGGCCCTCCACATTCTTCGGCAGGAATGCCCGGTACGGGATACCGTAGTATTTCGCGTCCTTGATCATGATGCGCGGCGCGCAGTCATGGAAGCCGTAGAGCATGACCTCGTCGTCAAAACGCTGGCCGTTGACAATCTCGTCAAGCGTCATGTCGTGCTCACACTCCACTACGCGCGTGTAGCGCACGCCGACTGCCACCGGCGTCCAGCTGACATAGGCTTTCTCAAAGCCCGGCAGATACTTCACCATGCGGTCCGCAAGCGCCATCGCGCGGCGGCGCAGGATGATTTCCGCCTGGGACAGGGCCTCTGTGCTCGTGGTATCCACACAGGAGAGGTTCACGCCGTTGATGTAGGTGTAGTTATTCTCGTGCAGCGATGCGCCGAGCGGGCCCCACATCTGATTTTCTTCCATGAACTCCTTGAACTCCGGCATTTTCTTCAGCTCGAAGCCGAGACGAATGACGTGGTCGATGTCGCTGCCCTTGTCCCCGCGGATGATCTGGTTGATCATATCGTGCTCGCCAAGGAATTTCACCAGGCGCTCCATATCGACGTTCGTCATGCCGAACGGGAACCCGACCGAGGTGGTGTCGTGCTTTTTGGTGAAGTTCGCGCCTGCGAAGGCCGCCACATCGGCGTCGCCAGTCGTATCGATCACAGCGTGCGCGAGGATGGCCTCACGGCCGGATTTGCCCTCGATGATCAGGCCCTTGACGGTGTTCCCCTCCTTGACAGCGCCGACCACCATCGTGTGGAGCAGGATCTTGACGCCGGCCTCCTCCATCATCTCAAAGATGACCTCCTTGAAGATCTCCCAGTCGATAAGGGTGATGACGGAATCGTAGTTGCCGCCCTTATCCTGCTCGAGATGACCCGGGGAACCGCCGCGTTCCTTCATGCGGGTAACGATCTCGTCCGGGATGCCGCGGATCACCTGAATCTTTTCCGCGCCCGGGAACGCCTTGTAAAGGTTGAAAAAGCTGTGCAGCGGGCCCGCGCCGTTGATCATGGAACCGCCCAGGAAACCGTAGCGGTCGATCAGGATGGTCTTTGCGCCGTTGCGCGCAGCGGCAAGGGCCGCGACAACACCGGCGGTTCCGCCGCCTGCAACTGCGACATCATATTCGTAATTGACAGGGGTTTGAAGCGATTCGGTAATAAACTGGCTCATTGGCTTGCTTCCTTTCTTATTTTACGGTGATAACATGGTAAGGATACGGATAGACCGGATGGTACGCGCCGGGGAACATCCCGCAGTCACCGGAGCTGCCCTGCACAGTCACATGCACTCTGGATTTCACCGCGACCGGTTTCGATACGCCGGAATATAAGGAAATCCTCCGGTCCTTTATGATACGGAGATGGTCGATCAGACGCACATTCCGATTTCCGAGTACGCCACTTCGAAGTACAACAACGATACCAACGGTATGATCGGTCTGTCCAATAACAAGTATACATTCGTTTATTTGTAATAGGGATATATGGGATGACAGCCGTCAATAAATTGTAGAGTATCCCTATCAGTACCTATGCTTTTTTTACATACGAGAAAAATGGGAAAATAAAGCGAAAAAGGCCGTTTGATTCTTTTATGGAAACAAACAACCTTTTTAAATATGCGTTGTTATGCAGTTGGGGGATTCTCGGTGATACCAAATTTATTGATAAACGGAATCCCCCGTTCCAGCCATACCTCTCAAAAGCGGTTCCGGACCTTTTTCATGCGCCGGCGCACGCCTGCCGGCACGGGACTACTTTCCTGTGCGGCAAAACTCAAAACTCCCCAAATTCTCAGGCGCTCCCCAGCGCCTGTTGTGTGCAGCCTGAGGCTGTTCCTCAGTGCTCCACAACCTTATCGATCGAGTTGCCCATCGAGCAGTCAGCCTGCTCCTCTACAACAACGTCGATAATGTACGGCTTGAGGGACTCCTGCGCCCTCTTCATTGCCGGGACAAGATCCTCAGGACGGAACACGCGCTCGCCAGCGCAGCCCAGACCCTCAGCAACCTTGACATAATCGACCATGCCGTGATCTTCCTTCATCTCAACTGCATACTCGTAACCATAAGCGTACTTCTGGTTCTGACGGATCAGGCCGAGATAAGCATTGTTGACGATAACGACGATTACCGGATGGTTATACTTGGCGCAGGTAGCAAGCTCCTGCACATGGAACGTGAAGCCGAAGTCACCCATGACAGCCACAGCGCGCTTGCCGGGCTGTGCCGTCATTGCGCCGAACGCCGCCGGGATATCGTAGCCCAGGGTGCCTGCGCCGCCGGAAGGCAGATAATGACGCGGCTTGTCGATCTCCTGAAGCTGGCCGGACCAGATCTGCGTAATGCCGCAGCCGGTGGTGAACAGTGTATCCGGACCGAACGCCTCGTTCATCGCGCCGAACACGCGGTGCGGATGGATCGGGATGCAATCCATATCGGTCTTTCTCTTGAGGGCCGGACGCAGCTCAGCGAGCTTCTCCGCGGTTCCCTCGCGCTTCGCAACGTTCTGCTTCTTGACTTCCTCAATCAGCGCGTTGATAGCGAGACCGGCGTCGGAAACGATACCGAGATCTGCCGGGAAAATCTTATCGATTTCCTTGGGCTCCACATTGATGTGGATAAATTTGCGATCGCCGCGGTATTCTTTAATGGAACCGGTGTGGCGATCGGTGAAGCGGCAGCCAATGCCGAGCACCATATCAGAATCAAGCAGTACGCGGTTGCCGATCGGCTGACCGACCTGGATACCAGCGTGGCCCGCGTTGAGCGGATGATCAATCGGGATACCGCCCTTTGCCATATATGTAGTAATCACCGGGATATTCAGCAGCTCTGCAAGCTCGACGCACTTCTCGCAGGCGTTCGCCTCTACAACGCCGCCGCCCATGATGATGACGGGATTCTTGGCGCCCTTCAGCATCTCGACAGCCTGCTGGATTTTCGCAGCGTCCGGACCTTTCTTCTCGATCGGATACGGCACATAGGAATCCGGATCAAACTCGATCTCAGCATTCTGAACGTCGAGCGGCAGGTCAATCAGAACCGGGCCCGGCTTCCCCTCACGGGCAATGCGGAATGCCTCATGGAAAACTTCTACGACCTGATCCTTGTCTCTGACGCACCAGGATTTCTTCGTCACCGGTGCAACAATCGTTGCGATGTCGATGCACTGGAACGCGTCCTTGAACAGCTGGCCGGTAACAGCCTGGCCGGTGATGGCGATCAGCGGGATGGAATCCACATGGGCCGTATAAAGGCCGGTAGTGAAATTCGTCGCGCCGGGGCCGGAGGTGCACAGAGCCGCAGCCATTCTCCCGCTGGCACGGTAATAACCGCCCGCCGCGTGTACGGCAGCCTCCTCGTGGCGCACCGTATAATGGGCGATCTTGCTCTGTCCCATAAACTTGTACAGCCCGTTGATGCTCGCGCCGGGAATCCCGAAAGCATCTGTGATGCCTTCTTTTTCGAGGATCCTGACAATTGCTTCGCTTACAATCATGACTCCCTCTACTCCTTTGCAAAATATTATTCAGAGTCCAAAATCAGTCATCAGATTTTTACTTTTTGAAATCCAATTTCGATTTGTCATTAGCTTATCACATTTTCTACGATAAATCAATACCTTTTTCAAAAAAATTTATTATTTTGATGATTTGATAAAATATAATTTCTAAATTTGAAATCAACTTCCGTTTTTCAAGGATTTTATATAGGGATATAGAGAGATCTTTGGTATTTTTGGATATTGAAATTGATTATCACAAAATGATATAATGGTGAAAAATATCATCATAATTTCCCCGGAGGACTGCCGTCCGAAAAGAAAGGCGCGCCTTGTCTGCCCTTCTCTCCATAGCCTCCGGATAAACCATACAGAATTCTGTCAGGAGGTTTTGCACCATGAATCCCAAGCCGTACTCGTCCAACCAGTCTTCCGCCAAGATGCTGGACATCATTGAATTTTTGGCGGAGCACAACAACGAGCCGATGCGCCTGAAGGACATCGCCGAGGGGCTTTCCATGAGTCCAAGCACGGTTCTTCGTTTTTTAAGCTCTTTAATGGAACGCGATTATCTCTGGCAGGATCCCAACACGCTGCAGTACTCCCTCACACTCAAGCTTTGTACCGTAGCGAATAAAGTCAGCGCCAACCTCCGGCTTTACGATCTGGCTCTGCCAATCATGAAACAGATCTGCGCGCGGTTTGGGGAATCGGTTTGTCTTGCAGAGGAACAGGACATGGAGGCCGTTTATATCGGCGTGGTGCACACCTCCGATCAGATGCTCCAGACCATGCAGCGCATCGGCAACCGCGCCCCGCTCCATTCCACCGGCGTGGGAAAGCTGCTGCTGCTCAACTATACCGAACCGGAGATCGATCGTCTCATCGCCATCAAGGGACTTCCCGCTCTGACCGCGAATACCATCACAACAAAGGCAGGGCTTGTGGAACGCCTTGCGCAGATTCGGCGTCAGGGATACGCCTACGACGACGAGGAGTGTGAAATCGGCGCGCGATGCATCGCCGTGCCAATCTACAATTACACGGGAAATGTCGTTGCCGGGCTGAGCGTGACCGGTCCTATCTCCCGAATGACCTATCAAAAAATTGACGAATACAAGGATTTCCTTGTGGAACAGGGGCAGAAGCTCTCCCAGCTTCTCGGCTATTTCGGAGGAACCAGCCTCTTTTCCGCGCGTTCATAAAAGGAGGAACGAGCCATGCAGATTTTGCTTCCTTATGGAGATGGATTTCTGGAGGGAGAACTGCCCGATTCCCGTGTATCCGGGATTGTGCGCAGCCATCTGGATGAATACCGGCCTGCTCTTTCTCAGGAGGAACTGGTAGAACAGGCCCTGCGTGCGCCGATCGGATCGCCTGCTCTGCGGGATCTGGCTGCCGGAGCACAGAAGATCGTGATTATCGCAAGCGATCACACCCGGCCCGTGCCGAGTAAATTCCTGATCCCGCCGATGCTTCGGGAGATCCGCGCGGGCAATCCGCAGGCAGACATCACCATCCTGATCGCTACCGGCTGTCACCGCGGGACGACGCAGGCTGAGCTCCGCCGCAAATTCGGGGATGAAATATGCGATCGGGAAAAAATTGTGGTTCACGACTGCGACGATTCCGAAAATCTGGTCTCCCTTGGGACGCTTCCCAGCGGCGGCGAACTGATTATCGACCGTCTTGCCGCCGAAGCCGATCTTCTCGTCTCCGAGGGCTTCATCGAGCCCCACTTCTTTGCCGGATTTTCCGGCGGGCGGAAAAGCGTGCTTCCCGGGATCGCCGCCCGCAAGACCGTCTATGCGAACCACTGTTCCAAATTTATCGCGGATGATCACGCGCGCTACGGCGTTCTGGAGGGAAATCCCATCCACCGCGATATGATTTTTGCGGCAAGAGCGGCAAAGCTCCGGTTCATCCTGAACGTGGTCATCAATTCAGCGCACGAAATCATCGGCGCGTTCGCTGGGGACTGCAACGAAGCGCACCTCGCCGGAGCGGAGTTTCTTTCCTCCCTGTGTCATGCCGAGCCCATCGAATCGGATATTGTCGTCACCAGCAACAACGGATATCCGCTGGATCAAAATATTTATCAGGCTGTCAAGAGTATGGCCACAGCGGAAATGACGTGCCGCCAAAACGGCGTGATCATTGTGGCGGCCCGCTGTGAGGACGGTCACGGCGGACAGGGCTTTTTCGATACGTTCCGGAATGAGCCGTCCTCGCGCGCGATTCTGGATCGCATTCTCCTCGTGCCGCAGGACGCGACGGAAGCCGATCAGTGGCAGTCGCAGATCTTCGCGCGGATTCTGTGCCGGAATACCGTGATCCTGATCAGCGAAGCGGAGGAATCGATGGTCCGGGCGCTGCATATGCTGCCCGCCCGTTCTCTGGAAGAGGCCCTCCGTCTTGCCGATTCTGTTCTGGGCCATTCTCACGGTACGATTACCGTTGTTCCGGAAGGTATGTCCTGCCTTTTCGCGGATTGAACCGCATCCCAGCCGTAACGGTTCTGCCTCTTCGGCAGGCTCGCGGTCTCAAAATTTCTGTTTGGGATGCAGCCATCCTGTAAAACAAAATCTGGAAACAGGAGGAGATATTCATGAAAAAACCGGTTGTCGGGATCACAATGGGGGATCCCGCGGGCGTAGGGCCGGAAATTGTGGTAAAGTCCCTTTCCCGCAAGGACGTGTATGATCAATGCTCCCCGCTCGCCGTGGGAGACGCCAAAATTTTCGACCGTGCCGCCAAGCTGCTGGGCGGAACTGTACAGATCCATCCGGTCCACCGCGTGGAGGACTGCCTGTTTGAATACGGCACGATCGACGTTTTTGATCTGGGGATTCTGGACGATATCCCGTTCGAGACAGGAAAGGAGTCCGCCGCCTGCGGGGACGCCGCTTTCCAGGCGGTCACATCTGTGATTTCCCTGGCAATGCAGAAAAAGATCGACGCTACTGTAACGGCGCCTCTCAATAAGGCGGCGATCCAGATGGCGGGCCACCACTATTCCGGCCATACGGAAATCTATGCAGAGCAGACAGGAACCCAGCACTACACAATGCTGCTGGCACACGGAAACCTGCGGGTTGTGCACGTATCTACCCATGTATCCCTGCGGGAAGCGTGCGACAGATGCAAAAAAGAGCGTGTATACGAGGTGATCCGTCTCGCTGATCAGGCTTGCCGCGCTATGGGAATCGAATCGCCGCGGGTCGGCGTTTCCGGGCTGAATCCCCATGCCGGCGAGGGCGGGCTGTTCGGCCGTGAGGAAATCGAAGAGATATGTCCGGCCGTGGAGCAGGCAGTCCGGGAGGGAATCCGTGCAGAGGGTCCCCTGCCGCCGGACAGCATCTTCCCCAAGGCGCTTTCCGGGCTTTACGATATCGTAGTGGCAATGTATCACGATCAGGGCCACATCCCGATCAAGTGCGCGGGCTTCACCTGGAATCCGGGAGAAAAGGCGTCCATCAGCGGAGTAAACATCACCTTTGGGCTCCCGATTATCCGTGTTTCTGTCGATCACGGAACTGCTTTCGACATCGCATGGAAAAATCAGGCGGACGAAACGAGCTTGCTTGAGGCAATCACCTATGCTGTGCGGATTGCGCAGTCGGAGAACAAATAGGCATGAAAAAAGAGACGGGGCTTTGGAACTCCGTCTCTTTTCTATCGTTAATGAATGATTTTTACAGTTTCTTGCGCAGATAGATCATATCCACCAGCTGAATCCCATCTTCATATATGGGATGGTCATAATGATCGATAAAAAAATTCTTCACGACATGGGAACGATGAAAACCGCACTTTTCGTAAAAGGGAATTGTCAGCGGACTGTCACCTGTCCCTGCCTGCAAAACCGAATATCTGCCCCTGTATGTTTCGGAAATAAACTCGATGAGGGCTTTTCCATACCCTTTTCCCTGACAATCTGGCTCTGTCGCTATATTCTTGATTTCAAGGATCCCGTTCCCCTCGTCTGTGACGACACACTCGCTTTTCACACTGCCGCCGTCCAGAAGCACATACATCGTTCCTCTTTCCAGATAGCGGTCTATCATTTCCTCCTGTTCGTCGCCCAACAGCAGCAGGGAAAGATATTGCTTTTTATGGTTCCTGACTTCTTTTATTTCCACAGCCATCCCTCCGGAGATTTTGATTTATACCTGTTTTTGCATAATATCATAGCACAAAAAGTCACCGCCCGCTGTGGGGATGATTTGGAATTCCGTGCTTCTGTACCCTCTTTTGAGATACATCTTTTTTGCTGGCAGCGAAGCGTCCAGCAAAATTTTGGAATACCGGCCTGCGATTGCTTCTTCCGCAAAATCAAGCATTTCTCTGCCATATCCCATTCTCTGACAGGGTGGAAGCACAAAAAGCCTGCATATTTCATTTTCCTTTATCGTAACTGTACCAACAGCGTTTTTCGATATATCAAAGCAAAGAAAGACTCTGTTCTTTTTGATATCCTTCAAAATTTGATCCTGATGATGGTGTGCAAGAAAAAATTCCACTGCACCTTTCGGATAGTAGTGGGGATAAATTTCAGAGATTGTCATCTCCGCAATATTTTTGACTGTGTCTAAATCCGGTAATTCAGCTTGTCTTATGCTCAGTATCTCCATAAAATCCGAGCTTCTCCAGAACGTACGGAAAAGCCAAAAATACCGAAAAATCCACTGAAAGGAACCAAAAGCAGATGGAAACAGATTTGTTTGAGTTTGCATACATACCTGATTG
>DVHF01000009.1 GCA_018712265.1 Candidatus Gallacutalibacter pullicola
AAACTGAAAATCAATAATGAGATTCTGGTAATCGCTTAAAATTTGTTACCTGAGATGAGGCATATAAATAGGTCAGGAAAACATTACTAGAATAGCTCACCTTTGAAATTAAAAAATAAATACGTACAACAATATCTTAATCTACAAAATTAACACACAACAAACGGCAGATCCAATATTAAATACCATCCAAACGCTTATACATAGAGTCATGATCCCCGGCAAAGCTGGGAGATTCTCATATTGCTAAAGCATACAAAAGAAGGTCGCTGTAGAGTGATAGCTCTACAGCGACCAAGCATTTTATACACTTTGCAAGCATACTTTGTAACTGAGCAATACAACATTGCACCTTCCCTGTCAAGATGTATGTATTCCTATTCGCCCTTAACTCATCCTACAAGGTGGTTTCTCCTTCTTCCAGGGAAATACCCACTAAGATTTCATTCGAGTTTAAGGTCTTATGATTGATTTGTGTCATCAGTGCTTCTACACTTTTAGATGCCAATTGCTGTATATCCTGCCTGACACAAGTAAGCACCGGAGAAACTACTTTAGCAATAACAGTACCGTCAATTCCAATAATCTTTAAATCCTCCGGAATACTGCGTCCAATCTTCTTAGCTTCGTGTATAAAAGCAGCGGCAATTAAATCTGTTGCAAATACTCCGTCTATTTGGGGATATTGCTTTAAAAGACGTGCCGCCAATTGAGAATATTCTGCAAAATCAAATGTATCATTCTCCATACGATAATTGATTAGTTCCGCGTCACTTTGCGAAATACAGCGGGCAAATTCCGTATGTCTGTCATCAGAATGAGAAACAATATGCCTCTCTCCAAATATTTGCAGAATCTGCCGGCAGCCATTATCCAACAATTTTTTAGCGGCCAGCTCTCCGCCTCGGCGGTGATCAGAATACACCGTGGCAATATTTTTTCCAATAACACGATTGATGGAGACCAGAGGAATGGAAAGGTGATGATAATCCACTCCGCCGCCCAGACTATCCTCCACATCCAGACTATGTGTACAAATAATAATACCGTCCACCATATGCCTGCGCAGCATGTCGATATACTCCTTTTCTCTCAAAGGAACTAACGATGTACTGCAAAGCATGATTTTATAGCCCAAGGAATATAGCCGTATTTCGATCTCACGTACCAAATTGGAATAAAAGGGATGGCCAATATCAGGAATGATAACACCAATGATGTCTGTCTTTTTATAAAACAAATTGCGTGCTATTTCGTTAGGCTGATAATCCAGCTCTTTCATAGCAGACAGCACCTGTTCACGTGTTTTTTGAGAAATGTTCTTTTTGTTGTTCATTACTCTTGATACAGTCGCTACTGATACCCCCGCCTTTTTCGCAACATCCTGTATGCTGACCACATAAACCACTCCTTAAATCTCTGTTTCATCCTGCTTTTCCGGACATTTTTATATTATTATATTTCTCTAAAAACATTTTCACTTCGTAAATTGCTAAACCAAAATATTTAAAAAATTATAATATTCCCTCCGCAGACGCGCGGAATAAAATCAAAAAACGCCTCCGCCTCGACACTATGGCCCGACAACCTCCGCGCTCGGGCGGCAGTGGGGTCTGGGGACAAGTCCCCAGACGGGTGCAGGGTGGTAAACCCTGCCGCGGGTCGAGGGCCGCGGAGGCCCTCGGAACAGGGCGGAAGCCCTGCCGGGGATCGGGGCGCAGCCCCGGGCCGGGCGCCGTCAGCCCGGCAGAAACGAGGAGAGGGTGTCGCAGAGGACAGAGAAATCAATTGGCTTGGAGATGTGTGCGTTCATGCCGGCCTTGGTGGTGGCGGCAATGTCCTCCGCGAACGCGTTCGCCGTGACCGCCAGAATCGGGATTTTTGCAGCATCCTCCCGCGGCAGGCGGCGGATCCGCCGGGCAGCCTCGCAGCCGTCCATTTCCGGCATCTGCATGTCCATCAGAATCGCATCAAATTCTCCGGGCGCCGACCGCTCAAACGCTTCCACCGCCTCGCGCCCGTTCCACGCCTGCGTGACCAGGACGCCGTTCATCTGAAGGATCTCCGTCGTAATTTCCATGTTGATCTCATTGTCCTCCGCCAGCAGGATGCGCCGTCCCTCCAGACTGGCCGTCCGCCTCTGGGCCTGATCCTGGCTCTCAGACACGTCCTCCGCGGCGCGATCCTCCTGCCGCACCGGGACGAGCGGCAGCGTAACCGTAAACGTGCTGCCCTCGCCAAGCCTGCTCGATACCGTGATCTGTCCGCCCATCTGCGAAATAATGCTCTTTACGATCGGCATTCCCAGACCGGTTCCCTGTACGTTGCGCGCGCCGAACCTCGTCTCCCGCTCATAGGGAACGAATATCTTTTCCAGAAACTCTTCAGACATCCCCGCGCCCGTATCCTGCACCGAGATCTGATATCTTCCATACTCCTGATTCTGCACCTGCCGCACGTCCACCGAGACGGAATCCCCCTGCGCGGTAAATTTCAGCGCGTTGGACAACAGATTATTCAGGATCTGTCCCAGCCGGAAAGCGTCGCCGGACACCATCGTGTCCTCCGCCTGGAACCGCAGCGAAAACTTCTTGTCCTGCTGCTTTGCCTGGATTTCAAACACATTGCAGCAATCGCGCACGCATTTTTCCAGATCAAAGGTCTGGTTTTCCAACGAAAGCTGTCCCTGCTCCAGCCGCGAGATCTCAAGAATATCATTGATCAGCATGAGCAGGTGGCTGCTGGAATAATGAATTTTGGAAAGATATTCTTTGACAGCTCCGGGATCGTCCAGATGCTTCCCGGCCAAATCAGAAAGTCCCAGAATCGCGTTGAGCGGGGTGCGCATATCGTGGGACATCGAGGAAAAGAACCGCTTCTGCGATTCCTCGCTTTTTTTCGCCGTCTCCAAAGAATTCCGCAGCAGCTCCAAATGCTGAAGCTGCTGCTGCTTTTCCGCATCCACTTCACGGAAGCAGAGCACCGCTTCATTCGGATTGAGCGACTCGTCAAACAACAGGCGCACATTCACCCACCGGTAGCCGGTGTCAAAAAGGCGCAGGAAATCGCCGCCGAAATCACGCGTCCGTTTGGCGACAAGCGCGCGGATGTTTTCCAGCGAAAAGGTCTCGATAAATTCCTGATACGCGTTCTTTTCAATTACTTCACCGGAAGCCCGCAGAAACTTTTCGTAATCGCCCTTGCGCGGCAGACGGCTGCGGATATAGTCGGAGCCTTTGATCATATCATAGGTCGCTTTCCCGAAATCAATGCGGTAAATGGCGTAATAGGAATTTCCCAGCACACGGACCGTTTCGTTCGTGCGGTTGATATCGCGGTTCAGACGGTATTCGCGCACAGCTACCAGCACCGTAAACAGCAGGAAAATGCCAAACAGGATCGAGAACCAGAACGTGAGCCGCCGCAGATCCTCCAGAATGGTGCGGTACGGAACCGTTATGATCGAAATCCATCCATTTTGGGCCGTATTATAATAAACAGCGCGCTGCCTGCCGTTCATATCATAGACATAGGACTCGGGGGCATGGAGGGATCCCTCCGTAATCCGGGAAAGGAGCATATCCACATATTCCTGCGCCTGCTCTGTGGTAATATCCGCTGCGGAACGGAAATACAGAAGCGTGCCGCCGGTATCGCACAGATAATAGGAACTGCCCTGCGGCAGCTCCTGTGCATTGGAGGTAATCCTGAAATTTTCCGGAAAAATGTCGAACGCCAAAACGGCATTGGACTCGCCGCATTTTTTGGAAATCGTTATGACGGGCCGATCATGGATCGCATCCATATAAACATCTGAAAAAACGGTTTCCCCGTCCGCTTCCAGCGCGGGGCGGTACCACACGGTGCTTTCCAGATCCAGAGCCTCGTCGCCCTCCCACGGCTGGGCCGCGATAACCCTGCCGTCCACCACGGCATAGGGATCGATCGGCGTCTTATCAAAGACGCTGTTCACGTTCTCATAAAGAGAAGATATCCATTCCTGAAGCTCTTCCTCCGACGCTCCCTCCTGAAGATAGCTTTCCAAATACTCGGATTCCAGCTCCATCAGCGTTTCATAAGCAAATATGTTGCGCTCTTCCTCCACGGAAAAGCTCTGGGCAAGCGACATTCCCGTCTCCTGCGAATTCGCCAGCAGGCTGCGCTGGAGGATATCCATACCCACGATGGACAGCGCCAGGAACAGCGCCATCATCAGCAGATTAAACCGGGCCGACCTGATAAGGGCACGGAACCTTTTCCCGCGGCTCATGCGGGAAGCTCCCGGAGGAACGCGGTGATCTCCCGGTAAGCTTCCTCCACGGCAGGCATCAAAGCGCGCGCCGCTTCCAGATCCCCGGCGCGCAGGGCCTCCACCACCTCGGAGACAGACTCCGTCAGCCGTGTCAGCGACAGGTTCGCGCTGACCCCCTTGAGCGTGTGCGCCGCGGCAAAGGCGTCCTGCACCCGTCCCTCGCGGACCGCCTCTGTAAGAGCCGCGTAATTCTGATCCTGTACAAACCTGCGCAGGAATTTTTCATATAAAGCCCCGTTATTCATAAAGCGTGCCAACGCGCTTTCCGTATCCACGCCGAGACGTTCCAGCGAAAGCATTGTCTCTTTTTCCATAGAAAAACCTCCCCGTTTTCCTTCTTATTTTTTGTGATACATCCGGCGGATCTGCGGCTCCACAGAGAGGAAACAGTCCAGCAGTTCCGGGCTGAACGCGCCGCACTTGCCGTCCAAAATCATCTGCACAGCCTCGTCAAAGCCAAAGGCGTCCTTATAAACGCGCTTGCTCACAAGGGCGTCATACACATCGGCAAGGGAGACAATCTGCGACCAGACAGAGATCTCGCTCCCCTTTAATCCATCCGGATACCCGCGGCCATCCCACCGCTCGTGATGGTGCCGCGCGATGTCGTAGGCATACTCGAAAGCAGGAAGGCTGCGCAGCTGTGGGATCTTTTCCAAAAGCGTACAGCCCTGCACCGTATGGGTTTTCATGATCTCAAACTCCTCCGGCGTGAGCCTGCCGGGCTTATTGAGAATCGCGTCCGGAATGGCGATCTTGCCCACATCGTGCATAATGGAAGCAAGCGCGATGTGGCTGATTTCCTCCTGGGACAGACCGCGTCCCAGCTTCGTCTTTTCCAGCATGAATTTGGTAATATCGTGGATGCGCCGCACATGCTCCCCGGATTCGCCGCTGCGAAACTCGATCGCGGTGGACAGGGCCTCGATCATGCCGAGGCTGAGCTCGAGGATCCGGCGCGACTGCTCCAATATCTCGGATCGCTGCTTCTCCACCACGGAATTGAGGCGCTTTCTCGCCTGAAACAGCTCGATGACGGAATTGACGCGCCGCTGCACCATATACGGCACCACCGGCTTGCTGATTACATCCATCACGCCAAGCTCATACGCCTCCTGGATCACGCTGCCGCTCGTCTCGGCGGTGATCAGGAACACCGGGATTTTCTGCGGCAGCCCCCGTCCGGCAAGCTCCCGCAGCAGCGAGATCCCGTCCATAACAGGCATGATCACATCGAGCAGGATCGCGCAGATCTCCCCGCCCAGACTTTGGATTTTCTCCAGGGCCTCCTGCCCGTTTTCCGCCTCCTCCAGACGGTACATACCGCGGAAAATTTCCGCGAGGATCGCCCGGTTGATCTCTGAATCATCCACAATCAGCAGCGTACCGGCAGCAGCTTCATACGGGTTGCGCACTTCGGGTTCCATAAGTTCCTCCTGTTCTCTGTTTGATTCCTGCCTGCTGTGTCAGGGGCAGAAAAGGCATATTGTACAATCAGCTGTGCGACGGCTCTCCCGCCCCCGACGGCGTTTCCAGACGCCGGAACAGCCGGGACAGCACGACAATGGACGCGGCCGCCAAAACAATCTCCGCCGTAAACTGCGCATAAGCCAGACCATACAGCGGGAAGATCCAGTTCAGGATGCAAAGCGCCGGGATTTCCAGCACAATTTTGCGCAGGATGGCGAAGATAAGGGCTTCCTTGCCCATGCCGGACGCCTGAAACACACCCACTGCCAAAAAGTCCAGGCACAAAAACGGCAGGCCCAGGCAGAAGCCGCGCAGGAAGCGCGAACCATATTCGATAATCGTAGGATTGTCCATAAACAGGCGCACAAATACGCCGGGAAAAATAAAATACAAAACAGAAACCGTAATAATCAAAAGCAGGGCGATCTTTCTGGCAAAACTGACCGTCCCTTTCATACGCTTTACATTGCGGCTGGCGAAATTATAGCTGACCAGCGGCATAATCCCCTGAGAAAGTCCCATGGATACCTGCATCGGGACCATATTGATCTTCTGTGCAATTCCCATTGCGGCAACGGCGTCGGCCCCATAGGCGGAGGTAAAGTTGTTGAGCAGGGTCATGCCGGTGACGTTGAGCAGGTTCTGGATAGAGGCGGGGACGCCCACGCCGCACACACCCAGAACGATGGATTTCCGGAAACTGAATTTTTTCGGGCTGATGCAGACGTATGTATTGCCGCGCCGGACAAACAGCAGGACGAAAAAGTAGAGACAGGCCACACAGTTGGAAAGGAAGGTGGCGAGGCCCGCGCCGCCGGCCCCGAGATTGAATCCCCAGGGCAGGATGAAGATAGGATCCAGAATGATATTCAGGAAGCATCCGCTCATGGTGCCGAGGCTTGCGTGCAGGGAGGAGCCCTCTGAGCGCACAAGGTAAGCCATCACGACGTTGAGGATCGCAGGAGCCGCACCGCAGTTCACAGTCCAGAACAGGTACTGGCGGGTCGCTTCCGTGGTGGTGCTGTCCGCGCCCAGAAGGACCAGCAGCGGATTCTGGAACACCGTACACAGGATCGAAAAAAGGATCCCGCTGCCCAGCGCAGAATAGAAGCCAAATGCGGAGCTTCGGGAAACCGTATCGAAATCCTTTCGGCCGAGCGCGCGGCTCATCATGCTGGAGCTTCCCACACCGAACAGGTTATTGATCGCGTTAAATGCCAGAAGCACGGGAGCCGCCAGCGTAACGGCCGCGTTCTGGACAGGATCGTTGAGCATTCCGACAAAATACGTATCCGCGAGATTGTAGAGCACCATCACCAGCGAACTGAGTATGGTCGGAACCGCCAGCTGGAACACCGCCTTGGGGATCGGCGTCTGTTCAAACAGGACTGTTTTCTGATTGATCTGCTGCATAGCATTCCTCTTTTCCATTCCCGCGCCTGCGGCGGGCAGAACGCGCACGCGTCGTACCTCCGCCCGGCTGGATGGTATGATCGGGCTAATATGCCCGCGTTTATAATACTCTGCTGACATTATATCATAAATTTCATATTTTTGTATAGAGCGAGACTGCGCCCTATCACACTTCCATCATTGAAATTCCGATAAGGAAAAAATACTCTGCCGTTCAAGGCTGAGCCTTGAGCAGACTAAGCCTGGACGCATCTGCGGTAAGCAAACCGCAGATCGCTCCCTCCGGTCGCAAGGCTAATTGACGTAATTCGCGTCACGCGTCGTACCTCCGCTGAAATTCCGATAAGAAAAACACTGTGTCGCGGTGGAAAGCTGGTCGGGGATATGGTATAATATCTGCAAAGTGCTATAAACGCGGGCGTCTCAGTTCAATCAATCACCCAGCCGGGCGGAGGAACGACGCCTGCGCGATCTGCCCACCGCAGATAGAAACTCTTCACTATTCACTTTTCACTTTTCATTTTTCACTTACCATCTGCCTGCTGCACAACGCTATAAACAAGGAGAAT
>DVHF01000103.1 GCA_018712265.1 Candidatus Gallacutalibacter pullicola
GATTTTACTGAAAAAATATGAAAAAATTGAAAAATTTTTTCCAATTCGCACCAGTTGGAAGAATCCCGCCCTCTTTCCTGTTGTTTTTCGCCGTACGGTGTGGTACTATTATAAACGTTTTTGAGGCTGATATCAAAAGGAAAAGGGAATTCTGCAAACCGGCAGAAAGGGGAGGCCGTCAGTAATGTCAGAAAAAAATCCGATACAATCCGCCGAGCGGATTTTTGAAATCCTGGAATATCTTGCGGAACACGGCGTATGCTCGCTGACCGAGATAGGCACGGCGCTTTCACTGAGCAAGAGCACAACGCACAGGCTGCTCCATTCTCTGTGCATGATGGGGTATGTCACAAAGGATTCCTTTTCGGGCAGGTACACGCTTACGTTCAAGATTCTGGAAATTGCGGGCCACGTCCTGGATCGGATTGACGTGCTGGCTGTAGCGCACCGGTATATTGACCGGCTGATGAAGCAGGTGCACGAGACGGTTCATTTTGTGCAGCGCGAGGGGAACCACATCGTGTATGTGGATAAGGTGGAGTCAGATGCGAGTTCGATCCGGATGGTTTCGCGGATTGGCCTGCGGATGCCGATGTACTGCACAGGCGTAGGCAAAGCGATGCTTGCCCAGATGACGGAGCGCGAGGTCCGGGAAATCTGGGAATCCACGCCGATTGAGAAATGCACAGAGAATACGATCACGGATCTGGATGTGCTGCTGCGCGAGCTTGCGGAAATCCGGCTGCGCGGCTATGCGATTGACAACGAGGAGAATGAGATCGGCGTGCGGTGTATTGCGGCCTGCGTCCAGGATTATACGGGGCGTGCCGATGCCGCGTTCAGTATTTCTGCGCCCGCCGCGCGTATGCCCGACGAACGTCTCCGCGAATTTTCCGACTATGTCCTCCAGACCCGCCGCGACATCTCCCGCGAACTCGGCTACCGGGGATGATCCCTTTAGCCCGGCGGGATACCCAGGGCCGCTCCGCAGCCCTGCGAGGGGGACTCCGCGTCCCCCTCGACCCCCGCGCTGGGGACGCGTCCCCAGACCCCATTGCCGCCGTACCGCGGAGATCGTCTATCCTCGCAGTCGAGACAGATCTTTTTTGTAAAGAGGATTTTTTAATCGCCTGTGGGAACACGTCAGGAAGTTCCGCGCGGGTCGCGCGTGAGTTGGGGGAAGATTCCCCCGCAGTGCGGGGGAAATGTCACGAAGTGACAAAAGGGGACGGACCCCGTTGGGGATTTCCCCCAACCCCCCTTTTTAGCATGGAGGATCACTGCAAGCGCCTGTAAGCTTTCCGCTGCGGCAGAGCACTTGCGGTGAGCAGGCATCGTATCTTCGCCCGCCGGGTGGTATGATGGGGCTGTTATGCCCACAGTTACAGTATTTTCAAACAATATCCCTGACCAGCCCGCCGTCGCGACAGAGTATTTGAAGTTACCGTAATTCCCGCGGAGGTACGACGCGTGACGCGTTCTGCTCACCGCAGGTGCGTGCAGGCTTAGCCTTGCCTATTGGAAAAATTTATATAAAAAAGGAGAGATTCAATGGAGATCATGGAAATCCTGAAAGCGGCGCTTTTGGGGATCATCGAGGGGATCACCGAATGGCTGCCGATCAGCAGTACGGGCCACATGATTCTGGCGGATGAATTCCTGCATTTGAATGTGTCGCCGGAATTTTTGGAGATGTTCCTGGTTGTCATCCAGCTGGGGGCGATCCTGGCGGTAGTTGTGCTGTTTTGGGGAAGGCTTTGGCCGTTCACCACACCGAGCAATGGATGGATCAGGAAGGACACGTTTTTGATGTGGTTCAAGATTCTCGCCGCCTGTATCCCGGCCGCTGTTGTGGGCCTGCTTTTTGATGATAAAATCAATGAGCTGTTCTACAATTACTGGACGGTTGCGGCGGCGCTGATTATTTTCGGTATCCTCTTTATTGTGATTGAGAACCGCAATAAAACGCTCCGGCCTAAAATCAATTCGATTGCGGAAATTACATGGAAAGCCGCTTTTCTGGTGGGGATCTTCCAGCTGATTGCCGCGGTATTCCCCGGAACCTCGCGGTCCGGCGCGACGATCATCGGCGGGATCCTGATTGGAATGTCCCGCGTCACGGCGGCGGAATTTACCTTTTTCCTGGCGGTTCCGGTGATGCTCGGCGCAAGCCTGCTCAAGCTTGTCAAGTTTGGATTTGTATTTACTTCCAGCGAGCTTGTAATCCTTCTGACCGGCATGATAGTGGCTTTCGTCGTTTCTATTTTGGTGATCAAGTTCCTGCTCAGCTATATCCGCCGGCACGATTTCAAAATTTTCGGCTGGTACAGGATCCTGCTGGGCGCAGTGGTTCTGGGATATTTTTTGGTGGTACAATAATAAAGAAAGAATCCCCGAAAGCAGGACACAAGCCCTGTTTCGGGGATTTTTGTTGACTGAGCTGCTGTAACGCTTTAGCTGTGGCTTTGCGCGGCGGAATAGAAAAATGTGGTATCGTCCACAATTTTGCACCAATCCGCTTTTTGCAGAGCAGAGAGGATGTCGGCGCGCTTGTATTTTTTACCGATCGCTTTGGAAATCTCAGCGATGTGGATCAGCTTATCGCAGTTTTTCTGGAAAATCGGTTCGAGTTCCCCAAGAATATCGCCCGCGGGGGCGGCCACCGAAGCCGTCTTTTTCTTGGCAGGCGCTGAGGCTGCCGGCTTTGCCGCAGCACGCAGAGCCTCGGGATGCTTCTTGCAGTACATCAGGAAAATTGTTTTCACGCGGCTGACAAGGCTTGGTGTGATATCAGATTCCGAAGCGAGCTTGTGGAACGGGCAGCGGGCCAAATCCGTCATGACACGGTATCCCTGCGACTCGCAGTATTCCACAAAAGGGTAGTAAATATCGTTTGAGTAAACAGCCTTGATTTCATCCATGCAAAAAACATTCCTTTCTCATTATGTGCCAAAACTTGCTGTGACTAAAGCGGTGTAAACAGTAATACTGCGGTCATATCACCCGGCGATGCCGGATCCTGTGCCGCCGGACAGCTGTGTATGCTGTTTGCTGTATACGGACATTAGCTTATGACAGATCAAGCTTTTCTATTATAATACAGAAGGAATTTGGGCGCAAGCACCTGTTTTTCCGAAAAAAACGGTGGAATACAACGAATTTACTGGAAAATTTAACTAAAATATCTGCTGTTATCCGGCATTTTCAATAGGTGAGGATTTCGATGCCGGTTTCAGTGACAGCGAGCGTGTGTTCCCATTGAGCAGAGAGCTTGCCGTCTTTGGTGTAAACAGTCCAGCCGTTCCCTTTATCGATGAAAAATTTGTCCGTGCCGAGATTTACCATAGGCTCGACAGTAAATACCATACCCGGAGCCAGAACCATACCCGTCCCCGCGTGACCGACGTGGCACACATAGGGATCCTCGTGCATCTCCAGACCAACGCCGTGCCCGCCGATATCGCGCACGATGGAACAGCCCTCCCGCTGTGCGACCGCCTGAATTGCCGCGCCGATATCGCCGAGGCGTCCCCACGGCCGGACGGCGGCGATTCCCGCCTCCAGACATTCCCGTGCGACCCGCACGATCTTCTCTGCGTCGGGACTGAGCTGGCCGATGCAGAACATCCGGGAGGCGTCGGCGAAATAGCCGCGATAAATGGTAGTGACGTCGACGTTGACGATGTCGCCCTCCCGCAGAACCACCTTGTCGGACGGGATTCCGTGGCAGATCTCGTTGTTGACAGAGGTGCAGCAGCTTTTCGGGAAACCCTCATATCCGAGTGTGGCGGGCACAGCCCCATGCGACATGGTGAAGTCGTAGACAAGGTCGTCGATTTCCTCCGTGGTTATCCCCTCATGGATGCTCTTAGCCACCTCGTCCAGCAGGGCGGTGTTGATCACGCCGCTTTCCCGTATGCCGTCGATCTGCTTTTTGTTTTTGATCATGCTGTGCGGCGGCACCGGAATTCCTTGAAGATGGAGTTCCTCAAGCTTTTCGTCGAAATCCAGATGGCACCGTTTGTATTTTTCTCCGCTGCCGCACCAGCACGGCTCATTTTTACCAAGCTTCAATGCAGCGCGCCCCCTTACACAATCCGGAGATCCTTGGAAGCCTTGTTCAGTACCTCACAGCCGTCCTCAGTGACGAGTACGAGATCCTCAACACGCACGCCGAATTTCCCGGGGAGATATACCCCCGGCTCAATGGAAAACACCATGCCGGGCTTTGCGATCACATCGGACGCACTGCTGACGTCAGGCATTTCGTGGCAGTCAAGTCCCGCGCCGTGGCCGAGCCTGTGCGTGAAGTACGGCCCGTATCCCGCATCCTCGATCACCTTGCGCGCAGCCCGGTCGAAGTCGCGGAGCGGCAGACCCGGACGCACAGAGGCAATCGCGGACAGGTTCGCGTTTTTGACGGTTTCGTACACACGGCGCTGCTCGTCGGATACCGTCTTAAAGAATACGGTACGGGTCATATCGCACCAATAGCGGCGGAACGGGATGAAAATATCGAACGTGACAGAATCGCCCTCACGCAGCACAGTATCATCCGGAGCGTGATGGGGATCCGCGCCGTTTGCGCCGAAGCAGACAAGCTGTCCCTCGCTGGAATGATCGGCCCCGTGCGCGCGGTAAAATTCCTCGACCTGAGCGGCAAGCTCGTTCTCCCTGGCCCCCTCGTGGATGGATGCGATCGCGGCCTCCACAGCCTGATCGTTGATCCGGGAGGAATAGCGCATTGCCTCGATCTCCTGCGCGTCCTTGAGCATACGCGCGTCATCCACAGGCGCGGATCCGATTACAGGGGTGACATCCGGACGCAGCTGGATCAGGCCGATCAGAAATTTACTCAGCCACATTTTATCGATCCCGAGCTTGCCGGGACGAATGACCTCGGCGAGATCGCGCACAGGATTATCGCTGTCGCTGTGCTGCATCAGGCGGATGCCCTGCTGTTCCGGGAGTCCGAACAGGTAATTGCCGAACAGTACGCGGTCGCCGTGCGTGTTCAGATAGAGCGCGAGCATACGCTCGAGCGGCTCGACCCAAAGTCCCGTCAGATAATACACAGACGACGTGGAGGTGACTACAATCTGTTCGAGTCCGGCTTTCTGCATATTTTGGAGTACGCGTTCGATTCTGGATTCGTTCATGAGAAAACGCCTCTTTCGTAAGATAAAAATAATTTGTGATAGATTTCCGGGTAAGTCCGTTCTTACCGGGTTCATTGTATCACAAACCACCTCTTTCTGCAACATGGCCAAGGCTAAGCTTTGACGCACCTGCGGTGAGCAGAACGCGGCAGACTAAGTCTGCACGTAATACGCGTCGCGCTCCCGCCGGTCGCTGACAAGGCTAAGCCTTGATGTAATACGCGCCGCGCGTCGTACCTCCGCGGAAATGCCGATAGGAACGAATACTCTGTCGCGGTGGCAAGCTAGTCGGGGGTATGGTAAAATATTCGCAGGCAGGTTAAATATGTACGTACTTAGTGTTAATCAAGCCGCAGATCGCTCTCTTCGATCACTGAATTTATGATAGAAAAAATACTTTGTTATAGTAGTGGATCGATCGGAAATATGGTATAATGTCAGCAAGAAGCTATAAACGCGGGCGTTATAGCCTAATCACGCACTCAGCTGGGCGACCGGAGGGAGCGGGCGCGATCTGCCCGCCGCAGGTGTGGTATAATGGCAGCAAGAAGCTATAAACGCGGGCGTAATAGCCTAATCGCGCGCCTAACCGAGCGGAGGTACGACGCCTGCGCGATCTGCCCGCCGCAGGCGCAGGCTTAGCCTGCCGGGGGTGCTGGGGGCGGAGCCTCCCAGAACAGAAAGGAGAAGCCTGAAATGGAAATAGAAAGAAAATTTTTGGTGGACAGGTTCCCGGAGGGATTGCCGCTGCTGAAAGAAGCCGTCGTGTATCAGGGATATCTCTGCACACATCCAACGGTCCGGATCAGAAGTACAGAGACGGCAGACGGGGTTTCCTATGTCCTTTGCTTCAAAGGAAAAGGCACCATCGCCCGGCAGGAAATCGAAATGGATCTGACAAAGGAGCAGTTTTTTCAGCTGAAAGATCTGCTTCCGGCACCGATGATCCGCAAAGACTATAAAGTATACGCTCTGCCGGATGGCCATAAGCTGGAATGCAGCCTTGTAGATCAGGGAAGCCCTTCAGAATTCATGTTTTTTGTCCAACGAGATATTTTCGAGTGTCTTG
>DVHF01000010.1 GCA_018712265.1 Candidatus Gallacutalibacter pullicola
GCTGGAGTTATTAGCAAAAGATATTCATGCAAACCTCCAACAAAAGTTTGTGAAAGAGTATACCCCAAAAAAATCTAAAGAAAAATCCAGTTATATACCAAGTCCAATTTATATTGAAGATATTGAAGAAACCATAGAAGCAGAATTGGCGAAACAGGCCCCAATTTTAAAAGCTATGTTAGAAGGATATAGAAACGCGGGAATGGGGGACTGTACTATGCAGCAGGTAAAGGAATTTGTTCTCAATAAATTGTTGACAGGGGCTTGTAAAACTGCTGTGCACAGGCCAATGAGCGGGAAATATACGGATTTTGCTGTAGAGCAATATGAGAAGATTCAGCAGGCGCTGGATCACGGCCTTCCGGTAAACATAGGAACGAAACGTTTTTTGCCTGAAGGAATGAAGGCCAGCGGAAAAAATGGGGAATCGGAGCAGGGTGGCCTGGTGGAAAACCACGCATATTCTGTTGTGGGGGTCATGGAAAAGGATGGCAACCGGTTTGTCAAGCTGCGCAACCCGTGGGCAGAGGGTGTTCTGCAATATACGAAAGTCACCCAGCCGGACGGCTCGGTTTCCTATACGTCGAGAAAGATCAGCGGGGACACAAGAGGGATGTTTTATATGGAGCTGAACGATTTCCTGTCGAAAGTGAGCCATCTGGATATTAACGGAAAGCTTCCGCCTGCGCCGCAGCCGCAGCAGGCTCAGCAAGGAGGTAACCCATGAGTGATTGGCGAGTAACTGCCGCCGCGCGGCAGGATATGGAAAAATATCTCCCTCTTGTGCTCCCGGAATGGCGGGAGACTGCAGGAAGCTCGGAGACAGAGCTGCTTCTGGCTGCCGAGGAGGACGGTGCGCCCTGCGGTGTCCTGCTTGCCAGGACGGACAGCGATCGATATGAGATTGTATCGCTGTTCACAGAGGAAGAAAGCCGCGGCCGGGGATGCGCTTCCGCGCTGATGGAGGCGGCGGAGCGGTCGGCCGTGATGCGCGGCTGCGGCACGCTCGATGCGATATATTCCGCGGCGGAGGGCGGAGAGGAGGAGATCCATAAGTTTTTCCTGCTCCGCGGCTTCGCGTTCCCTCGCGGTGGAATGTCGGTGTATTCTGTCCCGGTGCGTTCGTTGGAGCAGGCGTATTTGGCGCAGCTTCCTGCGGTATCGTCTGGGGCATTGGAGCATATTTTTTCGCTGGAAAAGCTCCCGGCGCCGGCGGCACGGGATTTTGCCGTGCGTCTGGGGAGGGAGATCCCCGCCGCACTCGATCCGGCCCTTGCACCCGGCAATATTTTGCAGGAATACAGCGCGGCCTATGTAGAGGATAACAGGATCGTTTCGTTTGTGGTGTTTTCCGCTCTGGAAGGGACGATCCACCTGCACGCTGCGTATTTGTGCGGATCGAAGCACGGAGCCGCGCTGGCTGCGCTGCTGCGGCGGGCATACGATATGCTGGCGGCGGATTTTTCACAGTTTGAAACATTCACGGTTGCTTTGATAAACAGCCCGTCGGAGCGTTTGGCGGAGAAGCTGCTGTCCGGTTCCGATGCGGTGCGCCGCACGGTATTTTATACGCAGAAGCCCCTTGTGCAGGGAGTGCCCGCCCTGCCGGAGTGGGGCGGCGTGCTGGCGCGGTCGAATGCGCTGGTGAGCGCGATGGCGCAGGCTGGATTCAGTACTTCCCTGTGCCTTGAGCCGGGGGTGCTGCCGTATCTGCTGTGGAGCCCGCGGGAGGGCTTGGAAGTCAGCGTATTTTACCGGGTTGAGGATGAGGAGTATACGGTGTTTTCCCTCACGGCACAGTGGGAGATCCGGGTAAGGGATCCGGAGGACGCGGCGCGTCTGGCGCAGGCGATGGAGGAGGATCCCGGACCGGGCCTGCTGCTGCCCTCCGATCAGGCGGATGTGTTTGCGTTATGCGCCGTCAGCGGGGAGGGCGCCGGGTTCCTGCCGGAGAAATCGGTAGAGGGCTTCCTGCTGCCGTTTTCCGCCCAGGCTGAGCGCCTTGCCCTTCTTCTGGATGCGCCGCCTCCGGCCCGCTGAGTTCTTCTTCCGGAGACGCCGGGTTCTGCCGGGGACGCTGTCCCCGGCTCTCCAGCGCACCGGCGCGCTGGACTGCCGCCGGGCCGCAGGCCCGGACCCAATTCCGCGCCCGGGTACTCCGCAAAAACAGATTTCCGGCGCGTGGAAAATACGATAGGAAGGGAGAGAGAGGATGACGGAAGAAAAAACGACGGATCTTGTGCAAAATGAGCGGTTCTTGAAAAAATCATTCCGGCAGGCACTGATCCCGTGTATGCTGTCAATTCTGAGCGGTGATATCAATATATTGGTAGATGGGGTGCTTGTTGGGCAGCGTTTGGGTGACGGCGGTCTGGCGGCGATCAACCTCTCCGTACCGGTCTATCAGGTGCTGTGCATTTTGGGATCCTTTTTGGTTTCAGGTACGGCGATCTGCGCGTCCAGAGAAATTGGCAGGGAAAACGTGGAGCGCACCCGTGCCCTTTGTAAACAGGCGCAGATGTTGTGTTTGATTGCGTCTGTGGCGGCCACGGTGCTGGGGTTCATTTTTTTGCAGCCGCTGGCGTCGTTTCTATGTTCAGATGAATCGATTCGCCCGATGGTCAGGGATTATATTGCTGTGACGATTGCAGGTTCTCTGCCGAATATCCTGCTGTATATCCCGTTCTGGTTCCTGCGATTGGAAGGGAAGAACAGGTCGATCACGGTGATGATGGTGATCATGGGCGGCGGAAATATCATATTGGATCTATGGTTCCTGTATGGGCTGGACTGGGGCGTGTTCGGCGCGAGTTTGGCCAGCGTGCTGTCTACAGCGGCCGCCTGCGTGTTTGGACTGATCAGGCTGTTTGGAACGGGATCAAGCTTTGTACTGGGGATTTCGGTTCCGCGTTCCAGAAAGGAATGGGGCGAAATCAGCGCAGCAGGCAGCCCCTCTGCGCTGAACAATCTGTTCCAGACGTTCCGTCTGCTGATTGTGAATTCTGTGTTTTTGCAGTACGGCGGAGCTTCGATGGTGGCGGCGTTCACGGCGGTGAACGGCATTCTGGCCTTTTCGGAATGTGTGACAGGCGGCGTCCCGCAGGCGGCGTCGGCCATGCTGGGGAGCTACGTCGGCGACAGGGACAACGAAAGTGCTTCCCTGCTGATGAAGCGCCAGTGGCGCAGCGGCGTGCTGGGCTGTGCGATCTTTTCAGCGATCGTCATTCTTGGCTCCGGATGGATTTCAGCGGCCTACGGGCTTTCCGCTTCGCTGCTGTTTCCGATGATCTGCCTTTCTCTGAGTTTGTTTCCCTGTCTGCTCAACAGTATTCTTTCGAGTTTTTATAATATTTCCGGAAACGATCTGTGGGCAAATGCGATTATTTTCTGTCGGGTGCTGCTGTTTCCGGCTGCGGCGCTGCCGATGCTGTTCTGGCTGGGCGGCAGTCCGTGGCTGTTCCTGCCGCTGGGCGAAATGCTGACGGTGATCGTGTGGCTGATTGCTGTCATGATTGCGGCTTCGGTCAGGCCGGGATATACGCGTTTCCTGCGGCTGGATCGCTCCTTGGAGCAGGAGGGACGCGTGATCAATTTTTCTGTGAGCGGGAATACGGAGACGGTTTGCGAGGCGAGCGAGAAGATCACGGATTTCTGTACGGAAAACGGACTGAAGCCGGATCAGACGATGGGAATCAGCCTTGCTATGGAGGAAATCATGACGTTGATCCTTGATGAAAATTCGGGTACCAAAATTTTCTTTGATCTGCGCGCGTTCTTCCTGCGGGGCGCTACCGGCATCCGTATCCGGTATAATGGGGCGGCCTACAATCCGTTTCAGAAAAATCTGGATGAGGATAAATATTTGGGTGCGCGCATCATCCGGAAGCTTGCCAGAAAGATTTCTTATCAGAGCGCGTTCGGGATGAATACGCTGCAAATTTTTGTCTGAAAGGAGGGGTGGCATGGGCTTTAATTATTCCGGTCTGGGCAGCGAGGCGCTGTACAGGCTCCGGAGGCAGTCCTTCCGCGCGTTTGAGGTGCAGCGGCAGGTGCTGCGGGAAATTATGCTCCGAAACCGCAATACGGAAATAGGACGGCAGCTGGGCTTTGCCGGGATCCGCTCGGTACAGGAGTACCAGAACAGGGTGCCGGTGAGCGAGTATCACGACTACGCCGGACAGATCGATCGGATGCTGGACGGGCAGACAAACCTGCTCACCGCAGACGACGCGGTATATTTCAGCCTTACCTCGGGGACGACGGGGGAACCGAAATATTTGCCGGTTACAGAAGCGGATTTGAAAATCCATTGCCTGTACGCCTATTATGCAATTTTTGGCATGATCCGGGAGTATTATCCGGATCTGCCGGAGGAAAAGCTGTTTTCAAAAATATTTCAGGTGGGGGAGTTCGTTGAGACTTTCCTGCCGGACGGCAGAATGAACGGGATCCGATCCAGCTCCCTGTACCAGTGGCTCGACAGGGACGGGCGGTTCGATACGTCGGATTACTGCGCGCCGAAGCAGGTTGTTTTTCCTGATACGCTCGAGGATTTGACGTATGTCAAGGCGCGGTTTGCCCTGGCGGAGCCTGAGGTGAGAGGGATCCACGGGGTGTTTGTCCACCGGATGATCGGGATGCTGCGGTACATAGAGAGCCATTGGGATCTGCTGCTGCACGATATGGAAACCGGTGATGTCAGCCCGGAGGCCGGGATTTCGGAGGAATGGAAAGCCTTTCTGCGGGATCGGCTCCCGGCAAATCCGGTGCGCGCCGGGGAACTGCGGCAGATCCGGACGGATCCCGGTATGGCGCTTCGGATCTGGCCGGAGCTCAAATATGTGATCGTGATCGGCGGCAGCGCCTTTGCACCCTACATGGAACAGCTGCGGTATTATACGGAGCATGTGCCGATCCACTACTTTGCCTACGCTGCCTCGGAGGGGGTGTTTGCCGTTGCGCCCGGGTTGGATCGGCCGGATGAATACCTGCTGATTCCGGAGGCGGGGCTGTTCGAGTTCCTGCCGGTGGATGCCCCGAAGGGGACGCGGCCGCTCCTGTTCTGGGAGCTGCGTCCGGGGATGCGCTGTGAACTGATCTTTACGAACCGTTCGGGCCTGTACCGGTACGCGATGGGGGATGTGCTGGAAATCACCGGCTTTTACGGACAGTCCCCGATCATTAAATTCTGTTACCGGGAAAACCAGGCGCTCAATATCGCCAATGAGATGATGACCACCGAGGATCTCGAAGCGGCAATCCGCCATTTCGAGCGGGAGGAGGGGATCAATCTGGACGGCAGGTACTGCGTCTGTGACGATTACAGCACATGGACGCCGTGCTATAAGCTGTACCTGGAGGCCGATGGCCTGGATCCGGTGCGGGCGGCAGAGCTGTTTGACAGCTGCCTGAGCCGGGAATGCTGGGGGTATCACGGCTGCCGGAAGCTTGGAGAGATCGGTCCGCCGCGCGTCGTCCTGATTCCGGAGGGCAGCTTTGCGGCATACGACAGAATGCTGGCTGATTCGGGCCGCTACACGGCACAGGGAAAGCCCCTGCGGATCCTGAATTCCCCGAAAGCCAGGCATTGGTTTGAACAGTTGGAGGAGATGAAAAAGCTTTGAAAAAATTGCACAACAGCCTGCGGGCGAAGCTCCTGCTGGGCATCATCGTATTCAGCGCGCTGCTGGGCGCGTCGATCAGCTTTTTGGGGTATCAGGAATTTACCTCGGTGCTGGAACAGCAATATAACGCGGAAGCGTACCATGTGGCGGAAATGGCGCGGTCCTGCCTGAACCCCGATAAATTCGACGAATATCTCTCCACGGGTCAGACTGACGAGGAATACGAGGAGATCCAGGCGCTTCTCGACGATCTTACGGAAGCGATGGAAGCCACGTTCATCTACGTCGCCAGAGTGGATAAGTCCGATTACCGCACGCTGACATACATCTATGATTCCGTCAATTCACAGAGCGGTTTTTCGCGGTATGAGCTGGGCTATACCCATATCGGCGTGAACGAGGCATACGTTGAGGATGTGAAAAATATCGTCGACCACGGCGGCAGCGCGATGGGATACATGTACACCTACGTCTCGGAATCCGGTGCGCACGCGACGGCGGGCCTGCCGGTTTCTGATTCCAGCGGGGAGGTTGTGGCAATCCTCGGCGTCGAGGTGCCCATGACGATCCTCGACGAGGCGCGCATGGCGTATGTATACCACGTCATGATCGTCACGGTTGTGGTACTGGTCCTGTTCCTGGCCGTCTACCTGCTGTTCCTCAACCGCAGCCTGATCAGGCCGGTGGAAAAGATCACGTCGGAGGCAAAGCGTTTTGCCGATACAAATGTCAAATCCACAGACGCGCTCGCGGAAATCCATCAACGGGATGAAATCGGGATCCTCGCGTCCTCCATCACCAAGATGGAAGCGGATGTTGAGAACTACATCCAGAATCTGACGGCCGTTACAGCGGAGAAGGAGCGCATCAGCACGGAGCTCTCCGTGGCTACGCAGATCCAGGCCGATATGCTTCCGAGCATCTTCCCGCCCTTCCCGAACCGGACCGAATTTGAGATTTACGCCTCCATGCGGCCTGCGAAGGAGGTCGGCGGCGATTTTTACGACTTCTTCCTGACAGATGAGGATCACCTCGGCATCGTGATTGCCGACGTTTCCGGCAAGGGGGTTCCGGCGGCGCTGTTCATGGTGATCGCGAAAACGCTGATCAAGAACCACGCACAGAACGGGGAAACCCCGGCGGAGATTTTCACTTCCGTCAACGACCAGCTGTGTGAAAACAATAAAGAAGGGATGTTCGTCACTGCGTGGATGGGGATTCTGGAACTGAGCTCCGGAAAGCTGACCTATGTGAATGCCGGGCACAATCCGCCGCTGAGAAAAACGGAAGACGGCAGATTTGAGTATTTCAAGAGCCCTGCTGGATTTGTATTAGCCGGACTGGAAGGGATCCCATATAAGCAGCACGAGGAGCATCTCAATCAGGGTGATATGCTGTACCTGTATACGGACGGCGTCACGGAGGCGGCGGATGTTTCCGAGCGGCTTTATGGGGAGGATCGTCTCCAAAATACCCTGAACGCGAACGTGGGACTGGCGCCGGAGGAATTGATTCTGGAAGTACAGAAGGATATTTCCGTTTTTGTAGGAGAGGCGGATCAGTCCGATGATATTACGATGCTTTGTCTGGAATTTCACGGCCCCAACGCGCCAAAGGTGAGCAAAGGATAAAGTTTTCGCCCGCCTTTTACAAAAGGCGGTAGGGGGTGCAGGGGGGCAACGCCACCCTGCGGAGAAAGGAACGCGAAGCGTTCCCCCAGAAAGGTGAGCAAACAGAGAGGGCGGACCATCCGGTGGATGGTTCGCCCGAACGCTTTTGCGGTCCCCGGAGGCAGCAAGCAAGGCTAAGCCTTGACGTAAAACGCGCCGCGCGTCGTGACCTCCGCTGAAATGCCATTGCCGCGGGTACTCTGTCGCGGGGGCAGGCTGGTTAGGAATTATAATATGTAAGCCAAACGGCTGTAACGTGGGGGTGATAGCCCAATCATGCACTCGACCAGGCGGAGATACGGCGCGTGTGCGATTTGCTCGCCGCAGGCGCGCGGGCATATTAGCTCGATCGTACCACCTCGGCCGAGCGATCGGAGAGAGTGGGGGATTGTGCTCACCACAGATATGATTTGTTTACTGCTGGTGTGTTACGGCAATATATCACAAGGGGGAGTTCCGATTGGAACTCCCCCCACTTTCTGTATTCAAGGCTCGGATTCCTCCAGGATCGCCTTTGCTCTGGCGTATTTCTCCCGCCACCGCGCGATCCGCTCCGGCGGTACACTCTGAATCAGGCGGCTCTCGTCGGAATTGTGTGCGAGATCAGCCATCTTCACCGCCGCGGCGATCGGATTTTTCCGGATAGCCCGCACATAGTCAAAATAATCTGTCCCCTCCGCGTGAGTCAGCAGGCGCACGGCCTCCGTGACCTCCGGCGGGAACTCCTTTTCCAGCTCCTCTATTGTGACGTCGGTATCCTCCACCACATCGTGGAGCAGCGCCGCACAGGTGGAAAATTCATCTTTCATCTGCTCCGCCAAATGATACGGATGGAACACATAAGGCACGCCGCCCACATCGAGCTGTCCGTGGTAGGCGTTGTAGGCAAAGCGCATGGCTTTGCAGGTGAGCGCGGTATAGATCATGAACGGCATCTCCCAAAATAATTATAGATTTTCTTGTGATACTCCTTCTGCTGACTGTTTATTTGCAGACTATCCCGTCCGTGCACGGGGATCCCCAAGGACTTCCACAGAAAAACGCCCTGTCCGCTTTGAAACGGACAGGGCGGACAGCTTTCATCAAATTATGCGGTATGGCCTTAAATCTTCGCGGCCATACCAAGCGATGTCAGCCTGTCGAGCGCGGTCTTGAGCATAAGCACCTGCGTATCGCGGGCAATCATAATCTCCTCGTTCGTCGGGAGAACCCACGCTTCCACCCCGGAAAGGTCGGTGGAGAACTTCGCGTCATGGCGGGAAGCGTTCTTATTGGCCTCCTCGTCGATCGCAAGGCCGAGGTACTCCATATCGCGGCAGATTTCCGCACGGATCACATCGTCGTTCTCGCCGATACCGCCGGTGAACGCGATTGCATCGACACCGCCCATCGCCGCAGCATAGCCGCCGATGAACTTCTTGATCTGGTAAACGAACATTTCCAGCGCGAGGGCGGCGCGCTCGTTGCCCTCTGCGGCGGCCTTGTGCAGATCGCGGCAGTCGCTTGTGACGCCGGAGATCCCGAGGAAACCGGACTTCTTATTCATCAGATCGGACATCTCGTCCGGGGTCTTGTGCTCCTTGTTGGCAATGTAAGTGACAACAGAGGGATCGATCCCGCCGCAACGCGTGCCCATGATGAAGCCGTCGAGCGGGGTGAGACCCATGGAGGTATCCACGACCTCGCCGTCCTTTACGGCGGAAATGGAGCTGCCGTTGCCGAGGTGGCAGATGATAAGCTTTGTGCCCTCCTCCTGACGGCCCGACACCTGGAAATACTCAGCGGTGACATAGCGGTGGCTTGTCCCGTGGAAGCCATAGCGGCGGATGGAATACTTCTCATAATATTCATACGGGATACCGAACATATACGCCTTAGGCGGCATGGTCTGGTGGAACGAGGTGTCGAACACAGCCACCATGGGAGTCTCCTTGCCGAAAACCTCCTGACAGGCTCGCATGGCGATGGCCTGCGGCGGGTTGTGGAGCGGGCCAAGCTCACGGAACGCCATAATATCGTCGATGACTTCATCGGTGATGAGCGTGGAGGTCTTGTATTTCTCGCTGCCGTGCAGGACGCGGTGGCCAATGGCGGAAATTTCATCCACATTGTCAATGACCTTGCCTTCGCCGCTTGTGAGCATATCCACAACGGCGAGGAACGCTTCTTTGTGCGTCGGGAAGTCCAGATCCTTTTCTACAGAGACACCCTCGGCGGTCTTGTGGCCGATGTGTCCGCCAATGCCGATCCTTTCGCAGTTCCCCTTGGCGAGCACCTTTTCGTCGTCCATATCGATTAGCTGATATTTCAGCGACGAGCTGCCTGCGTTGATTACCAGAATTTTCATCCGTTTTCCTCCTAAAAATAAACCACAGCAAAAAACAGCCGGGGGAAAACCCGGTATTGAATCTGCCATAGAATTATTGTAATATATTTATTGTAGTACATCCGGAAAATAAATGCAAGGAGTTTTGCGATAAAATGAGTCAAAAACCGCGCGTATGCGGAATAATTTGCGAATTCAACCCGCTGCACAAAGGACACGTCTCGCTGCTGAAGGCCGCGAGGGAAAACGGAGCGGATTTCCTGATTGCCGTGATGAGCGGGAATTTTGTCCAGCGCGGCGGTCCGGCGATGTTTTCCAAGTGGGCCAGGGCGGAAATGGCGCTTGCGTGCGGGATCGATCTGGTGCTGGAGCTGCCGCTGCCGTGGGCGATGGCGGGCGCGGAACGCTTTGCGCTGGGCGGCGTCTCGATTCTGGACAGCCTTTCCTGCGTCGATTTTCTGGCGTTCGGCAGCGAGTCGGGCGACAGCACGGCGCTCCGCCGCGCGGCGCACGCGGTGCTTTCCCCGGCGCTTGCGGCTGAAACGCGGCGCAGGCTCAAAGCGGGATGCACCTTCGCACAGGCGCGCGAACAGGCGGCGCTGTCCGTTTGCGGCGAGGAGACAGCGAAGCTTCTGCGTTCCCCCAACGACATTCTGGCGGTGGAATACTGCAAGGCGATCGAAACGCTCGGCTCACCGATCGTCCCGTTCACAATCCGGCGCACCGGAGCGGGGCACGATCAGCACACCGCAGATCCTGCCGCGCACGCATCGTCGTCCCAGATCCGCGCCCTGCTCGCGGAGGGACGGGAGTTTTCTCACTGGATGGCGCCGGAAGCTGCCGAAATCGCCCGCAGGGAGCTGGAAGCCGGACTTGCCCCCGTTACCGATCGTTCGCTGGAACAGGCGGTGCTTGCCCGTTTGCGGACGATGGATCCCGCAGAATTTGCCGCCCTCCCGGACGTCAGCGAGGGATTGGAAAACCGCTTTTTCCGGGCTGTGCGCACGGCCGCGTCATTGGAAGAATTGTGGTTCTCCGTCAAAACGAAGCGGTACCCGCTGGCACGGATCCGGCGGCTTGTCTATTCCGCGTTTCTGGGGATCCCGGGTGAGATGGAAAGGCATCCGCCTTACGCAAGGATCCTGGGGTTCCGGCGCAGTGCGGAGGATCTGCTCTCACTAATCAGAAAAAACGCGCGGATCCCGATTGTTTCCACCGCGGCGGAAATGAAACGCCTGAACGGGACAGCGCGGGAGATATTGGATTTGGAAGCGCAGGCGTCCGACTTGTATGCGTTGGGTCAGCCGAGGGTGCAGCCGTGCGGCATGGATTTTACACGGAAACTGCTGATATCGGAGACAACAGACACACAATTATCCAGCAATATATGATAATTGTTTGTTTTTAGTCTTAATGATTATACAATTTGTATTTAAATATGGGAGGTAGTTACCTTTATGAGCACTGTTGGAAAACGCGATTTCAGGCCGAAAATTCATTTTACGCCCCCAAAAATGTGGACGAATGATCCGAATGGTCTTGTCTATGCGAACGGGAAATATCATCTGTTCTATCAGCATCATCCGGAGGATACCGTCTGGGGGCCGATGCACTGGGGGCACGCCGTCAGCACCGATCTGATCCACTGGGAGCACCTGCCGATCGCACTGTGCCCGGACGAGCTTGGGACGATCTTTTCCGGCTCTGCCGTGTTTGATTCCGAGAATACCTCCGGCTTTGGAACGCCGGAAAATCCTCCCATCGTTGCGATGTACACGCAGGATTATCAGGCGGAGGGCATCCACTGTCAGCACCAGAGCATCGCTTATACGCTGGACGGCGTGCACTTCACCAAGTATTCCGGAAACCCGGTGATTCCCTGCCCAGAGGGACGGGTCGATTTTCGGGATCCGAAAATTTTCCGCAACAGGATCAGAAATTGCTGGGGGATGGTGCTGGCCGCGGGCGATCATGTGGAATTTTTCGCGTCGCAGGATCTGATCCATTGGGAGAAAACAGGGGAATTTGGCCCGGCGGGAAATTGTGCGCCCGGCGTGTGGGAATGCCCGGATCTGTTTGAGCTGCCAACCCCGACAGGGACGCGGTATGTTCTTCTCGTGAGTATGGGGATGGATGTTCAGCAGGGCGGTTCCCGGACGCAGTATTTCGTTGGTTTCTTTGACGGGGAAACCTTCCGCCCGGAACGGGTGGAGTCCGCGCCGCTCTGGCTCGATGAGGGGTTTGAAAATTATGCGGGCGTCACCTTTGACAACACGGATTCCCGTATCCTGATCGGCTGGGCGAACAGCTGGCCGTATGCGCCCCAGTGTCCCACCGGAGATTTCTGCGGTTCGATGACGCTCCCGCGCCGTCTTTCCCTGCGGGAAACGCCGATGGGTCTCCGGCTGGCCTGTAATCCGATTGGATTGGAGCCGTACCTCGATCCGGTGCAGGAGATTGCGTCCGGGGATCCTCTGCCGGGTGAGACGTTTGCTCTGTCTGTCAAGGGCAGCGGGGACGGGGAAATCTCGCTGGAAAACAGCGACGGACAGATCCTGCGTTTCGGGATCCGTGACAATGTGTTTTTCTTCGATCGCTCCCATGGCGGCGACGTTTCTTTTTCGGATGTTTTTGCGAGCGGCAGTTACAGCAGGCGGGAGGTTTCCCGCATTTTCTCCGGCGACTGGAATTTGGAGGTTGTGTTCGACGTCTCCCAGATAGAGCTGTTTCTGGACGGCGGCGTCCAGTCCATGAGCTGTCTCGTGTTCCCGGACACGCCTTATGCCAGACTAAGTCTGGACGCACCTGCGGTGAGCAAACCGCGGATCGCTCCCTGCGGTCGCTGAAATTCCGATAGAAAAAATACTCAGTCGCGCAAGGCTAAGCCTTGACGTAAATCGCGCCGCGCGTCGTTACCTCCGCTGAAATGCTGGTAACTTCAAATACTCTGTTGCGGTGGTAAATATCTGCAAAGCTTCGCTTTGCCCAGCGCACCGGCGCGCTGGACTGCCGCCGGGCCGAAGGCCCGGACCCATTTCGCGCTGCGCGTCGTAACCTCCGCGGGAATACCGTTGCCGCGGGTACTGTGTCGCGGCGGCAGGCTGTCATATAAGTATGGATGACGCAATGTGGTTTTGTATCGGCCTTGTGCCGTAGCGGCAGGTATGGTATAATATCCGCAGAAAGGCTGCAACGCGGGCGTCTCAGTTCAATCGCGCACCCAGCTGGGCGACCGGAGGGAGCGGGCGCGTTCTACGTGCAGGCTTAGCCTGCTGCTCGCCGCAGGTCCAGAAAGGAAGTTTTGAAAATGGAAATTGTCAAAAAGGAAAACGCAAACGGCGGCAAGGGCCCCATGTACATCAAACACATCCTGACGGGGGATGAGCTCAACAGCAAGGTGCGGATGTTCGCGGAGGTCACGATCCCGGCGGGGAGCGTGCTCGGCTATCATGAGCACCACGGCGAGAGCGAGACCTACTACATCACTGCCGGCGAGGGCGAATATAACGATAACGGCACAGTGCGGACAGTGAAGAAGGGTGATTACACATTCACCCCGAGCGGATCCGGTCACGGTATTGCCAACAATGGCACGGAGGATCTCGTGTTTATCGCGCTGATCCAGTTGGATTGATCAGAAATTACAGCGAATAAAGGAAGGGAGATCCGGAATCCGGATCTCCCTTTTAAACTGTCGAAAAGCTGTTCTTATCCGCCCTGCCATCGGGGAGCGGACGGGTCGGTAAAAAGATTTTGCGGACACAGCGTCCCAAACTTACTGCGGCGTTAAGCGTCGCGATCTGCAAGCGTGAACCCGCTTATTCCGCGAGATCCTTTTCAATATGCGCTTTGAGAACCTCAAAGGTATGGGAACTGATGTCGTGCTCGATTTTGCACGCTTCCTCCTCAGCGGTTTCCGGATCGATCCCGAGCTTCACAAGCCACTTGCTGATAAGCAGATGGCGTTCATAGATACGTTTGGCGATCTCAAGGCCGCTTTCGGTCAGTTCAATCCAGCCGTCCTGATCGACGACGATGTGGCCGTTCTTTTTCAGCAGGCCCACCGCGTGGCTGACGCTTGGCTTGGAAAAGTCAAGCTGGTGTACAATATCAATGGAACGGACCATCCCTTTTTTTTCCTTGAGCATCAGGATGGTTTCCAGATAATTTTCTGCGGATTCCGTACTCTTTCGTACTGCCATGGTCTCCGAATTTTCCAAAAAGACTCCCTCCCGTTGCGTAAAATCAGAAAATATTTATTACTTTATTCTAACATATAGAGAGTGTTTCTGCAAGACAAAAAATTTTCCCTGAAACACTATTGACAAAACCGGTTAGTCGATGTAAACTATTATCGCAAGGTTAGATTTTGCTAACTAAAGTTACCTATAAGAAACTCAGATAAAGCTTCAAAGGGGGAATTTTTATCATGCCTTTGACCTTTGCAAATGTCGGCGAGAAAGCCGTAGTAAAAGAGATTCGCGGAAAGGACGAAACACGCCGCTTCCTGGAAAATCTTGGCTTTATTGCAGGCGGCACTGTTACGGTGATTACCGAAATGGGCGGGAATTTGATCGTAAGCGTGAAGGATACCCGCGTCGCACTGAGCAGGAGCATGGCGAACCGTATTATGATCTGACTGCATTTTCGGCTATTTAGAAGGAAGGGGATATTATGAAAACTCTGAAAGAGGTAAGGTGCGGCGAGACCGTACAGGTAAAGAAGCTGGAGGGCGCCGGTGCAGTAAAGCGCCGCATTATGGACATGGGTATCACAAAGGGCACGGATATTTTCGTGCGGAAGGTCGCCCCGCTTGGTGATCCGATCGAAGTGACTGTGCGCGGCTATGAGCTTTCCCTGCGCAAGGGCGATGCGGAGAATATCCTGGTCGACTGACGGGAAGCGTTTTCAGGCGGTATGGTTAGCTTTTTGTAACTGTACTGCAATGAGGTTAGTCTCGTGAAACTTCTGCGCCGCAGGTTGCAGATCAGGCGCGGAGGCTTGAGAATATTTTCGATTTGGATTATAGTCAAAGAACAAGAGGAGGTTACTATATCATGTCCGTTACCGTTGCTCTCGCAGGCAATCCGAACTGCGGAAAAACGACGATGTTCAACGACCTGACCGGCAACAGCCAATTTGTCGGAAACTGGCCGGGCGTTACTGTTGAAAAGAAGGAGGGCCGTCTGCGCGGCCACAAGGATGTTTCCATCATGGACCTGCCCGGCATCTATTCCCTCTCACCGTATTCGCTGGAGGAGGTAGTTTCCAGAAATTACCTGATGAACAGCCATCCCGACGTTATCCTCAACCTGGTGGACGCCAGCAATATTGAGAGAAATCTGTATCTGACTACACAGCTTACGGAGATCGGGATCCCGGTTGTCATTGCGCTGAATATGATGGATATCGTCCGCAAAAACGGCGATGTTATCGATGTGAAAAAGCTTTCCCAGGAGCTTGGCTGCCAGATTATTGAGACGTCCGCCGTCAAGAACCAGGGCTCCATGGAGGCTGCCGAGGCTGCCGTCAGGATGGCGCAGTCCGGCAAAAAGACTGTCCCGCAGCATACGTTCAGCGACCGCGTTGAAAAGGCGCTTGCTGAGATCAGGGAAATTGCCGGGAATTCCATCCCGGAGGAAAATTCCCGCTGGTACTGCGTCAAGCTGTTTGAGCGCGATGAGAAGCTGAAGGAGCAGATCAGCCTTTCTTCCGACAAGGCGTCCAAAATTGAGGGCATTATTGCGGCCTGTGAGACCGAGCTTGACGACGACAGCGAATCCATCATCACCAACGAGCGGTATGAATACATCGCCAGAGTGATCAAGGATTGTGTACATAAAAAACGGACGGGTATGACAACCTCGGACCGCATTGACCATATCGTGACCAACCGGATCCTCGCCCTGCCGATCTTCGTTGTTGTCATGTTCATTGTGTATTATATCTCCATCACCACGATCGGCGATATTGCCACGGGATTCATGAACGACACGCTGTTCGGCGAATGGATCAGCCCGGCCGCAAAATCTTTTCTCACGGGAATCGGAACAGCGGACTGGCTCACCGGATTGATTGTGGAAGGCATCATCGGCGGCGTGGGCGCGGTGCTCGGCTTCGTCCCGCAGATGCTGATCCTGTTCGTTATGCTGTGTGCCCTTGAGGACTGCGGCTACATGGCCCGTATCGCGTTTATTATGGACCGCATTTTCCGCCGCTTTGGTCTCTCCGGCAAAAGCTTCATCCCGATGCTCATCGGCTCCGGCTGCGGCGTGCCGGGCGTCATGGCGTCCCGCACCATTGAGCAGGACCGCGACCGCAAAATGACCATCATGACCACCACGTTTATCCCCTGCGGCGCGAAAATGCCGATTGTCGCCCTGATTGCGGGCGCGATCTTCAGCGGCGCCTGGTGGGTCGCGCCGTCCGCCTACTTCATCGGCGTTGCGGCGATCATTATTTCCGGCATTATCCTGAAAAAGACGAAGATGTTCGCAGGCGAACCGGCCCCGTTCGTCATGGAGCTTCCGGCCTATCACGTTCCCACTGTAAAGAACGTCCTGCGCGGCACATGGGAGCGCGGCTGGTCCTTCATCAAGAAAGCCGGCACTGTCATCCTGCTTTCGTCTATCTTCGTGTGGTTCGCGTCCTCCTTTGGCTTTGTCGACGGCGCGTTCGGCATGGTTGAGGATATCGATACCTCTATACTTGCTGTAATTGGTTCCGCTGTCGCTGTGATTTTTGCGCCGCTCGGCTTTGGCAACTGGCAGTCTGCCGTGGCTACCGTCCTGGGCCTCGTGGCCAAGGAGGAAGTTGTCGGCACATTCGGCACGCTGTATGCGGTGGCCGGTGATGCGCTCGGCATGGTCGAGGAGGGAGACTTCGGCGGCCTGAGCAATATTGCCCAGCACTTCACTTATTTGTCCGCGTATTCCTTCCTGATCTTCAACCTGCTGTGTGCCCCATGCTTTGCGGCGATCGGCGCCATCAAGCGCGAGATGAACAACGCAAAATGGACGTGGTTCGCGATTGGATATCAGTGCGTATTCGCCTACACAATGGCGCTGATGGTTTACCAGTTCGGCCTCCTCTTTACAGGTGCGGGCTTCGGTGTTGGAACAGTTGCGGCACTCATTGTTCTGATTGCTTACATTTGGCTGCTGTTCCGCAAAGGCTATGATGAGAACGGTGCACGCCTGCGTGCTGCAAGCGCCGTGAGATCATAAAAATATCTGTTTTTTCAAAATTATAAATTTAGGAGGGCTCAAACGATGGCAACCTGGATTGTTGGATTGATACTTCTTGTAATTGTTTTGCTGGTTTGCCGGTATGTGCGGGCCAAAGCGAAAACGGGCGGATGTTCCGGCTGCGGCGGAGGATGCTCTGCCTGCGGAGGTTCGTGCCAGCATACGCACAGGCCAGACACCCGCCGTCCCTCCGCGTAATCGTGCAGCGGACGGGCAGACGGCAAATAAAACATCAGTAAGCTTTTAAGGTAATACTTTTCCAAAACAGGGGATTGGAGATGATTTCTCCGATCCCCTGTTTTGATATCTGATATGAGCAAACTCAAGCGGCGAAAGAGCGGTGCGCGTATTGCTTTGCTCCTATAAAAATCCTGTATTTTTCCAGTGTAAAACGGAACTAGAACTGATCCTGTCTGATAAGGCAGGAGGCGTAGGGAGCCAAACTGATTGTGAGATGCTTTGCGGATCGGGGACCGGAGGGAGCGTCCAGTATGCGGTTTGTGAGCCCGCTTCCGCCGAACTGAGCGTCGTCCGTATTGATCAATTCACGGCAGGCGCCTGTCCCGGATATGGGGAGCCGGTACGTGACCCGGCGATCTGAGAGGTTCAGCACAGCGAAGATCCTCCCATCCCCGGAGGGGCAGCTCCGCCGGAAAGAAAAGACGGCCGGAAGCCTTTCACCGCGGTCGATCCACGCAAAGCTTTCCGCATTGTAGTCCCCGCAGAAAAGATTCGGTTCCGAGCGGTACAGACGATTCAGCGCCCGCTGGAATGCAAAGAAGCCGCAGTGCTGAGGGCGTTCCAGCAGATCCCAGTCGAGCTGGCGATCCTCATTCCATTCGCGCGGCTGCGCCAGCTCATTGCCCATAAAGCTCAGCTTTTTGCCGGGATGCGCCGTCATATAGAGGAACAGCGTCCGAAGCTGGGCAAATTTTTCCGGATACGTGCCGTAAAGCTTTTCCAGAAGCGGCTTTTTTCCGTGTACCACCTCGTCGTGAGAAAGCGGCAGCAGGAAAATATCCTGATAAAAATACGACAGGGAATGTGTGAACCACTCGGGATCAGCGGCGCGCTGCCGCGGCGGGAGCGCCAGATATTCCAGAGTATCGTGCATCCAGCCAAGATCCCATTTGTAGTCAAAGCCGAGGCCACCATAAGGCACAGGCGCAGTTACCTTGAGAAAATGCGACGAGTCCTCAGCGATGAGCATTGCCGAGGGATGGCGGGCCTGTAAAGTAAAATTGGTGTTTCTGAGGAACCAGATTCCCGGATCGTTGAGGCCCTTTTCCGGATCGCCGCCGGGATGGATCAGGTTGGAGACGGCGTCGAAGCGGAGACCGTCAAAATGGAAGCAGGAGAGCCAGAAATCCGCTGAGGATTTCAGAAAGCTCAGCACGTGCGGTTTTGTGAAGTCGAACAGGGCGGTGCCCCATGGACTGTACCGGCGGTCCTCGTATTCGCTTTCATAGAGGAAGGATCCGTCGTACTGGTGGAGCGCGTGGAAATCGCAGGAGAAATGGACGGGGACGAAATCGAGGATCACGCCGATCCCTTCCTGATGGCAGCGATCGATGAAATACATCAGATCGTGGGGCGTGCCGTAGCGGCTGGTGGCGGAGAAATACCCCGTTGCCTGATAGCCCCAGGAGGCGTCGAGGGGATGCTCGGTGATGGGCAGAAGCTCGATATGCGTACAGCCAAGGTCGCGGACATAGGGGAGCAGGGTTTCAGCCAGCTCCGGCCAACGGTAAAAGCGGTCCCCGCCGTCCTTCACGCGCCAGGATCCGGGATGCACCTCGTAAATATTCACCGGGGAATCGTAGTTCTTGCCGCGGCGGGCCATCCATTCGCTGTCGCCCCAGACATAGCCGTCCAGACCGAATACACGCGACGCCGTATTTGGACGCAGTTCGCTGTAAAAGGCAAAGGGATCGATGCGGTCGTAAGTTTTATGATCCCGGGTGAAAATCCGGTATTTATATAGAGAGAGGTTGGGAATATCGCGGGCAAAAATGCTCCACACGCCGTTTTCCTCCCGGAACATATCGTAGCCCTGCCAGCCGTTGAAATCACCGATCAGCTGTACCCGTGCAGCTTCCGGCGCGTACACGGTGAAGCGCACGCCGTCCTGATCGTACTCGTGGGAAAAATGCGCGCCGAAAACCCGCCAGCCTTCTGCGGACATCCCCTGCAAATATTCCGTGATAATTTTTCGATCCATGCAATCCCCTCCGTTTTTTTCATTATATCGGATCTGCGCAGGGTTTACAAGTGTATGACAGCAATATTTGCCAAAAATTCGCCAGGATCGCAACTATCACACTTGAAAATTGGCAGAAAAATTGTATAATAAAATTAAATTGTGCGCGTTCCGGCGCAGGATAAACGGAGGAATTCAGTATGGCAAAGTTTTTATTGTCCGCATTTGCGGATGAAGCATCCAAAACACTGGACGGGCAGATTGCCGCCCTTCAGCGCAACAACATGAAGTATATCGAGATCCGCAACGTGGACGGCAAGGGCATCCTTGACTGCACCGACGAGGAGCTCGCCGCAATCCACAGCAAGCTCGAGGCCGCCGGCATCGGCGTTTCCGCGATCGGTTCCCCGATCGGGAAGATTAAGATCACGGATCCCTTTGAGCCGCATATCGAGGCTTTCCGCCGTGCTCTGAACGCAGCCAAGGTGCTCGGGACGAAGAATATCCGGATGTTCAGCTTCTTCATCCCGGAGGGTGAGGACGCTGCCAAGTATAAGGACGAGGTGTTCCGCCGCCTGGAGGTTCTGGTGGAAATGGCTGAGAAGGAAGGCATCCTCTGCTGCCATGAGAACGAGAAGGAGATTTACGGCGATATCGATACCCGTTCGATCGAGATCTGCAAGCATTTTGCAGGCCGCATGAAGGGAATCTTTGATCCGGCGAACTATGTGCAGTGCGGGATGCACCCGGCGGAGTTCTTTGATGAGATCTATCCGTATCTGGAGTACATGCACATTAAGGATGCCATGCTTGAGGACGGCGCCGTGGTTCCGTCCGGCAAGGGCGACGGCCATGTACCGGAGCTGGTGGCGAAATTCGCGAAGGCCGAGGGAGAGAGATTCCTCACAGTGGAGCCGCACCTCAAGGTGTTCGATGGTCTCCAGAACCTTCAGGGCGAGGAGCTCAAGCACCGTTATTCCTATGCGTCCTCCGATGAGGCGTTTGACGCTGCTGTCGCCGCTATTAAGGAGATTCTTAACGCGGGCGGCTACGATTATCAGTAATTTAACAGAAATCAGAAAGGGCCGGATGAAAATCCGGCCCTTAGTTTTCTGAAAAAATTAAAGTTTTCGTCCACCTTTTTCAAAAGGTGGCGGGGGCGCGGGGGCGGGCCCCCGTAGAAAAACGCCGCAAAACGGCGGCAGAAAAGCCAGCAGACAGGGGCCAATGGCCCCGAATCTGCGGACTGAGAGACTCCAAGAAAAGAATCCGCACAACCCATCAATATAGCAGATATAAAGCCACTTTTGCTACTTTGTGGGTTTTGCAGAACAACCGCACGGGAAATCTCTTCAACCCTATCGCGGGCATAGTGCATTGGATCCATATTGCGCTAAGCTTCGCGATCTGCGTGCAGGCTCAGCCTGCTGGACGAAAACTTTATCCTAAGGTTACACAAAAAGATTTTGGAACGGGCTGTGCGGGCGCAGCTGGTACTTGATGACCCATTCCGGGCGGATCTCCTCCAATACAGCCTGCGGGATGCGGTACTGCCACGGCCTTTTCTGTTTTTGGAGGGAATGGATCATCTTGTCGAGCGTCTCCTGATCCAGTTCCTGGCACAGCCCCGCCACATGGGAATAGTCCTCAGCAAGCGTGAATTTCTGAGCGTACAGGAAGTCTGCCCATACGGAATATTCCGTGAGCTTGACCTTTTCAGCAGGGACCTCCAGAAGAAATTTTACGCTGCTCGACACCTTGCCGTTAGTGCACCGGCGGTGATATTTCAGACAGCCGAATACCGGACTTTCACAGTTCAGCTGCAAAATGTCTACAAGGGCGCCATATTGCTTTCCGAAACTCAGACTTTTATGCGCACGGTAAACCTGGCCGGATTTTAAAATTCTTAATACGGCTTCCGACTGGTATGTAATTACTTTGATAAGCCATCCCTCCTTCATCTTCCGAAAACCCTGTTCGTTCCGGATGCTCTGCGCTTATATAGTCTGTCCGGGCTCTGGATCTGACGGATCGCGCAGGGCCCATTCATATAAAAAGGTGTCGCTTTTGCCGCGGTCGTCCGGCCTCACCAGATACCGGTACAGCAGGGCTTCCTCGTCCAGCCCTGTGCCGTGATAAAATGCGTCCGCTATCCCTCCGGCGATGCAGCCCACCGTATCCGTATCGCAGCGCACGCTGAATACGTTCCGGATACATTCCTCCCACGTTTCGCTTTCCAAAAAACAGCGCAGCGCCACCGGCATGGTTCCCTCGCTTGTGATGTCAAATTTACAGAATGGCCGGCGGAATACCAGAGGTATGGAAGTATTATAATGGAAGTTTTCGCGCACATACCGGCGGATCTCTTTTTTGGAAGCCCCGCTGCGCGCCAGGAAAATCACAGCCGCCGTTGCGACTGCCGCGCGGATCCCATCCGGATGGTTGTGCGTACATTCCGCGCTTTTTTCGGCTTCCTCCCAGACCTTTTCCATGGTGTCGAAATACTGGCCGATGAAGCTCACACGCATCGCCGCGCCATTGCCGAAGCTGTTATAACCGCGCTCGCAGTGGCCGTCCAGCCACTGCTTGAACATCGTCCCGTAGCCGGCGCGGGGATATTTCCTGCCGAATTTCCCATAGGCGCGCGCATAGGGAATTGAGCGCAGCACCGCATATTTTGTCGCGACGGTCATCACGGTGTCGTCTGTATAGAAGCAGGCGTTTGCAAACAGCTGCTCCTTTTTCGGATCGAATCCGGCCGGCCGGCTGAATTCAAACCGGGAACCTGCAATATCCCCCAAAATCGCCCCGTACATATACTCACTCCCATCCCCGCGGAGGACGAATACTTTGTGCTCCTTTTATTATAATGATTTCCGCCGTTTTTTACAACCGTCACTCTGCCGATTTTCTCATATTATCCTGTCAAAAATAAGCAAAACGCGCAGTCATGTGAAGAATTCCGGAAGATAAGCACAGAAAAAGATCCCCCGCGCCGCCCCTTGCTGGACGGTATGCGGGGGATCCGTGCGGGCTGCCCGAAGCCCGTTTTGCTTCCGGGACGATTTCCGCGCGCTTCAGCTGGCGTTGCGCATCTGCAAGCGGAGCTTGTCGGAAATCATGGCGATAAATTCAGAGTTTGTGGGCTTTCCTCTTGTGTTGTGGATGGTGTAGCCGAAATAGCTGTTGAGCACATCGACGTCGCCGCGATCCCAGGCAACCTCGATGGCGTGGCGGATGGCGCGTTCCACACGGGAGCTCGTCGTTTCGTAACGCTTGGCGACGCTCGGATAAAGCTGTTTCGTCACGGCATTGATGATGTCCGGCTGCTCGATCGACATGATGATGGAATCCCGCAGGTAATGATACCCCTTGATGTGGGCCGGAACGCCGATCTGGTGCAGGATCTCCGTCACCTGTATTTCCAGAGAGGGCTGCTGGAACAGGCTGATTGTTCCGGAGGATCCGCTGCTGCCGTCACAAAGCTGGTGGATGCTCTCCGCGAGATTGGCGGCGTTAAAGGGGCAGATCACAAAATAGGAGGCCCCTGCCATCATCACCTCGCGCTCAAGCGTGGGGCTGCTGTAGCCTGACATCACAATGAACTTCGGTTTCCTGCTTCCCGGACGCTTCTGTACGGCATGGATTACGCCGATCCCATCCAGACGCGGCATGAAAAGATCCAACAGCACAAGATCCGGCTGTACGGACTCGATCCGTTCCAAAAGCCGCATCCCATCCTTGGGAGCATATTCTACTTCCAGCCCTGCCTTCTGGAAGTCCTGTCCATACTCTTTTGCAAATTCGTCAGAATCATCGGAAATCAAAACTTTTAAACGCTTTTCCATGAGAAACCCCCCGTTTGTTTTTCTTTGCAGTGCTATATTACCATAAATGGTAAATTTTGGCAAGTGCTTTTTTCTGAAATTTTTTTCGACAGGAACTTCCTGTCTTTTTTCCGTGCATTGGGAGAGAAAAGAAAGGGCGGGCACGCAAAACGGAGGATGGGATCGTCTGAAAACGGCCTGAAACCGCCATTTTTCCGGGATTGCGGAAAAAAATCACGGTTTGCGGCGCGGATTCCGTCAAACGGAAGGACGAAGAAAAAGAATGTCCGTTGTGCGGTTTTGGTCGGAGAATGCCGAAATAACGAGGAGATCGAATCGGGAAATCCCGCGCAAATTTGCCATTTTTAGACGGCGCGTCTGGTAAAAAGGTCAAAAAATCCATGCCGTAGAGCGCGATTTTTTTATCTCACCAGTTCCGGAAAAAGGTACGGATCAGAAAAGCTCCCCGCAGGCTGCGGGGAGCTTTTGGAAAATTGGGATGTTCAATCGAAAAAAGTGCCGTTTGCGTTGAGCAGTCCGGCGGTGTCATCCGGCGTGCCTTCGGGCAGGTTCCGGCGGCGCTCGGCGATCAGCTGCTGATAGAAAGCCTCGTATTTTTGACGGATCTGATGCTTGCGGTTCAGGATGAGGTTGTAATTTTCCTGATATTTCGGCGTGTCCTTCCCGTATTTCTGGGACAGCATCCGTTCAAACTGCTGCATATATTCTCCGTCGTCCATCGCTTCAATCTGTGCCACATACTGCTTGGTGCAGGTGAGATCCAGCTTCTGAAGCCCCTGCGCGTACCGGCTGAACAGGACGTTATAGATGGTATCGTTGGAATGGGGCTTATAGGTGTAGCTCATATTCTGCGCGCCAGCGTCCTTGAGCTTGGAAAAAGAGGCCTCCTTATCGAAAGAGACGAGGTTTCCGTTTCGATCGAACAGGAAATTTTCTCCCTTGGTATCAAAATTGCACAGCAGCCAGTCAAGGGCGTGCTCGCGCAGGAGTCCCGCGCGCACTTCCGCCATTTCCGGCGTGTCGGCGTTGAGGGAATCATCGGGATTCTGCTGCCATTTAAACAGATCCGGCGGCGGTGTGCCGGGATCGCCCGCCCGCCAGGAATCCACCTTTTTTTGAAGGGAGCCGACGATCTTGCCGTCGATTTCCACAGCCTCCGCAGGAATGTAGTGATCCTCCCCGCAGAGTTTCCGCTGGAGCTTGGACGCCGCTTCCGTGACGAGCGCGCCCTGCGGCTTATCGAAGCCGACGCAGTTGATCGCTTCTTTGTACAGGTACTGCTGCTGATCTTCGGCCTCAAAAATATACATGGGCTTTGTCCCGCCGAAGAAAGCGCGCCCTTTGTTGACGAAAAGCGTTCCGCTGGGGGAGCGGTAGGCGGCTTCTTCATGGGAAAGCGGGTTGACCCCTTTTAAGATACGCATGATACTTTTCATTTTATCGAATCGCGCGTGTCTTGAACGGGTATCCTCCGCATTTTTGCGTTCCGGGCCGGCGGGCATACGCTCGATTTTCAACTGTTTGCGGAAATCATTGGCCTTGATTTCCTCCTGCTCCTTGACTGCCATCGCCTCCCTGCGGAAATCGCTGTCGAGCGGCATGGCCTTCGCGTATTCGGCCGCAGCCGCGGCGCGTTCGTTCTGGCAGTCCAGCCGTACCTGAAGCTTCTGCTCTTTTGTCGCAGCCTGCTGGAGGAGGAACTCTTCTTTGTCTTTGATGGTGCGAAGAAAAGTCTGGAGATACTGCTTTTCCCTACCTATCATTTCCTTGTCGCGCCGGGCTTTCAGCTTGTCGCTCTCCTGTTCCTGCGGGAAAGAGATTCCCTCCTCCTGAAGCTGCCGCTCGCTGCGGGCCATGCTGAGAGAAAGACGGGCAAGCCGGAGATCGTTATACTTCTTCATCAGGCTGCGAAGGTTCTTTTTTTCCTTTTTGAGAATCTTGCGTTCGGAATAAGTAGTTGGCACGCGTTCCATCTGCGCGCCCCCTCTGGGAACGGGTCCCTCTGCGGGCCAGCCGTCGCGGATGATATCGCGCACCTCTTGGAGCCTTTCCGCATATGCGCGTTTGTCCCAGAGCTGCTGTTCCTGCTCATCCGGCGACAGATAGGATCGCCCGGCTCGCATGATGTTCCAGCGTTCTTCCTGCTGCTGCCGCCGGAGTTCCATATTGTCATTTTCCAAAGGCATTACGCAATTCCCTCCTCATACCATCTCGTAGGCCGCACAGTAATAGCGTCGTATGATTTCGCGCTGTGGGAAAAGCCGGGTAACTGTCTCTCCGATCTGCGGTTCTACCGCCGCGATATAGAGCCAGCCATCCTCGGCGCGGCTGCTGATCCGACGCGCCGCCTGCGCGAGCAGGGAGCACAGAGCGACCTGCTTTTTGGGCGCGCACCAGATATAATCAAGTACCAGATCGCCTTGTTCCTGAAGAAAAAAGACGGCGGCTTCAATGGCAGAACCGTTTTTTCTGCACAGACAAAGCTCGTGATCATAAATCCCGGATCGTTCCTTCAGATCCTCAAGATAAAAATCCCCTCTGTCCTCCAGCCTGTGGCGGAAAGCTCTCTGCTCCTGCAAGGGCAGGGAAAAGAAGGGGATGGGATCTTTTATACGATCCTCAGCCGACATCAATGTCTGCGATCCAGTCAAATCCCTGAACGGAATACGGCAGACAAAGCCGTCCTCCTCCGAGATGAAAAAATCCGGAAGATCCACAAAAAAGCCGTACAGCGGATCCTCCATGCCGGAAGCGGAAAACAGACAGCGCACTGGAATTCCCTGTCCCTCGGCGCAGCGGCAGAAAAACTCTACAAGGCCGCTCCCGATTCCCCGCCCCCTGTATTCCTCGGCGACAACCAGATACAGGATATCCACAAGAATATCCTGTAGTGAAAGTTCGGCAGCCAGGACAGCACAGGCTGTGCCATCCTCAACCGCGCCTACTGCGAAAACGTTTTTTTCAGATGCCAGCCGCCTCTTCAGTTCATCCGGAAGAAGGCCCCCATACATGGGAAGCGTTTCAGCGGTCAGCCGCATATATTCTGCCATTTTGGTTCCACCTCGTTCACAGACTGTCAGGTTAAACAGCCAAACTTTTAATATATTATAACATGGATTCAGGTTGACAAAATTAAAGAGTTTCTAAAGATTTGGTGAGGTCAGACTGATTCTGTAGAGTTTAGCTGTCAATTTTAGAAAATCTTTAAACAAAAACGGCGGATGCTATGCTATAATAGTGTCATCAAAAAGTTCTGGCCGCACAGGGTCAGGTCCGCGCCGCCCCGTTGGGACGCGGTCCGCGGGAGGCAGATCCTTCCCGCAGAATGTGTGCGGATGCAATAAAGTTCCCGGATCGTCCGATCATCGAAACGATATGCAAGGGGTGTTTTTTTTGGAAAATAATCAGATTTTGTCTTTTGAACGCAACCGGTATTATATTGGAAAGCTGCTGACCTCTGCTGATTTTCAGACAGAGCAGTCCTACGTCAATCAGAAACGGTATTTTCTCAACCGGATGCTCTACGGCGAGGGCGTCGTCTGCGGCCTTGGCGTCTATAATCTGGATGACCAGTCCATCATGGTGGATTCCGGCGTTGCGCTGGACAGCATGGGGCGCGAGGTGGTAGTAAGCAATTCGGTGATGCGCAAGCTTTCCGCCGTGGACGGATTTGAGTCCCTGACCGGCAGCCGCGCCATGCTGTGCCTGAAGTACAGCGAAGAGGCTGTGCAGCCTGTATACGCGGTGCGCGAATCCGAGAGCGGCGGTGATTATCAGTGCAACCACATCCGCGAGGGCTTTTCTCTGGCGCTGCTCGATGAGGACGCCATGCCGCCGGCGCAGGAGCTTGCCGCGCCGTTCCTTTCCACGGGGACGCTTTATGAGGATTCCCGCATTGTGGTGACAGTCACCATCCCGGCGCAGGTCAGCTGCGGGAAACAGGTGCGCGCCGTCCTGAATGTATCGAACCGCGGGGAGATCCCGGTGCTGTTTTCCATGAAAACGTCTTTCCAGACCCCCTCGCTCGTCTGCCGTGACGGCGGCCACGAGCTTGCCGTCAGTCTGGAACAGATTAAGGTGTTCCCGGACGCCCCGTTTGAGCAGGAGCTGTGGTTCACGGCGATCCCGAACCCGGCGCCGGAATCGCTCCTTATTGCGAGCGCGGGGAATACGCTTCTTCAGATCGATGGGGAGGATTTTGGACTTCCGCAGAAATTCCTGCTGCATTTTTCCGTGGAGGATGTCGAACCGGCTGATCTGATTTCCCGGGCAATCGGCTCGGTGAGCATGGAGGAGCGCCAGATGGCCGGGATGCGCGAATTGATCCCGATCGCCTGCATCCTGCTCCAGCGCACCAAGACTACATATATGATCGATCAGATTCTGGAAACCGGTGTGAAGCATTACATCCGGCTCCCCGCGTTTTCGGATCTGCACGAGCGGATGGCGTCGTGGTTCACGCCCTCCTATCAGGCGGGCCAGGCTTCGGCCGGACAGGAATTGACCTCCGCCGCGCCCGATCCGGAGAAGAATGTTTCTCCCATTTACGCGAGCGGCGTATGTGAGATTCCCCTCGGAATCAACGCCCGCCGCGGCCAGGAATTTTATTCGGGGGAGATCGTTCACGGCCTGGGAAAAGGAAACGTGTTCGTTCAGGTCGGGTTTGAGTATCTGTCGGAGGATTCCAGACTGAACACCGAGGTCCGCAATACGATCTATGGCGATCCGTTCCTGTTCGAGTCGGAGAATCCCCCGATTGTATTTGGAGAAACCGCCGTAAAGGTGATGACGGATCGCGGCAGCTTTGTCGCAGCAATCCGGCTGGAGGAGGATACGCCTCTCACACTGGCGACGCTCCGCTGGACAGCGATCCGGATCCCGCAGGCGGAGAACGAGACGAAGCTGCAGAAGATGGCGGGCAAGAGCATCTCTGCCGTCCAGCCGACCGTGGTGCTTTCCACGCGCGAGAGCCATTATTTCAGCGTGAAGTTCCATAACATGGAGCCGTGCTCGCTCACCTATGATCTTACGGAAAAGGGATCCGGCGAAATCACGCCCGACGGTATTTACACTGCCCCCGGCAAGGAGGGAGTCTACGAGATCCGCATTACCTGCACGGATATGCCGCTCATCACCACCTATGCCTATGCCGTCGTCAAAAACAAGAACGCGGAGTAACGGCGAAGCCCTGCGGGGGACGTTGTCCCCCGCGCCCCCAAGCCCCTTTTGAAAAAGGGGCACGAAAACTTTCCGCCATTTCCGGCGTTGCCGGAAATGAAGCTTTGGAGGGATCGCTGTGCCGGGCAGGGCGGTGTTCCGGACGGGTCGTCCGGGTGGTTGGGGGAAGATTCCCCCAAGCCCCCTTTTCAGCATGCAGCTTTCAGCGCAGGCGCAGCGGCGGCTGATATCAGTCAGCTTGGCTGTGCGGCTTACGTCCAGACTTAGTCTGGCGTCCAGGCTTAGCCTGTCGCCAAGGTTCTGTTTAGCACAAAGCTTTCAGCGCAGGCGCAGTGGTGGCTGATATCAGTCAGCTTGGCTGTGCGAATTATGTCCAGGTTTAACCTGGGAAAGAAGGTGTCGTTTCTGATGCAGTATCAGGCCGGAGATATGCTTCTGTCGACAATCGGGACTCTGTTCCGCGGAAGCGTCAACGACGTTTTAGTCTGCACGGATCTGAATAGTCCATATCGGCCCAAATACCTGCTTCTGCTCCTGCACGACCGTGCCTGTATCCGCAGGCTGGTTTCTGTGTTCGATGAAGCGGCAGAATCCTTTCCGCAGAAGGAATCCCCATACCTCGTCTGCTTTTCCGATAACGAGCTGATGGGTTTCGTGTTTCCTTACCGGGAAGAACGCCTGCTTTCCAGCTACGCGCCGGGCCAGGCGGTCACGCCGCAGCTTCAGGAGCAGCTTTGCATCAGCCTGACCGTCGAGTGTATGGCGTCTGCGCTGCCGTTCCCGCTGCTTTATCTGGCGCTGAAGCAGGGACAGGTCCATCTGGAAAAGGACGGATCCGTTTATATTATACCGGCGCTCGATTTGGCAAAGCTGGATCCCGCTATGGGAGAATCCGACTGCGCCTATCTGTGTGCGAACCAGGTGCTTGAAATCCTCCGTCTCGGCGGCAGGCGGCGTCTGGACAGCCGGGAGCTGGTGGAGAAAAAAATTGCAAATTCCAGCTACAATACGTTTCATGAGCTGTATTATGATATCCGCGTTTCATCGCTGCCCCTCTCCAAGCCCGGCTTCCGTGCCCGGCTGCGCAGCTTCTGGGATCGCCATAAGGATCAGCTTTTCCGGCTGCTGCTGGTGGTGTGCGTGGTGCTTGTCGTTTTAACAGTCCTGTTTCTTCTCTCGCAGCTCATTTTTGGGGAGATTCCTTTCCTGCGGCTGTTTCAGGATGCCTTTGAAACAATTGGAACGGAAGATCTTACTATGACTTGAAAGGGGACCCGCCTTGTGAAGAAATCATCCTTCTTTTTCGCCGCGCTGCTGATCCTGTCCCTTTTCACGGCCTTTTTGACTGATTGGGGAATGCCTGGGGATCCGAGAAACGCGCCGTCTGCTTCCGGGGAGGACGGAACGGTGTATTTCGCTGATAATGATCTCCTGTTCTCAACGGTATACGGCTTGGACAGCACGGGGGAAGCCTTTTTCTTCTATCGGGAATTTAACGGGTTTGGAAGTTCCTCCATCACCCAGCTTGCTGTGGATGGGGAGAGCGTATATTTCCTGCGCGAAACGCCGCAGAATACAGGGGATAATTCCCTGTGGGAGCCCGTAAGGGTGAGTGCGGACGGCGTGTCGGAGGTTCTGGGCGGGACGCTCGTTTCAGGATCAGTTTCCTCCTCTTTGACAGCCCCGTCCTACGTTTCTGTGATTGAGGACGGCGCGTCTTCTGTGTCAGTGCTGGATGCTGCCGACGGCTCTGTGATTCTGGCAAAGGACGGCTTTTCCGATTTCCTGACGCTGTATGCCTCGTATTCTGCCGGGGACGGATCGCTTCTGGTGATGGATGCACAGGGCGCGTGGATCAGGATTACCGGTTCGGAGGTCGTGCAGGACAGCGGCGGGATGGAGTTTCCCACCCTGCCGCGCACTGTGGATGTACCGATCCGGATCAGGATTGCCTGCAAGGTTGTGTTCTTCGGAGCAGCCGCTGCGGCTGCTGTGGTTGTCTTTGTACTGGTGCTTCTGGTGTATCTGCTGATCCGCCGCTCCCGAAAGCTGGCGGTGCGCCTCTCCGCGGCAGCAGGATTTTCCCTGCTGATTTCGCTGGTGATACTCACCGGATTTGTGTTCCGGGATTCTCAGGCGGCCCGCCTGGAGGAGCGCAGCGGAAGCACTGCCGATGCGGCGCAGCAGGCGGCGTCAGCTGTTTCCGCTGCCGGTGCGGAAGCGATCCTGTCGGACGCGTTTTATGAGGGAGCGGAATATTCGCTGTATGCGGGACTGCTCTCCGGATCGCGCGCGGATCTGCTTTCTGTACGGGATGGGACCGCCGAGGTCTGCGTTTCCTTCCGGCATACGATTGGATCCGATCTTGATGTTTATTCCGCCGCTGTGTCGGATGCCGTCCGGCTGGCGGTTTCCGAAAAGGGGACGGAGACGGTCCTCATCCAGCAGGATGGACTTTCCGTGGCCGCCGCGGCTCCGGTGCTTTCCAACGGCGTGGTGACAGGCGTTGTGGTGCTGGAAAGCAGCGCGCAGGATATCAGGCTGGATGGCCTGCGGATGCTCCTTTCCCTGGCGGGGATGGGCGTTCTGCTGTGGCTGATCCTCTGCGGAATGATTGCTCTGCTGCTGTGGCGCATGACAGCTCCGCTTGGAAAGCTTACCCGCCAGATGGAGGAGATCTCCGAGGGAAAGCTGAAGATGGAACGTCTGAACCCCACCAAAGACGAGCTGGGACAGATGGCCAAGGCGATGCAGGAAATGTGCATGGGACTTTCGATCCGCGACTATGAGGTGCAGAGCACGCTGAAATCGTACGGGAGGTTTGTCCCGCGGGATCTGCCGGAGCTGCTTGACCGCGCGTCTGTGATGGAGGTCAGCTTCGGCGACGTGAAGTCCATTACCGGGAACATTGCGGTGCTGTCCGTGGTCAACAGGGACCGCGCGAGGGCCGTTCTGGAGGATGCCCCGTTTGTCGATTTTGTCAATCAGTGCTTTGCGGCTGCCAACCACAGCGTCATGCAGCAGGGAGGGTATATTTTATCCTCCGGGTTTGAGATGGGTGCGTTCCGGCTGTATTTTCCGGGGAGCGCGCAGTCCTGCCTGACCTCTGCGCTCGATCTGCTCGGAGGGACGAGGCAGGAGGCGTCCGGATCCAGCCCCATACCGCGTTTCCTGATGATCCTCCACCGCACGACGTTTTTGTACGGCGTGGCCGGATCGGATGAGCAGGCGTTCCCGTTCCTCTCGTCCAATGAACTGGAGTTCCTCGCTTCCTATTCAAAGAATCTGGCGGAGGCGGGATCGCAGATAGTGTTTACCCATGAGATTCTGCCGTCGGTGCCGGAAACGTCCCATTACCGATACATCGGGTATGTGACGGATCCCGCGTCGGGGGAGAGCTATAAATTGTATGAGCTTTTGGATGCCTATTCCGAGCTGGATCGGAACCTCCGCCTCTGGTATGACAAGGACTTCCAGGAAGCGATCCAGCTGTTCTACCGCAGCGATTTCTATCTGGCGCGCACGTCTTTCTCCAATATTTTGAGATCCTGTCCCGGAGACGGCATCGCCAAATGGTATTTGTTTGCCTGCGAATATTATTTCCAGTCCGGGACGGACGCGGATTTCCAGCTGTTTTCGATTGATCCGTAATTGGTGCGCCGGAAGGCTGAAATGAGGTGAATGTTCTACTTGAATAAGCTGTTTAATACCATGTTTTCAGTGCTGCGCTCCAAGGTCACGAAGCTGTGGACGAAGATCCGCCTGTGGACCAGTGTCCAGTTTTTGCAGACCCGTGTCCTTGCGAAGCTGCGGAAGTTCTTCACCCAGCTTCTGGACGTAAGGCCGAGGGACAAAAAGGATTATTATTCCGTATTCCGGTGGCTTGTCAGTAAGCGTCTGGCCTTCGCCTGTGTCGTGATTCTTGGGGTGCTGTGCTCGGTTTATCTCGTTTCGAGCCTGCCGCAGGGCTTCTTCGGCGGCGGATCCACGATCCCCACCTATCGCTACGACGCGCTCCCGCTCAAGTTCCACGAAGGGACGGTGCGGATCCTTGCGGAGGACGGCCATCTCGCCTATCAGGGGGAGGTGTCCAAGGCGCAGTGCAGCGGCGAGGGGACGCTGTACAGCGCGGACGGCAGCAAGATCTATGAGGGCCAGTTCGCGGAAGATATGTACAACGGGACCGGGACGCTCTATTATCCCAGCGAGACGATTCAGTATACAGGACAGTTTGTGGATAATCTGTTCCAGGGGCAGGGAACCAGCTACCGTGAAAACGGTACGGTGGAATATTCCGGCGGGTTCCAGAACGGCCTGTGGAATGGGACCGGGACGCTCTATAACGCTGCGGCTGCGCCGATTTTTACGGGATCATTCCAGGACGGGCAGATCCTGTTCCAGGAATTCCTGGGCAAGAGCGCCGCGGAGGCCGCCCAGATGTATACAGGCGAGATCACCTCGTATACCTCGGCGGATGAATATGCCGTCGCGATGAACGAGATCGGCGCCGTATATGCGGCCGCCGATGGGTCCACCCAGCTTGACGGCGAATGGACGGTCAGCGAGGTCTATGTGCTGGCAGGCTCTTTCCCCACAGAGGAGGGGGAGATCACCACCATCAACGGCCTGACGGAATATTTCGGTTCGCCGGATTACTTTGGCTCGTCCTATGTGACGCTTCCGGAGGCTGCGGCGATCAACCTGCTTGCGCAGAGCAATCCGGACGCCGTTGTTCCCGTCGATATGCAGACGGATTCCCGCTTTACAGATTCCGTCACCGTAAACAGCTATGACAGAAATTATGAGGTATATATCTATACCTATTTGAAGGATGGGCTGCTCTATACTTTTTACGCCCCGTCCTCAGGACAGGATAGCTTCCTGATTTACTCGATTGAACTGACCGCCTGACTTTCCCCAGGCCTGCCGGAAAGGAGATGAATTTCGCATGAAGCTGCTGCGGCGCTGTCTGGCGCTTTCCCTGGCTTTTCTGACGGTGCTGGCGTCCCCGCGCCCGTCCGCGGAGGTTTCTGCCGCCCTTCCGAAATCCCTGCTGCTGGAGCAGGCCCAGAACCTTGCCGTCTCCAACAGCAGCGACATCACCCAGAAATCCAACGAAATCATCCTGCAGGAAATGAAATATGTGGAGGCGGTGGACGGCATCAAGGCCAAGGTCAAGAACCTGAGATCCTTCCGGTGGAGCCCGCTGCTCTCGTTCAAGTTTCCGGAACAGCTGAATATGACGGAGGAGTATGAGCTCAACGTCAAGCCGCTGACGCTTCAGGCTGAAATTGATACGCTTCGCCACGAGATGAACGATCTGCGCTATCAGGCGATTGCCGACGCGAGCATTGCCTATACGGACGCGTATATTCTTCAGGAGAAAATCGCGTTTAATGAGGAACGGCTTGCCAGCGCGCAGGAGCAGTTGGCCCGCAATCAGGCCCGTCTGGCGACCGGCGGCGCGGTGCAGTCGGATGTGGACACAATGCAGGGGACGGTGGACTCCCTTACAGAGGAGCTTGCCACACAGATGCGGTCTTTCCAGACGGCGAAGGAGGAGCTCTCCGATCTCATCGGCGTTGACGTGACGAGCGGCTATGAATTTACCAATCCGCTTCAGGAGCTGGATCTCCCGCGCTCCGAGCTGGATTCCATTGTGGAATATACGCTGGAAAATGATCAGGCCGTTTATGAGGCCCAGATGAATGCTTCTACCGCGCTGATGAATCTGGAATCGTATGAATCGCTCATGCGCAACGAATACGGCGGGAAGTTCGACAGGATCCAGGGCTTCGTCAGCAGCGCCAAGCAGGGCGGCGATATTGATTACGCTGCGTTTATGCTTGCCTATAAAGAGATGCTTACGGATCTCGACAGCCCATGGGCCGGTTCCATCCGTATCCTGTTTTTCAGATTTACTAGGGAATGGTTTAAGGGAGAAATCGACGGAACGCGATACATAGAGGATGAAATGTATGCCGTTTATACTGCCTGTATGGAATATTCCAACGCATCGAAGGAATTGGAGTCCACACGTTCGTCCACGGAAAAGAATGTGAGAAGCCAGTATGAGCTGCTGCTCAACACCTGGAAATCCTATGAAAGCTTGCTGGGGCAGGTCGATACGGCCGCGGAGCAGCTCGACAAGGTGACGGCCCTCAACAGGCAGGGCAAGGCGGAATACGAGGAGCTTCAGGACGCGCAGGACAGCTACGAGGAATTGCAGCTGGAGGCGCTCGATACACTGGCTACCTATAACGAGGCGCTGTTCAATTTTGACCGCCTGACCTGCGGCGCCGTTTCGGACTATATGCAGGGCTCCGGCGTATCTCTGGATGCCGGAGAGGGCGGCGACAGCTATGCCGCGCTCGATCCCATCACGGATCCTTACTATTATATCTATACGACGGTCAGCGATTTGACCTTCCACATCGGGGTGAGCATCCCGGAGGGCTTCACGCCCGCCGTCACCGATTTTGAGGTGTGGAACAACGGCGTCCAGATCGGGGAGCGCACTCCGGTAGAGGAGGAGCTTGTCCATCTGACGATCGATTACGGCGGCAATTCCGCGCTGACGCTCCGCTTTTACGACGGCGAAACCTACGTTACGGAGTGCGAGATAGACGCCACTGTCCCGCGCGACGTTCTTCCCATAGAATCGGCGGGGGAAGCGCCGCAGGAGGAAGAAACCGAAGTGCAGCTCGGTTCCTATACCGTGAACACCACGCAGGTCGGGTCGCTTTCCACCTCGGAATTGACGCTCGATTTGAGCCGCTATCCCGATATTGCCAGCTACACCATCACCTACGGCAGCAGCAATGTTTACACCAGTGACCGCGTCTCTGTGGAGGATCCGTTCTCCTACCTGACGCTCCTGATCGCCAGCCTTGACGATGTGGAGCTGTCGTTTTACAACGAGGCCGGCACGCTGATTTATACCGGGCATTTTCAATCCCAGGACCAGACAGTCTGGGGCCTGGCGCAGTCCTGACGGCAGGAGGGCAGACGTATGAAAGTGAAAAAATTTATTCTGAAAACAGTCCTCGTGCTTGTGCTTTCGGCGGCGCTTGGCTTCTCCGCCTTTCTGGCTGTCAACGCCGTGTTCGACGAATCCGAAGCGGTGCATATTACGGCCTCGGAGATTGAGGATTCCACGCTCGCGGTCGGCACGCACCTGATCCATCTCTCCGCCCTGAACGACACCATCTATGAGGTGGCGCAGCAGTCCGCGGAGGAATCCGGCCAGAACAGCACCTACTATAAGTCGGAGCTTGCCGGGGGCGCGTGGTTCGACATCAGCTCCGCTTCCTCCCTCGAGGACATCACCACCGGCGGTACGCCCGTGGAGGATTCCGTGATTGAGGAATTGTTCTTCACCCACCACACCCGCAGCGACGGCGTCACCTACGATCTGCGCACAGGTCAGGCCGTCGATCCGCGCGATATCTATGATCCCTATGATTTGGAATCGCTCGACGAGCTTTACCCGCTCAAGCTGCAATACGACCTGATCCGGGAGAGCCAGTCGGAGAGCGCATCCGGCCAGCAGAAGATCGCGCGCATCGCCGAGTTTTTCCAGACGGAGACGCAGAACGACGCCACGACGCAGATTGAGGCGCAGATGGACGCGCTTCAGGCATACTACGATGTGCTTAACGAAAATAATGGCGGTGAGACGGAAAAGGCCAAGGTGCAGGAGGTTCTCGATGCGCTTGACGCTTCCCGCCGCGCCGAGGTGTTCACGATTCTGGAAACGGCGCTCGATGAGTACCTTCAGGAGCTCTCCACCATGGCGGACACCGTTTCGGCAAACGAAGACGGCTCCGAAAGCACCGAGCCTGCCGCCGCAGTGGATACGTCGCTGCAGTCCGCGGTGAGCGATTCGCTCAATAATGTGCGCACTTCGCTGATTGAGTATCAGGGGAAGATGCTGGCGGAGGGGAGCACCACAGCCTCCCGCACGGAATACCAGCTCTGCACACAGCTGATCTCCGACGCGCAGGCGAATAATCACGCCGCCTGTGACGTGGATGTGGCGCAGCTTATCTCGCTGGATAATATTATCAATGACGTGATAGCGGATCAGGAATCTGAAAATTCCCTGCTGGATGATTCCCTCATCCCCACAGCCACCCAAATATATACGGCGGCTCTGTCAGCCGGAATCAATGCGGAATACACGGCGGCGCAGGCGCAGAATTCCGCCAGCGCAGTGCTTGACGGTATCGCCCGTAACAACGAAAGTCTCGTCAACTCCTACCGGAACGAGCTGGAAAACTTCATTACGGCCCGCACCAACCGCATGGGTTCTGAGGATGCGATGGCCTACATCGACGAAAGGCTTGCCCTGACGGAGACATGGATCCCCACCGTGCCGAACGATGCGTTCAGCACAGGCGCGAACAGCTCCATCAGCAGCCATGTCGATTTCCTGACGCAGCTGCGCCGCCAAAAGGAGCTTTCCGCCGGCGGCAACGCGGCAGATGCGCTGATTGCGGAAAAATCCGCGCTTCAGGAAGAAATGATGTCCTGCCTTGACAACAACGATCTGGCAGGCGCGCAGGCCATCGAGGAGCAGATCGCTGCTCTCGACGAGGAGCTGGAAAGCGTGCTCGGCACGCTGGATGAATCCGTGATCGAGGGCACGCTCGGGTACCAGGTGGCGCAGGCGCAGAGCAGCGCGATGGATGCCATCGAAAACGGCGATACCGACACAGTGCTCAACAGCGTGAGCGCGCTCGATTCCCTGATGCAGATCGATCCGGCGGCGGCCTTCCCGGCGGCGCAGGATCTGCACAGCGCCCTTGCACAGGAGCGGGATGTCAATGGGAATAACGCCTTTGAGGAGGCGCTCACCGCTCTGGAAAATTCCATCCTTGAAAATGCAGACGCGTATAACAGCGCCGTCAGCGCACAGCAGACAGCCGATCAGCTGTCAGGCATTGCGGAAGAATTTTTACAGGAGAACGGAGCATCCGCCGGGATCGCGTCCGGTACAGGATCTGGCTCCGGAACGGGAAGCGGCTCCGGTACAGGATCCGGTTCTGGAACAGGATCCGGTTCTGGAACGGGAAGCGGTTCGGGTACGGGTTCCGGCTCCGGGACAGGGAGCGGTTCTGGTACAGGTTCCGGATCTGGGACCGGAAGCGGCTCCGGTACGGGATCGGGCCTGGGGCAAAGCCTCGCTTCCTCCGGGCTGACGGACGGTCTCAGTGATAACGAGGCTGCTGTGGTTTATCTGATGGCGCTCCAGTCCTTTTACGATCAGACCGGCAACCAGGATGCGCTGAGCCTGATTTCCTCCACTGCGCTGCGGCAGTCCGGCCTGGGCAACGCTCTTGTTTACAACCGCATCAATGACGGCGGCCCCGAATTTGTCCCCGTGACGTCGGTGAGCTACCTGACCGGGATGCGCTATGTATGGAACCGCAACCTGTCTACGGCGGTGCTCGCGTCCGGTGCGGAATATTACGGATTCTCGCAGTATTCGGATCAGGTCCAGCGCAGCCGGGAATCCGGTACAGAGGAGTATATGGAGCAGGCTGCAAAAGCGCAGGGCAATATCATCCATATCCACGAAGCGTATACGGAGGAAAAATTCGGCGTCGGTGCTGTTTATCTTTCCGGTACGCAGTACGCGGTCGCTTATAATGAGGAGCTTTCCGGTCTTGCGCAGGAGCTTCTGGCGCTTTTCCTGAACACCGTGCAGTAGCGTGCGTTCCCTTTAGAAAGGACTGATGTCATGGCGGATTATCCGATTATCGCTGACGTTTCATCACATATTGTAAAGATGCTCCGCAGCAAGATGTGCCCGGAGCCGATCCCCTCGCCGAACAACATCGAGGTTTCCACGCCGGCCGAGCAGGATGTCGACTACATCCTCGGGCTTTACCTGTACGATATCCGGGAGGAGGGCGAAATTGCCGCCCCATCCCTGGTGGGAACGGGAAAAACCCGGCTGCGCCGTCCGCCCCGGCCGTACAGCCTGTACTATATGATCTTCCTCAACGGATCGTCCCAGATGGGACTGAAAGGCGGCGACGTACAGAAAATTGTCGGCCGCGCCGCCCAGATCATCAACGACGGCAACTTCGTCAACCCGCGCGATCTTCAGCCCTGGCTGGAGGAACCGGAGCCGCCGATCGTCTTTTCCCCGGCAAAGCTGTCGCTGGAGGATAAGGTGCGCGTGTGGTCCGCGATCAATAAGCCGTATCAGGTGAGCCTGTTTTATAAGGCGTCCCCGGTGCTGCTCTCCAGCGAGATTGTTGTGGAGCCGCCCAGGGTCACGGAGGCGGAATTCAACATTTCGGTGCGCGGCACGCAGCGGAAGGAGGGGTAACTGGTGGATATCCAAATCCGCTACCAGCTTTCGCTGGCCTTCCGGCTGCTGGACACCACCTCGCGGCGGGTCCTTACAGGCTCGGAGGCGAAGCTCCTGCGCGACGGGGAGCCAATCCCCTCCGTACAGCGTCCAGGCGGGTATTTCATCCTTGTCAACTATCCGCGCGAAGATTTTATACTTGGCATCCGCGCCAAGGGCTTCGAGCCGGTCGATTTTCCGGTGCGGTACGGCGAGCTGGGGCAGAAGCTGCCTGAGCTTACCATCCATCTGATTCCGGAAAAGGCGTCGTTCGATCCCCTGTCAGGCGTTTCCATAGAAGGCGTCCTCCCGGGAATCCGGAGCCTTGCCGCCGCAAAGCCGGACGGCGGCTCCTGCTTCATCCGCGGGTTCGATCCGAAAAAGAAGCTGCTCACGGTGTTCAACCCGAATTCCCTGAGCTTCGGCCGCGTGTATTATGCGCTGGTCGATCCCGAAAACGATTCGTTTGAGCCGTTCTCCATTGTGGAGGAGCGCTCGCGGGAGCTTTATCTGATCGACCGCGCGCTGCCAAAGGATTTCCGCCCGAGCTTCCCGCTCAGCCCGATTGTATTCGGGCGGACAGGCGCGGAGGGAGACTACTGCCTGAGGCTGCGCGATGAAGGCGGATCGCCCCGGTGGATCCTCCGCTGGGAGACGGATGAGGGGGCCTTTTGCAGGGCCGTCGATATCCGCCGGCCGGAAACATTCCGGCTCGAGCCGGCTTGAATAAGGAGGACATATCCCAAAGGCAGGGAGGTTTTTCGGACGGCAGGCAGTTTTTCCGCGGGAATTGTGCCGTCTGAGGAATGGGAACCGCCGGCCGGATATGTTGACAGTATTCAGGCACGGCCCGATACCGCACTATTTTTCAGTTTGGAAAAGGAGGGATTCCATATTGCCCAGCTTTGTCGTCAGCGGGGCTTCTATCCAATGCAGCATGGGGACCACCCCGGGTACGCTGATGGCCACCTCGCAGCAGACGGTCCTGATGAACGGGAAGCCTGCCGCGACTGTCCGTGATGTAGTCCCGATTACCAGTGTCACCCCCTGCGGGATGTGCACCTCGCTGGCAAACCCGACGGTAGCCTCCGCGACTGCGGCGGCGCTCGGCGTGCTCACGCCAATGCCCTGTGTCCCGGCGCCGGCCGGCATCTGGGTAGGCGGATCTGCGGGCGTGATGGCGGGCGGAATGCCCTGCCTGACAAATACCGCCACGCTGACGTGCGCTTATGGAGGCTCCATCCGTATTCTTTCCCCCGGCCAGATCAATGTGCTGGGATAATTGGCCGCCATTTTACTTTACCATAAAAATCAAACCTTGAAAGGAGGCGGGGTTTTGGGCCCGGCCCGGAACCCTAACAAAGTATGGCTGAATATCTTTCTCCAGGTGTATACGTTGAAGAATTTGACTCCTCGCCCCGGGCGATTGAGGGCGTAGGGACCAGTACCGCCGGCTTTATCGGCATGGCGGTGAAGGGGCCTGTTGTGGGCGCTCCCTCCCTTGTGACGAGCTTTGCCGATTACCAGCGGCAGTTCGGCGGATATCTGAGCGAGTATACCCACGGCAGCTACCGCTTCCTGCCCTATGCGGTGGAGCAGTTCTTCATCAACGGCGGAACCCGCTGCTATGTCAGCCGCGTGATTCCGGAGAACGCCGCCACCGCCGCCGCGCAGGTTGGCATCCTGACGCTGCGCGCCGCCAACGAAGGCAAGTGGGGCAACCGCATCCTCGTCGCGTTCACCACCGCCAACCGCCGCAAGCTCCAGCTGATCCGCAAGGAGGGCCCGGCTGTTTATGTGGCAAAGAACGCCTCCGGCTTCGGCGAGGGCGATCTGGTGGAGTTTGCGGGCGAGCTCAACCGCATTTCCGCTGTGTTTGACAACACCATCACCTTTGAGCAGGATTTCGAGGGCGATCCGGTAGACACCGATCTGATCCCGAAGAAGCTGCTGTATTCCGTGGAGATGGACGTCACCGTCCGCTGCGACGGTGAAACGGAGACGTATGCGGGCTGCACGCTCAATCCGATCTCCAATACTTATCTGGCGGACCGCCTGCGCTCGAGCAAGATCATCCGTGTGGATTCCCTCGAGCCGTCCGATGAAATTGCGAACCCGGTTTCCGTCCTGTTCGGCGACGGCAAGCTTACCGGGACGATCGCCCTCAGCGGCGGCAGCGACGGCACCATGGACGCTGTCAATGCGGGCGTGTACATCGGCAAGGACAACGGCCCCGGCAACCGCACGGGCATCTGCTCCTTCCTGGAAAACAGCATCGCATCCATCATCTCCGTACCGGGCGTCACGATCCCGGAGGTGCTCGTTTCCCTGGTGACGCACTGCGAGCGCGAGCAGAACCGCTTTGCGATCCTCGATGTCCCCGCGGAGCTTTCCAAGACAAACGACATCATCGAGTACCGCTCTGTTGTCGATTCCACCTACGCCGCGTTCTATCATCCGTGGGTGCAGGTGTTCGATCCCATCACCAAGAAGCCCGGGTTTGTCCCGCCTTCGGGTTCTGTCGCGGGCATCTATTCCCGCACCGACATCACGCGCGGCGTGCACAAGGCCCCCGCGAACGAGATAGTCTCCTGCACCGGCCTCTCGGTCAACTACACCACCGGCGAGCAGGATATCCTCAATCCGGCCGGCGTCAACCTGATCCGTGCGCTGCCGGGCCAGGGCATCCGCGTCTGGGGCGCGCGCACCGCGAGCTCCAACAGCGCGTTTAAGTATGTCAATGTGCGCCGCCTGTTCATCTTCGTCGAGCAGTCCATCAAGGCCGCGACGAACTGGGTGGTATTCGAGCCGAACAACTCGAGCCTCTGGGCGCGCGTGCAGATGACGATCTCGTCGTTCCTGGAGAATATGTTCCGTGCCGGGATGCTCTCCGGCGATACGCCCGCCGAGGCCTATTATGTGGACATCGGCCCGAACACCATGAGCCGTGACGACATCCTCAACGGCCGTCTGATCTGCGAGATCGGCATTGCGCCGAGCCGTCCCGCCGAGTTCGTGATCTTCCGCGTGACGCAGTTCACCGCGGAGGCCGGCGGCGAAGCCGAATAAAGCCTGACCTGAGGGCCGGGATCCCCTCCCGGCCCCGACATAAAATTTACCAGTAAAGGAGAATTTTCAATATGCCTGATACCGCGAATGGGGGTCTCTATTACCCACTGACTAAAATGAACTTCATCGTCTCGATCGGGGAGGGCGGCGGCGACATGGCCGCGTTCAACGAGGTGACAGGAATCGAATCCACCGTCGATGTCATCGAGTTCCGCCAGGGCAATTCCCATTCCCTCGCGCCGGTGAAGATACAGGGCCTTGTCAAGCACGGCAACGTCACGCTGCGCATGGGCTATGTCCGCAACCAGGAATTCAAGAACTGGATCATCCAGTGTGTCAGCGAGCACCGCGGCGCGGCTACCCCGCGCAAAAACGTGTCCATTGAGCTGATCGATATCAGCGAGGGCTCCCCGGACAGCGTGGAGAGCACCCCCTCCGCCGACGGCGTCGTGTGGGTCCTCTCGAACGCATGGGTCACCAAGTACAACGGCGCGGATCTGAACGCCTCCACCAGCGAGGTCGCCATCGAGAGCGTCGAGCTTGCTTATGAGGAGCTTACAATTCCGAACTAAACGGCAAATCCCCACTGCCCCTTCCCGGGGCAGGACGGGGGCCTGCTTCCGGGCTTCCGGCGGCAGGCCCGCATCCTGCCAACGGCATTTTTGGAGGTAACTGATTATGACAACTGTTTTTGATTTTGAGCTGCCGCGCGGCTACGTCGATTCCACCGGGCAGGTACACCGCCGCGGCAAAATGCGTCTCGCGACCGCCGGAGATGAGATCTCCGCCACGCGCGATCCGCGTGTGCTTGCCAATCCGTCCTACCTGACTATCGTGGTGCTTGCCCGCGTTATTACGGAGCTGGAGGGCATGGAGACCATAGTCCCGAATATTGTGGAGCGTTTTTTCACGGCGGATCTCGCCTTTTTGCAGGATATGTACCAGCGCATCAACAGCATCGAGCCGCCGAAGATGACGGTTGTATGCCCCGACTGCGGCAAGGTGTTTGAAGCGCCCGTAAATTTTACGCAAGAGGGATAACGCTGTACCCGGAAAAGGAGCTTTACCGGGAGATGAGCTTTATCTGCTACTATTTCCATTGGAGCCAGCAGGAGGTGGAGTCGCTCGATCACGCCACCCGCCGCCGCTGGTGCGAGGAGATCTCCTCTATCAATGTCAGCCTGAATCCCTCGGAGCAGAAAAAGGAAAAAAGCATCCTCGATTTTAAGCGCAGATAGCTGGAAGGAAGGGAAAGTATGGCAACGATTTCCACAGAAAATACCCTGGTGATGAATCAGGGAAAATCCCCTCTGGTGGGCTATAATTTCATGCTGCGCGTCGAGGGGATTTACGACCTGCCGTGCAAGAGCATCCGCGCCTTTTCCCGCGAGCTGGAGTTCGATTATGTGCAGGAGGGTGGGCTGAACGATTACGTCCACATGCTGCGCAAGCCGATCACCCGTCCCTTTACGCTGGAGGTGGAGCGGTATGTCGGCGTGGACTACGTGGATCCGCTTCCGGAGGGCGCGGATCTGATCCTGCCCATCATCCTGATGGTGAGCCGCACCTCGAACCAGTCCGGCTACATCCCGTTTGTGTGCGCCCGCACCTATGTGTTTACAGGCTGCACCGTGATTAAAAAGACGTACGGCGATCTTGTCGGCGACCGGTCGGAGCTGCTGGTGGAGACCACCACCATCGCGTACCGGGAATTTTCCGTCATCAACGCGCCGTGGTCCGAGAGCGCGCTGGAAGATATCGTGCCGGAGCCGGAGGTTGCAAACACGCAGCAGAACGCCCTCGACGAGCTCAAGAGCGACGTGGAGGATCTGATTGCCAAAGCGGAGGCAGAGCTTGAAAAGGCGGAAGCTGCGGTTGGAAAGGCTTCTGCACTGCAAACCGATATAGCCGCCAGCCGCGCCTCCATAGAGAAGGCGAAGGAAAACAGTACGAAGCAGAAAGAAGCAGCGTACAGTCAGATCGACAGCCTGACGGAGCAGAACCAGCAGGCAAAGGAGGAGCTCCGCAGCCTGCGTGCGGCCCTGAACGGGCTTCCGGAGGGCGCGGACGGGGAAACCTATCAGACGCAGATCGAAGAAAAGGAAGCGCAGATCAAAGATCTGGGCGATCAGATACAGGAAAACAGGCTGCTGGCCGTTGAACTTGAGGATATGGCTGTCCGGACGGACAATGCCCTGAAAGAAATTTCCTCCGCGGAAAAGCTGTCAGCCGGCACGGACGGTTCCCCCAACCGCATGACGGAGGCGTCCGACGCGAAAGAAAAGGCCAGCACGCATCTGGCGGCCGCAAAGGAGCAGCAAAAGACGCTTCAGGCCGCCGAAGATCTCACTGCGGGCCAGAGCACAGGCAATAAGGCGAAGTCGGAGGCCGAGGCATCGATCCGATCCGCCGGGATTGCCTGCAAGCAGATCGCTTTCTTTGAGGGAAAGCTGGAAAAGGCGCAGGAATTTTTGGCACAGTACGGCGATTTGGCCGAATCCGATACCGCAGAGAACTCTCAGGAGGGCGGGACGCCGTGAGTCGGCATCTCGTAGAGACGGACTGAGGGGATCCAATTAGAGAATTTCAGGAAGGGAAGAACGCGCATTGCTCAAGCTAAAGGAACCGATACAACTTCACAGCATCCGGCCTTTTGTTTCGGAGGCCGATGGGTTCGCGCAGCGTATCATCGGGAACTATGAGCTGCTCGGCGCGCATATCACGCCGAAAGAGCTTCTCTTTGCGCTCAATTCCCCGCCGGAGGCCCAGGAGCAGCAGCCCGGCATGACCACCATAGCGGTGCAGAATACCATGACGGATCAGCGAACCGTTGTGATGGATGTCGTCAACAATGTGGTCAACCGGATTCTGCTTTCCGAGTCGCCGTCCTTTACATATCAGGATACAGTTTATCTCGAGACGGCCCTGCGCAAGCTTGGCATCGAGGATGTCAAGCTGTTCCTGTCGCAGACCTCCCGTCTCCAGCAGGAAAACCGCAGCCTTTCCGCGCTGTTCCAGCTGTACCGGCAGGAGCGGGCGGAGGCCGTCCGGGGCGGATCGCAGGCGGAGCTTCCCGAAGCTCGGGAGCAGGCCGCGCGGCCGCAGCCGTCCCCCGCCGGGGATACGGCGGAAGTCCGCCCGATGTATCAGGAGATTTTCCAGCGGCTGTCCACCGCGTCCATTTATCAGACGATGGCGTCGTATATGAATGCGCTGTCCGCCGTTTCCAGCGTCGCGGAGCACCGTTCCCTCCAGATGGCGGAGCAGAATTGGAGCAGCCGGTATCTGACGGTGCAGCAGCAGTACCGGCAGCGTCACCAGCATCAGGAGCTGAACCTGTTCCATACGGTCAACCGGTATGAGACGCCGGGGTTCCCGGAGCTCCCGCAGCAGGAGGAACAGGTTCTCACACAGGCCGCGGCTGCGGCGCTTTTTTCTTCGGTGAGCCACGTCATGACGCAGCGGCTCTCCCAGGAATGGAACCGCGCCGAGGTGTGGCAGGATCTGCGGCAGTCGCTCTCCGAGACGGTGGAGAATACGATCAGCCGGTTTGAAAATTCCTATGGCGGAAGCCTTTATTATGAGTATCCGTACCGCGAAGGGGATACGTACCAGACGCAAACGTCCCCGGCGCAGGTATCTATGGAGCATCCTGCCGGGATGGGGGAAGCCGTTCAGGCAGATACCGCGATGCTTCCGCAGGCGTTCCCCTCCGTGCGGGAGGTGCCGCAGGGAAATGCGGCAGCGCCCGCTGTACCGGGGGAAGTACCGTTCCGGTCTGTGGAAACGGAGCATCCGGCCCCGGCGGGAGAGACGGAAAACGCCGTGCCGTCCCGCGTGGAAGCCCCCGGCGATGAGACTTTTCCGAGCCGCCCGGAGGGACGCAGAGATGCGGAACAGGCTGTTTCGCAGCGGATCACACAGGAGACGATCCGCACGGAAACGCAGACAGTGAAGCGGGAAGCCTTGGAAAGCGGGCAGCCGCAGACAGAAGCGGTTCCCACAGCGGACGGTTCCGTCCAGCTGCCGGAGCTTCGTCCGGGATCCGTCACGCCCGATACGGGGACGGTTCCCCCGGCGCGGATGGATTTCCCGGCCCCGCCGGAAGAAGTGGAATCGGATGCTTTATCCCAGCAGGAGATGTCGGACGGAGGACAGAGCGTCCCGTCCCGCCGCCGGGAGGGACACGAGACTGTTGTTCCGGCATCCCGTGAGCGTCCCGTCCCGGAGACGCTTCTGCGGGAAATTCATAGAATCAGCCAGGAAGGGGAGCAGTCGTCTCCGGCTGGAATGGCAGCGGGAAATGCTCCGGCTTTTGATGGCGCCTATGCTCCCGGGAGGGGATCAGCGGGAGAAGGCGGCTCCGGCGAGGGAGCTGTCCCCGTCCGGACAGAGCTTGCCCCTCCCCCGGAAACGACGGAGGGGACGGAGGAGGTCTTGATCAGGGAACTGCGGGAGATTGATCGCCGCAACCGGGAAGCGCAGCAGCGGATAGAAAGGATCAGGCAGTCGCCGCCCGCGCCCTCTGCGCCGCCCGTCCCCGACAGGAAACGGGTGATGTCGGATGCCCTCCGCGCCGTCAATGCGCCGGAGGAAGTGATCCGGGAGATTCTGGAAGCGCCGCCCGCGCGTCTGGATCATCCGAAGCTGTCCCCTGAGGCGGAGCTTTTCCTGTCGCAGACCGACAGCACGACCCGCGAGATCCTCCGCACCGCGCTTGCCTATCAGGACAATCCGCATGCTGCGGCTGCTTCGGGGCGGGTGCAGCCCGGAAATCTGGCGCAGCTGAATCTGGAAAACCGCATCCCGGCCGAGACGCCGGAACGGGTGGTTCAGCAGGTGGAGGAGCAGCAGCGGGAGATTACGCAGCTTCAAGAGACGCGCACATCCCTGCTGGAGGAAATTCGTCAGGCAAAGGCGGCGGCTTCCCCGGCGCCGGCTCCCGGGACAGGGAAGCGGATCCCGCCCGTGCGGTTTATCCATAAGCAGGAGGCGCAGCCCGTCCCGGAGGAGGACGGGGAGCTGTTCCAGCAGAGGAACCGGACCGTGACGCAGACGGAGAATACGACGGAATCGGTTGTCCGGCAGAATGTGCGGGAATCCGAGATCCATTCGATCAACAACAAGGTTGTGGCGCAGAGCGCCGAGGATATCCAGGCGCTTGTCAACCGCACGCTCTCCAAGCAGATGAATACGATTACAGAGCGCGTTTACCAGCAGATGGAAAAGCGTCTCCAGACAGAACGCTTCCGCCGCGGGAGGTTCTAGGCGGCTTCGCGCCGCCTTTCCAAGGGGACGCCGTCCCCCTGGACCCCCTGCCGGGCCGCAGGCCCGGATCCCATTCCGCCCGTCCGCGCAGGGGATCGTGCCGCTGCGCCGGGACGTGGGATTTTTGGTTTTATGTGAGGTGATTTTGTGGCGTTTACGGATATCCTTTCAGGAGCTGCACAGAATCTGACAGGGAATATTGATACGGCTGTGCTGGTGGTGGACGATTACCGCGATATGTGCAGTCAGGTTGAGCAGGGTGCGCAGAATGCGGGTCTGGGGCTTCTGGACAGCATTCAGGAGGCGGCTTCCGCGATGGATGCTGTCAGATCTGCCGCGAGCCAGGCGTTGAGCGGCGGCGCGTCCTCTGTGAATGTTCCGCAGTTTAAAAAGCCAAAATATTTCAAGGTGCAGTTTAATCCCTCGGAGCTTCAGATCGACGCGGCAGCTCCGTTCGAGCAGAAGCTGGACGCTCAGACGGGAGATCAGTCGCGCGCGTCGGTGATGGACGCGGCGGTCCGGCCGTCTGTTACGCTTTCTGTGAATTTGTATTTTGATCAGTTTAATAAGGCGGACGCTTTCCGATCAACTGTGCTGAATCCGAATCTTAACGCTGCCGATCTTGCCACCAATGTGGCGACAGGCATCTCCAAGCTTACAGGGAAAACATGGAGCGTGCAGCCGCAGGTGGAGGCGCTGCTCGGCGCGATTTATAATAATTATACGAGGTATATCACGTTTTGCTGGACAGATTTTTCGTTTACCGGATACCTTTCCAATGTGGGAGCGCAGTATACGATGTTTTCTACATCCGGCAAACCCATCCGCGCAGTAGTAGCCCTGCGTATCCAGCAGGAGATGGATCCGGTTAATATCCAGAGATGGTCGGGAGATTTGAATAAGGCGTTCTCATCGACGGGTATATCGTCTGTGGCAAGCAGTCTGGGAAATATTTTGAATGTGAAGCTGTAAGGCTTTGAGATGTTTTACTTCTTTTAAAGGGGGAAGGGACGATGTCTGCCGCAAGTGTTTTGAGTGCAGCGGATACCCTGCTGACAGGCAATCCGAAAAAGGCGAAGCTCACCATCAATACGGTTTCCAGCAGTACGGCTGCGGGAAGCGCCGGGGCTCTGGCGTCGCAGCTTGTGCCGCAGACTGCACAGGCTCTAACGCAGGGAAGCGTCTCTGCGGCAGGCGGTACAGGAGGACTCAGCAAAACGCTGACGGTGCATTACAATCCCTCGTCCATCCAGCTGCAGGCCAACGCGGACGCCGTGGATGTTTCCTATCTGCTGAAAAATGTGGATAACGGCGTGCCGCGCCAGCAGACGAGGCCGCCTTCCATCACAATGTCGGTGGAACTCGTTTTTGATGATATGAATGTGAAGGACGCGTTCATGGCGGAGAAGTTCAAGCTTCTTTCGATGTCAGAAAGCATTTCGGGGCTGGCGTCCTCCGGGGCGGCTCTGTACCGCACTGCGACTGGGCAGAATTATTCCGTTCAGGCGCAGACAAACGGGATTGTCGCCCTGCTGATGAGCAAAAACACCCGTCAGGTGACGTTCAGCTGGGCGAACCTCAGCTTTAGCGGCGAGGTGAACCAGGTGCAGGCGCGTTATACGATGTTTTCCACGTCAGGCAGGCCCGTCCGCAGCGTGGTGACGTTGATTCTTGTGCAGGAATTCAGCAATCAGACCGATCGCGATAAATGGAACACCGCCTTTGACACGGGCTTTAAAGCGAGCCTTTCCGAGGCCGGAAACCGATCGGTGGGCCAGACGGTTGGGAATATCCTCAATATATCGGGCTTTTAAGGAGGTCCTTTCATGGCAGTATCCCTCTCCACGGGCAGCCTGACCGATGCCGTCGGCACGGTCCAGCTCACCCCGGAAAATACGTATTCGTCCTTGCAGACGAAATATATGGATTTTTCCCTGCCGCAGGCGTCTGTCGCGCTGGGCGGGACATCCCTCAGCTCGATTGCCTCGGATATGGTGGTGAACGATATTTCTATCGAGCTCAGCTGCGGCTTTGAGGCGTCTATCGCGGTGTTCCGCATTTATAATGTGTATGATCCCGACAGCGGGCAGTTCCGGTATTCCGTGCTGAAAAAGCACCTGCTGATGGGCAATGCCGTTTCGATTTCGATGGGATATGTCGGAAAGCTGGAAACGGTGTTTGTGGGATTTATCGCAGGGGTCAGCTTTGGATATCAGGAGGGGGAGCTGCCGTATATTGAGGTCTCCTGCATGGATGCTAAGGGGATCATGATGGCCGGTTCTTACGCGAACCAGCTGACGGCAGATAATTATGCTGATGCAGTCAGCGAGATCCTGCGCCGCACAGGCTACGAGGAGCTCAAGCGGTCCCAGGCGATTACGGGGATCCAGGTGACGGCCACGCCGGATGTGGATCCCTCTCTGCTCACGGCGATGCAGGCGCAGGAAGCCGCGCAGGAGGCGGCTGAAACGGCGCAGGCCACGGCCGCTGCGGCGCGCCAGGCCGCGGAAGCCAGCGGATCCGCCGAGGCGCTCGCCAAGGCGCAGGAGCTGGAAGCTGCCGCCGAAGCCGCTATGAGCGCGGTGGAGGCCGCACAGAAGGCGTTTACCACGGCAAAGGAAACGCTGACGGCGGCAAAAAATGCCGTGGAGGAAGCGACCTCGGCTGTCGCGGAGGCGTCCAAGGCGGGGGTGCCGGCCACGGTGCCGATCCCGTCCGGACCTGTCAGCGACTATACGATGGAGATGGTTTCGGAAAGCGATTACGAGTTTATAGTCAAGGCCGCGAAGAAGTTTAATTATGAATTTTTCGTCGACCGCGGCGTCGTGTATTTCAGGAAAGCAAAGAGCGTCAAGGCGCCTGTGGCGGAGCTTGGATCCGGCGAGGGCGTGATCACGTTCCACATTGAGTACAGCATCACGGGGATCGTCGGCAGCGTCGAGGCACGCGCCATGGATCCGGGGCAGGGAAAGACAATCAGCTATAAGTCGACGCTTTCCAATACGATCTCCACAGGGAATAAGGCCAAGGGACTGACGAAGGACGCGAGAAAGGTGCTGGTTGATCCCACGATCAGCACGCAGACGCAGGCGGAGTCCCGCGTGGCCTCATTGATGGAGGAGATGTCGTACCGGCTGGGGAGCATTGAGGCGGAATGTATCGGGATCCCGGAGCTGCTTCCCGGACGGTTCCTGCGGATTTCCGGCTTGGGAAGTCCTGCTGACAATGATTTTTATTTGACATCTGTGATCCATGAGTACCGGGACGACACCGGCTACCGCACCCGCGTGATCGGGAAAGCCGACAATATCAAGGGGGAAAGCATCCTGTGAGCCTATACGATATTATAGAGGAAATCAACGATCGCCAGATCACAAAGACGGAGACGGGAGACACCCGGATTATCGGCGTGATGGTGGGGATTGTGGCGAAGAATTACCATCCGAATATGGGCGGGCGCGTGTGCGTGACGATCCCCACCCGCGACGATACGGCGAACGAGCTGCAGTGGGCGCGCGTGGCGATGCCGTCGAGCGGCAAGAAGTGGGGCCACTATTTCCTGCCGGAGATCGGGGATCAGGTGCTGCTGGCCTTTGAGGGCGGGAATATTGAGCGCCCGTACGTGATCGGCTGCCTGCCGCTCGATAATAACCAGTTTTTGACCGGGTCGGTCGATTCCGGGAACCAGTACAAGCGGATCGTCACGAAGCACGGCAGCGCGATTACCTTTGAGGACAGCACCGTGGCCTCGGACGGGTCGCAGGATAAGATTACGATTTCCACAGCGGGGGAGAGCCACACCATCCGGCTCGATAACGCGGGATCGAAGATTTCGATCACCGACAAGGGCGGGAAAAACAAGATTGAGATCAGCACGCTCGACGGGAACGGCACGATGAATATCAAGGCCGCCAATTCCCTGACGATCGAGGTGGGGAGCACCATCAAGCTCACGCTCAACGGCGACAGCGGCAGCGTGAAGATCTCCGCCCAGCAGATCACGCTGGAGGGGAGCAACAAGGTCGGTCTCTCCTCTGACGGCATGGTGCAGGTGGAGGGAGCGCAGGTCACGGAGAAAGCGTCCGCCATGTATAAGCAGGAGAGCGGCGGCATGTTCTCCATCAGCGGCACGCCCGTCCGCATCGGCTGATGCAGCGTCAATACCAGCAGGAGGAGGCCCGTTATGAGCAGTAAAAGTTTTCTGGGCACGGGGATGAAGTTCCCGCCCCAAATAGATCCCGGCACAGGGCGGTTTTCCCTGTCCTCGGGGGCGCAGAGCGTCAGGGAGTCGGTGTATCTGATCCTGATGACGCAGCGCGGCGAGCGGTGGCTGGAGCCTGAGTTCGGCAGCCGGATCCTGTCGTATACCTTTCTGGATATTTCGCCCACCACCGTCACACTGCTGACAAACGAGCTGCGCGCCCTGCTGCTGGAGCAGGAGCCGCGTATCTCCGACGTGCAGGTGGAGCTGGATCCGGAGACGCGGGAGGGCTGTTTGATTTTTAATTTGAGCTATACCATTACGGAGACGAATACGCGGGATAATCTGGTGTTCCCGTTTTATCTGAATCCGGGAGAGGGGGAGACCGATGGCGGAGTATCATGAGTTTATTGTAGATCCGCGTTCCCGCGGGGATCTGGTAGCGGAGATGGGCCGTCTGGCCGCCTCCTATACGCCGGAATGGAAGTTTGATCCGGAGGATCCGGATATCGGCGCGGTGATCGGGCTGATTTTTGCGGATCAGATGTCGGATACCGTGGGTGCGCTCAACCAGGTGATGGATAAGTACCGCACGGAGTTTGTCAATATGCTGGGGGTCTCGCTGCTCCCGGCGACCCCGGCGGGCGGCGTCGCGGTGGTCAACCTCGTGCCGGACACCGTGCCGGGCGTACAGCTGCCCAAGGGCAGCCGCCTGCAGGGCCAGGCCGGTGAGGACGGCGAGGCGATCCTGTTTGAAACGGCGGGGGATGTCTATGTCACCAGCGCGCGCCTGACGGATATTCTCTCGATTTCCGGGCATTTTGGGAAGATCATCCCGATCCGCGGCGGCCCCACGGCCGTTTCGATCCTGCCGCGCCGTGCGGAGGCTGTAGAGGAGGTCCCGGCCGAACAGGAGGAGGCGGGGATCCCCCTGTTTGATTTCAGCAGGGACGGCGTGCAGCGCAGCGCGATGCTGCTGTATCACAGGACGATTCTGCGCCCCGGCAAGGGTGTGGAGCTTTTCCTGCATCCGGAAGGGCAGGGAGGATCGATCCCGGCGGCCCTGCTGGCGAATCCCCGTATGTTTTCGTGGACGCTGTATTCCGGGGACGGCCCGCTGCCGTTCGACCGGGTGGAGGCGCGCGGCGGGGAGCTTGTTTTGTGTCTGGATAGGGATGCGCCGCCCCTCGCGATCGGGGAGGATTCGTACTACCTTGTCTGCGCAGAGGCCGTCGGGGAGTCTGTCACGCCGGTGGTGCTGTCGGGACTGACGCTGTCGGCGTCGTGCGATCACGCTGTGCCGGACTTCCTGGGCAGCGGCGATCAGGAGCTTTCTGCGGAAAGGTGCTTCCCGTTCGGGGAGACAGCCAGCCTGTTTTCGGAGTTCTACATCGGCATGGACGGCCATTTCTCGCAGGCGGGCGCGCAGGAGACGATCCGGTTCCAGCTGTCGTTCCAGGAAAAGCTGGTTTCGCTGCCGGCCCAGCAGGAGGTGGAGGATCTCCGGATCATCAAGCGCAAGCCGCGCACCATCCAGTACGAGACGGCCCGGTGCTGCGTGCAGGCCGTCTCGGTGGATTATTTTAACGGGATCGGCTGGAAGAGCCTGCCCTGCCGCAAGGAGATCGTCTCCCTGTTTAATGGGGAGTATACGGGCGAAGCGGAGATTTCGTTTGAGATCCCGGAGGACTGGCAGCCCACGGCAGTGGGGAGCTACCAGGGGCGGTGCATTCGGCTGCGGGTCACGCAGGCCGATAACTGCTATCTGCAGCCCTGCCTGCACAATATGCCGGTGATAGAGGGTGTGTCGCTTTCGTACCGGTACAGGAAAGGGTTCGCCTATCCGCAGCTTTTGCAGTCGATCTGCGGCACGCGGATTGTGAACCTGACGCCGGATCTGATGGCGGGGCGCAGCCTGACGCTGTTCCCGGCGCTGCCGTACCCCGGCAACGCGCTGTACCTGGGGCTGGACCGCCGTCCGGAGGGCGCGCCTGTCAGCCTGCTGTTCGATGTTTCGGAGTCGGTGCATTTCCGCAGCGCGCCGGTTTCGTTTGAGTATTCGGCCCTGTCCGGCTGGAAGCCGCTCAAGGTGATCGATAATACGGAGAATATGTCCGCCGCCGGGACGGTATTGTTTATGCCGCCCTCCGACATGGCGCCCATGGCGGTGGAGGGGATCACGCGGTACTGGGTGCGGCTGGTGGATGCGAATTCCGTCCACGATGATCCGAACCTGCATCACCCGCTGATCCGGGATATTTATCTGAACGCCGTGGAGATCCGGAATATTGAGACGCTGCCGGAGGAGAGCTTTTACCTGCAAACCCCCGTGCCGGATATGTCGTTCCAGCTGGCGGCGCAGTCCGTGCTGGACGCGGAGGTCTTTGTCAACGAGGCGGATCGCCTGTCGCAGCCCATGATGCAGCAGCTGCTGCGCGAGCGTCCCGGCGATGTGCGCGCGGAGTACGATCATCTCGGGCGGATCACGCGGTTTTTTGTGCGGTGGTCCGAGGTGGATTCCTTTGACCGCTCGAAGCCCGGGGATCGCCATTACCGGATCGACCGCCTGCGCAGTCGGATCGAGTTTGGCGACGGCGTCCATGTGAGGATCCCCACCTGCCGCACCGACGTGGCCTTTACGGTGCGCGCGCGGCGCTGCAACGGATCGAGCGGGAACCTGCCGCGCGGCGCCGTCAATGCGCTGAGGGGGAGGAGTTTGTACGTCAGCTCGGTGTATAATCCGATTGAAACATATGCCGGCAGCGATATGGAGACGCCGGAAAATGCGCAGAAGCGCGGCTGCAATCTCTTTTGCAGCCGGGGCCGTCTGGTGAGCCAGACCGATTTTGTGCGCGAGGTGGAGTCCTTTTCGAGCGCGATCCAGCAAGTGCGCTGCATGGCCGGTGTCGATATCGACGGCAACGAGAACCCGCCGCTCGTCACGATTGCGGTGATGATGCGCGATTATGCCGACGGCGCGTATTCGTTCCACAGCATCCGGGGGCCGCTGCGCAGGCGTCTGCTGAGCCAGTGCGAGGCCACGCTTTCTCCGGACTGCCTGGTGCTTTCCGAGCCGGTGTATGTATCTATTTCGCTGTCTGTATGGGCGGAGGCCGACGATCCGCAGCTGGCGTTTTCGCTTCAGAACCTGATTCAGGAGGAGCTGGACCGGTTCCTCAGCCCGATCGGCAGGGACGGGCGCGGCGGCTGGCGGATAGGCACGCTGCCTACTTATACGCAGCTGGATATGCTGCTGCGCACGCTGCGCGGGGCCGGGCGTGTCAGCCGGTTTCTTGCTACCGCGCGGTTTGTGGACCGCACCGGCGCGCATGAATGTGCGCTGGAGGAGATGCGCCCCCACCCGTTCGCCGTGCCTGTCCCCGGAAAGCACAGGATCTATATCGAGCTTCCCGGGACGCAGGGGTAATATCCCGGCGCGGGCCCGATGATCATGCTCAGCCGTTTGGAGGTCGCCTATGCTCAACAGTATCAACCTTGACGATAAATCCTATGAAGATCTGATTGCGGAAGCCCTTGCAAAGATTCCGCTGTATTCCGGAGAATGGACGAATTTCAACCGTTCCGATCCGGGCGTTACGATTTTGCAGAACCTGTCGTCGTTCACGCTGCTGCAGCGCGGGAGCGTCAACCGTGTCACGGATGAGATCCGGCGCGGACTGCTGCGGCTGGCGGGCTGCAGAACGGAGCGCAACGCCGCTGCGTCCCTGCTGGTCCGCTCCCCGGAGGAGGACGCCGTCCTTCCGCCGCAGTATCAGCTGCGGATTGGGGATCTCTGCTTCGAGACGGAACGCGAAACGCCCCTGTCCTCCTGGGGCTTGGAGGCGGTGTACCTCTGCCAGGACGGAAGCTTTCAGGATATCACCATGCTGCTGGAAACGGAGGCCGGGACAGCTGCCGTGTTTGGGAGCGCGCCGCAGTCCGGGAATGTGCTTTACTGCATCCTGAGAGGCGTGCCGGAGACGGAAAAGCCGCTGCTGCTGTGGGCACAGGCGGCCGGCAGCGCCGGACGCACCCCGTTCCCGGAAAAGGGCGGGCCTGTGTTCGCCCGAACCCGGTGGCAGTATTTTACGGAAAGCGGCTGGGTGGACGCGGACGCACAGGACGAGACGCACGGCTTCCTGACAAGCGGGAAAATCACCCTTACGCTGGAAGAGGAGCCCGCCGTATTTGAGGATGCGCCCGTATCGGGCTGTGCGTTCCGGTGCCTGCTTGAGGAATGCGAGTACGATCGCGCGCCGCGTTTGGAGACATTGACGGCGAACCTGTTCCCGGTGCGCCAGTGGGAGACGCGCGTGTGGACCTACCGGCTGCGCGGCGAACGTACCGTTTCGATCCGGTCGCCGCTGGCGGAGCAGGGGAACCTGTTCGTATTCTGCCGGGAGATCCCCGGCGGTCCGTACCGGCTTTACGCGCCGTTTACGGGGGTTGTCCCCACCGGACGGCTGTATCTGCGGGAGGAGATCCCCGGCGGCGTGCGGCTGAATTTCCATCAGGCGCGGTTCGGCTTTGCCCCCTGTGAGGAGGACGGCGCGGTGCTTGTCACCTGCTTCGACGATGAGATGATCCATCACCGCGAGCTGGGTCCGGTTCTGGGCTTTGAGGATCAGGATATCGCCGTCGATTTGGTGCGGGACGTTCTGGCAGATCGGTTCCTGCTGATAGCGGAGACGGCCGGGCCGGACGGGGAGCCGGAGTATTATCCCGTTGAGCCTGATACGGACGGCGCGTACGGGCTGCGGTACCAGGTGGATCCGGAGCAGGGGCTGCTGCATATCGAGCATCCCGGCGCCGGGACAGGGTGCCGCCTGTATCTCGCCTCCTGCTGCACGACTGCCGGGAGCCAGGGGAATATCCGGGCCGGAAGCACGCTGCTGCATACGGATCCCATGCGCCCGATGGATCCGCCGCACGAATTCCGCGGGGTATCGCCCGGGATGGGCGGCACGGATTATGAGACGGTCGAGCAGCTTCGCGCGCGGTTCGCGGCGTCGGTGCTCACGCCGGGGGCGGCGGTGATGCCGGCCGATTACGAGTCTCTCGTCCTGCGGACGCCGGGACTGTGCGTCCATAAGGTGCGCGCGACAGCTTTCCCGCAGGAAAATCTGGTGCGGATCGCAGTAAAGCCGCGCGGCACAGATCCGCTGCCGAAGCTTTCAGATCTGTATTTGGAGGAAATTCACGCCTGGCTGGAGCCGCACCGGATGCTCACCACGCGGGTGGAGCTGGTGCAGCCAAATTATGTGGCGGTGGATGTCTGGGCGGTGCTTCAGATAAAGGGGTACTACGGGGATGTGCAGGAGGCCGTGGAGTCGATGCTCCGGCAGTCGCTGGATTATGTGAACGGCCCGCAGCCGTTCGGCAGCCGGATCCGGTTCAGCACGCTGTATCAGGAGCTTTTGACCCTGCCCTATGTGGAATCTGTGGTGGAATTCAAGCTGAATCCGCAGTCGTGGAACGGCGTCTCTCTGGATAATCCCGATCTGGTCCTTGATCCTTACACCCTTTGCTGTCCGGGAAATCTGCACATCCAGCTCCAAACCTGGACCGCTCAATCTTTGTAACGATCTTTTCTGTGATGGGGTCCTGTTCCGCTCCCGGCGGGATCCTCGGCCGCTGCGTGATATGATTCCCCTGTGCTGTGAGTGCGGCCTTCTTTGACGGCGTTTTCCGCACAGTGCAGGAAGTTTCCCCGGATCCCGGTTCCTGTCCGGGTGCGGAGAAAGTTATTTTGCGCGGTCAGGATGGATCGCTTTCGCTGAGTTTTATTGTCGTAGAGGAGGAAATCCTATGCCCTCATATGGAATCCAGAAATATTCCTATTACGCCAGCCGTCTGGCAAAGAGCTGTGCCGATGGCTTCCGGCTGGCGGATAACGCTTTTGAAACGACGGAGGACGATCTCCAGTACCGTGTGCTGTTTCTGGGCGCGCTGGACAGCGGCCAGCAGGACTGCTCCTGGGGCCGTCTGACGTTCCAATATGAAATGGAGGGCGATCTCGTGCTGACACTGCACGCCTGCGCGTCAAACGAGAGCGAAATCCAGGACGGCGGAAGAATCCTCACGGTGGATGAATTCCTGCTCAGCCCGGAACAGCCCGTCCGCAGAAAGGCCCGGCTGTTTGAGGCGCTTGGCGGCGCACGGTTTTCCAACGCCGGCGACGTACTGCTTTATGGCCAGACAGGGCAGAGACTTTGGCTCTGGTTTGAACTGGCGGGCACAGGCACGGCGCGCATCCATGATTTGGAGGTCAATGTTCCGGGAGATAATTTTCTGCGCACCTTTCCGGCGGTATATCAGAACGAAGGGGAGTTCCTGCACCGGTATCTCTCCGTGTTTTCTTCCATGTATGCCGATTTGCAGGAAACGATCGACAGTCTCCCAAAGTATCTGGATCCGGATACCGCCCCGGCGGGGCTGCTCCCGGTATTTGCGCGGTGGCTCGGCCTGGAGCTGGACGGGAATTTTCTGGAAGAGGATCAGCTGCGCCGGCTGGTCAAGCTGCTGCCGGAGCTGGTTGCCTGCAAGGGGACGCGCCGCGCCGTGCAGATGATAGTGGGCCTGTTCGTGACGGGGGATGTCTATCTGGTGGAGCACAATCTGCTCAACCGGGAACAGATCGATTCCGGCGGGGTGTTCAGCCGCGGAAGCGTCTACGATTTTACCCTGCTGATTGCTCAGGAGCCGGATGAACTGCTGCTCTCCCGGCTGAGATTCCTGATCGATCAGTTCAAGCCGCTGCGCAGCCGGGCCAATATTATCTTTCTGGGCAGCCAGGGCACGCTGGACGATTATTCCTATCTTGATCTGAATTCCATGCTTCTTCAGCCTGCGGCCTATGCGCTGGATGACGGTCATGCCCTGTTTGGAATGGTTCGTCTGGAAGAGTAGAAACAGACCTGTTCAGGTGATACTTCCATATTTCTATATAAAATTTTACATTGTATTTTAATTCCCAAAAGTGTATAAAAATTCCGCATTTGGAATGCTTTAACGGCTTTTTTGCCTGTAAACATTTGTATACTTATAGCAATCCTACAAATTACCGCACATAACCAGAGGCACGAAATAACCCATACAACCCGGCTCACGAATCTGGGCAAATGCTGCTTGAATGGCTTTATCTTAGTACCGTTGGCAAGTTTGTGCAGTATTTTTTTGAGTTGCTATAGTCTTTCTTTTTTTACACAGGTATGGTATAATATCCGCAGAGCACCATAAACGCGGGCATCTCAGCCCAATTAACCGCCCGGCCAAGCGGAGGTACAACGCATTGCGCGTGTTGCCCAGCGCACCGGCGCGCTGGACCGCCGCCGGGCCACCCCGCACGCGGGCCGTCCCCTTTTGTCACTTCGTGACATTTCCCCCGCACTGCGGGGGAATCTTCCCGGACCCATTTCGCGCCGCGCGTCGTAACCTCCGCTGACATACCGGTAACATCAAATACTCTGTCGCGGCGGCAGGCTTGTCGTGGATATGGTATATCAGCAGATAGCTGTAAACGCGGGCATTATGGCCTAATCGCGCATTCAGCCGGGCGACTGGAAGGAGCGGGCGCGATCTATGTGCAGGCTTAGCCTGCCTGCTCACCGCAGGTGCGTCGTAGGTAGATTAAGAAGGAGTATCGCTATGAATATCGCAAAATCCGCCGATCAAAATGGTATTGTTCTGTCTCCGGAGGGGCGTGTGGATACGCTCTCCGCTCCGCAGCTGCAGGCTGCCATTTTGCAGGCGTTTCAATCAGAAAAAAAGGTGACGCTTGATTTTTCCGGCGTTCCTTACATAAGCAGCGCGGGCCTGCGTGCCCTTTTGATTGGCCAGAAAACAGCCACCGCTAAGGGCGGTTCCATGATGCTCCGAAATGTTTCGGAAATGGTGATGAATGTGCTGGATATGTCCGGCTTCAGCAACATCCTGAATATTTTGTAAATGCACAGAGGAGATTCTTCCGGGATTTCTGCGGGGTTCGCCTGTGGCAGTTTATTTTCCCGAAAATGGGCGGTCATGCCCGAAGGGATTATCCGATTTTACGGGAGTAAAAAACAAGGAGCGTCCCCTGGAAGCCGAGGGGACGCTCTGCTTTTTGTTTCTGGATGCGCCGGAGTGAATTTCAGGAGGCCGCAAGCTTTTCGTCCGCTTGAGGACGGAATTCCGGAAAAACGATCTGGATAGACATTCCCTTTCCAATATCGCTTTCGGCCCAGATCCTGCCGCCGTGCGCCAGCACGATCTGCTGTACCCAGTACAGGCCGTAGCCGCGCCCGCCCTTTTGGTTGGAGCCCTGGTAATTCTTTTCAAAAATCCGGCTGGCCTCCTCTTTCTTGAGTCCCATGCCGTCGTCGCGCACGTGCATATGTACCATGCCCAGATCTTTCCACAGCCGGAAGGTGACGATTCCCTGACGCTGCATATATTTTGCGGCGTTTTCCAGAAGATTGTAAATGATTTCGTTGATCCGCTCCGGGCTGGAAAGAATAAGGAGGGAGTCCTCCTGCGAAAGCACCTGGATCCGGATGGTATCGAAGCACATGCCGTTTTTGATTTCCTGTGTGCAGTCTCTGACAAGCTGCAGCAAATCCACAGGTTCGCGCTTTTCCTCCTGAAGCTCCTTGAGTTCCAGACGATCCTGGATTTTCGGAAAGAAATCTACAATCGACTGGCTCCGTTCGATAATTTTTTCCAGATACTGCGGTTCGCTTTCACGGTCGATATCGCCGCTGAGCAGGAGCTCCGCATAGCCCTTGATGATAGAAAGCGGCATCCGTACCCCATGGGAGAAGGTGGAAAAAAACTGCGCCTGTTCTTCCATACAGGCTTTCCGATACTCCTCCTTGTCACGGTTGGCGCGGTCAAGATCCTCTGTCAAAGTCCGGCGCGTTTCTTTCTCGTGCTGATCTGCCCGGTAAAGGGAAACGAGGAGGAACCCTCCCAGTGCAAATACAAGCAGGGCGAGGGCTGTGCTGAGCCAATTGGAATCCGTCCAGATTCCGAAAAGAAGGACAACGCAGGACAGGGTGAGAAGTACGGCGGCCCATACAATTTTCTTGATCAAAGATATTCCCTCCTAAAAGTTCGGTTTTATCGCAGAAAACCAGTTCATTTCCCACTGGTTTTATTATATAGGTTCTGGTTTCAAAATGCAATGATACATTTTGGGAAATTCAAATTTGAATGGTAATGGTGAATGGAATATGTATGTAAATTCTAATGGCAGGGGGTTGACGGCCGGCCCCGGAAATAGTTCCGTCCTCGGTGAGGATGATGGAAGGTCAAACGGGAAATACCGCGTTCTGCTCATAGAGGATGACGCTGATCTCGCAGAGATTACCCGCATCCATTTCCGACGGGAAGGATATGTAACGGAGGTGGCCGGGAGCCGTGCGGCTGCGGAGCAGCTTCTGTCCTCGCAGGAATTTGATCTGATTCTGCTGGATATCGTTCTCCCTGATGCACGCGGGGAGGATCTGTGCCGTACAATCCGCGATCGCAGCCGCTGTCCGATCATTTTTATGAGCTGTCTGGACGACAGCGATACAATTGTCAGCGCTCTGAAATCCGGCGGGGACGATTATATGATCAAGCCGGTCAATTATGACGAGCTGATGGCCCGTGCGGAGGCGGTGATCCGCCGTTCCACAGACCGGGAATCCCCGGATACAGCCATTCGCCATTATAAATATTTCGATGTCGATACCGCGCGCCATCAGGTGCTCCGGAACGGAGAAGCGCTGGAGCTTTCCAGTACGGAATATTCCCTGCTGGAAACCTTCCTCAAGCATCCGGGAACGCTGCTTCTGTACAGCGAGCTGTACAAAAGCGTATGGGGCAGCGACAGCCTGGGCGACAACCGCACTGTGATGGTGCATATTTCCAATCTGCGCAAAAAGCTGGATCCCGGCCATAATGGCGTTATCCAGACGATTCGCGGCGCAGGGTACATTTTCAATCCATTCTGAAAACGATAGGAGGCCGCTATGGATATCAGCCGTTTTTTTTCTCCGGAAAAGCAGGATGCGCCGTTTTCTTCCTATGAAGAATATACGCGCTGTCTGTTCGCCTGTGTGGACGCCTGCCTTTCCAGCTATATCGGTTCGTTGATGACGCTTTTTGCCGCGGAGGGCGGCGGTTTTAAAAATATCCTGTATCCGGATATTGAGATTGCCCGCGATCTGTGCGAAAAGCATCTTGCTGATTTTTCTGCCGGCCAGTCTGCCGGTACTGCTCCGAAAGAGGACGGCAAAGGGGAGATTTCAGACGACCTGTTTGATTTATTCGACGAGTTTTCCGATGATACGGCGGGATCGGAGGAGCAGGAGATCCCCATTGAGGAGATGCTCGATCTTGTAGCGCACAGAGCTTCTCTGACAGACGAGCAGCAGGTGCCGATGCCGCTGTGGTCGCTGTGCCGGAAGCTGGAATTTGCGCCGTTCACCGTGTTCGCGTTCGCCTGCGCCATCCTGTCCTCCACACAGACAAATTATTCCTCGGTATTCCAGGTGATCAACCAGAACGGATCGCTGTCGGCGCCGAGCATCGAATCCGCTGCCCGTGCGTATTATGGAAGCCGGTTTTCCATCACCGGCGCGTATGGACATATGTCGCTGGCGCTTGAGCAGCTCCGTCCGGTGCTTCCCATGCACATCAATGACGCGATGCCGTTTTCCACGTCGCTTTCGCCGGATAAGCGCCTGATCGATTTCCTGTTTTCCCCGAACCCGCTTCGGGTGGACGAAAATTATGCGCGGTTTTTCTCCCGGATGAAAGAGACGGAAGATCCCTTTATTGCGAACCAGGGAATCCTGGATGCTGTGAATATTTCCTATGACGACAACGGAAGGCTCTTTTCGCTTTATGGCGACGAAGGCTCCGGGCGGAAATTTACGATTTCTCATTTCTGCAAGCAGCGCGGCCTTGGCTGCGTGTCTGTCAACTGCGGCAAGCTGTTCGTATACGATTTTAACTATGTGGATCAGGCGCTGTGGTCCGTCACGCGCGAATGTATCCTCACCGATGCGTGCTGCTGTATGGATAACCTTGGCTACCGTGAGGAAGAAAAGGAAAAGTTTTTCGGATATATGGATCTGGCCTTTGGAAAGCTGCTGGACAGGGGTCTGACGGTGTTTACGGTCAGCAAGGAAAAGCTGCCGATGCGCGATATGACGACGCTGGATTATGCGCAGCTGGAGCTTCCCACCCCGAATAACGGCGAGCGGCTGGAGGTATGGAAGTATTATTCGCAGGGATACTCCCTCGGTCCGGATGTGGATTTGATGGAGCTTTCCACAAAATTCCTGTTTACGCCCGGCAAGATCAAAAGCGCGCTGCATCAGGCGCGGAGCCTTTCCGCCATGGCCAAGGAGATCGTGATCAGCAGGGCTACGATGTTCCAGTCCTGCAACAATCAGATGAGCCATGAGCTGACTCAGAAAGCGACGCGCATCGCAGCTAATTTCGGCTGGGACGATATTGTGATGAATCCGGATCAGCGGCTTGCCCTCAAAAACGCCTGCGATCAGCTCACTTACCGCAAAAAGGTGTATGAGGATTGGAATTACATCAAAAAATATCCTTACGGGCGCGGCCTTTCCGTGCTGCTGTTCGGTGCGCCGGGTACTGGTAAATCGATGTGCGCGCAGGTAATTGCCCACGAGATGCACCTGGAGCTGTACCGTGTGGATCTGTCCAAGGTTGTGGATAAGTATGTCGGCGAAACGGAAAAGTCGATCTCGATGATTTTCCGTGAGGCCAAGAAATGCAACGTCGTATTGTTTTTCGATGAATGTGATACGCTGTTTGCAAAGCGCTCCGACGACGGCGGCTCGAACCAGTCGTCGAACAACAACAAAACGGCGCTGCTGCTTCAGGAGGTCGAGGCCTACGACGGCGTTTCCGTGCTGGCCACCAACTATAAGCACAATATCGATCCGGCGTTTTTCCGCCGCATGAAATTTATCGTCGAATTCCAGTTCCCGGACGTTGAGACGCGCAAGGTGCTCTGGCGCACCACGATCCCCAAGACGACGCCGCTCGCGGAGGATGTGGATATCGATTTTCTGGCGGAGCGGTTTGAATTCGTCGGCGGCAACATCAAGAACTGCATCCTGAATGCTGCGTTCCTTGCCGCTGCTGATCCGGAGGCGGAGGGGGAAGTACATATGAAGCATTACCTCCAGGCAATCCGGTATGAGTTTGTTAAGACGGGAAAGGTATTCACGCGATCCGATTTCGAGCCTTACGCGGATCTGGTTCTGTAAGGCGGAAAACGGTTTGGGAAAGGAGCTGCCATGAGGATTACAGTTTTCCTCAAAAAAGAGGAGGAGGACAAAAAGAAGAAAAAGCCGCCGCTTCCTCCCGCGGAGGACGAAATGGAGGAGGAGCTGGACTGGCCGCCGTTCCAGGCGGTGAACCTCCAGAAAAGCGCCTTTGACAGCCAGGCTCTGAATCGAAGGGAAGGAGTCAACACTGCGCCCTCAGTTTTCGACCGCCAGTGTGTCTTTCATGTAAAACCCGGTCCATAGAAAAGGCTCTGATTTGCCAGGGCCGTGCAAAGTATATCCGAAGGTTATGACCCGCCGGTTACGCGTCCACAGGCTTTTCCTGCTTTTTCCGGGAATACTGTTGACAGGAGCAGGGAAGCTTCCTGCAAAAATGAACGGCCGCACACAGATCTTTCTGTTTGGGGCGGCGGAAAGGTACAGCCATGAACACAATCACTGTTCCCGCAACGATTGATCAATTGGATACCGTCCTTGCTTTCCTTCAGGAGCAGCTGGCGGATGTGAATTGCCCTGACGATACCCAGATGCAGGTTTCCATTGCGGCGGAGGAGATTTTCGTCAATATCGCAAATTACGCCTATGTGCCCAACAGCGGCGACGCAACGATTCGCTGTCAGGTAGATAAGGAGAAAGATCCGGTTCAGATAACGATCGAATTTTTGGATTCCGGGGTCCCGTACGATCCTTTGGCGAGAGAGGATCCGGACGTTACGTTGTCGGCAGAAGCCCGTGATGTAGGCGGGCTGGGAATCTTCATGGTCAAGCAGATGATGGATAACGTCACCTATGATTACCGCGACGGTAAGAATATTCTGACGATCACGAAGAATTTACACAGCTCCAAGGCAGGCAAAAATTGAAGTCAAGGCTAAGCCTTGACGTAGAACGCGGATCGCTTCCTCCGGTCGCTGAAACGCCGCTCACCTTTTCCACTCTGTCGCGGTGGGGGGCTGGTCAGGGATTATTTTTACGCAAAGGCCGCAACGCGGGCAATATAGGCCAATCGCGCACCCAGCCGGGCGACCGGAGGGAGCGGGCGCGATCTGCCGACCGCAGGTCCGCGATCTGCCGACCGCAGGTCCGCGATCTGCCGACCGCAGGTCCTGCAGGTCTGTGCGGAAAACAACAGGACGGCAAGCGTCAATAAAAGAGCCTCCGATCGGCTGGAATGCTGGTCGGAGGCTTTTTGCGATGAAATTTTATGCTGTTTTAGAAAATGCTCGCTTCACGGTTGCTCTCGCCGTAAGCCGTAACACCGTCCGCGATAGTGACCTTTACCGACGCATGGTTGAGCATCACGCCGTCACGCCATACCTCGAACATGATATAGGTCTGACCGTCAGCAAGGCCGGTGACACGGTACTTGCCGCCGCCGATCGCTTCGACCGATGCGACGCCGGGCTGCGAGGAATAGACGCGCAGTTCGTTTTCAGAAGCGCCCTCGAGCGTGGCAAGAATGTCGTACACGACGCCGGGAGCCATCGTGTAGGTCTTGGTGTCGAGCAGGAGGGAACCTGTCGGCTGAATCTGCTCCGAGCCATCAAGGATGATAATGCCGCCGGGCACCCATCCGTCCGGATGACCGATGAAAGAACCGCCGCCGGAGGATCCGCCGGAACTGCTGGAATTGTCGTCATCGTTGTCGCCCGGTTCTTCCGGATCAGGATCGGGCACGTCAGGATCTTCCGGAACATATTCCGCTGCGGTGATCGTTATGGTGAGATTCTCTACTTTTGCGCTATCACCCACATAAGTAAGGACAACACTAAACGTGTATTCTCCCTCTGTGCCGTCCGGATTCTTTGCGTCACCGTCCACAGCCGCCGTAAAGCCGCTGTCTACGATGGTGTATTCGCCCTCAAATCCTTTCAGAATTTCATCAAGCTTTTCTCTTACAAGCTCGTCTACAGCTTCTTTGGTGTTAGCTTCTTTGCTGGAAATGGCCTCAAATTTGGCTTTTTCTAACAGTTCTTTTGCTGTATCCAACTGATCGCCGACATAGGTCGGATCGCGTTCCTCAAGAGCGGTAAGATCTTCATAGTAGGTGCCGATGGTTGCGCCGTCGATTTCTTTCGGGCCATCCTCGCCCCAATAGTTACCAGACAGATCCGCAGAGCCGCTTTCAACGGTGATTTCGCCAACCTCGGAAAGATCCGCATTTTCGATAGAAGAACCGTTCGCAAGGGAGACATCCCCAGTAATCTTATAGCCGTTCGCGTCAATTTTGACGGCTTCGTCTACGGTGATGTCCTCAAAATCTCCGTTCAGCACAATGGTTTCATTATGCTCTTTTGCGTAGTCAATCGCCGCATCTAATGTGTAATTTCCATCGTCCGGGTTGACAATCAGCTTGCCGTCATCAGCTTTTACATTCAGCATTTCGTTCTGAATAGAAGCGCCGTCATTTTCTTTGCTGAGTTGGGTTATACCGTCGGCGTACTCGTTTGTGGTATTATTATTGGCAATAATAGCGATGTCTACTTTGTTATCCCCAAATTTATTATCCTCAAACGTTGCTTTATGGTCTGCACAGACAACCCAACCGCTGGTGTTATTGGTGGTGTTACCGGAAATTGTGCCTTCACCCTCCACGTAAGCCGGCTGACGGAGATTGTTAAATGTGTTGTCGCTGATGGTAAAACCGGACATTCCGGCGTTCATAACGATTGCGCGGGAAACTTCCTCGCCACCGTCATAGCTGCCGGTAAAAGTGCAGTTTTTAACCGTCGCGCCGTTATCCTCAATGCTGACTATATCATGTTCGGCGGTATTCTCACCAAGCGTGATATTCAGTCCGTCAAGGGTAGCGTCATCTTTCAGTATAAAGTTACCTCTGACACCATTTCCTTCTGCGCCGTCAATCGTAATAGTAACATCATCAGCGGCTGTTAAGGTGACACCCTCACCAACAATATACTGGTCTGTGGCTTTCATTTCCAGATCCTTGGAGATAATAATTGTGTCGCCGTCGTCCGCTTCTCCAAGGGCCGTTTCAAGATCCTCGTAAGTTTTACCATTATTCTGGTTGACAGCAACGACATTCTCAGTGGTAGTTGGTTTACCGTCTACTGTGCTGTTGACGATAATAATATTGCTGTTTTCATCAGGAGCCTTGGTTATATCACTTTCAATAATCGTAACCTTGCCTGCTTCTTCATCTTTGGAAGCTATTACGGATGTAACTGTAACACCTGTGGCTGTGACAGGGCTCTTGCTCTTATTCTCAATAATACCGTCAACGGTAACATCTTCCAGCTTTACGGAGACGTTGCCGCCGTCGTTAGTATCGTCCCCATCGATTGTGGAGGTAGTGTAAACATTACCGTTTATTGTGCTTTCAGAAACAGTAACCTCTATTTTATTTTCCTCATAGTCAGAGTCAGCCATATTCTTGTCGGAAACAACAATGGCGTCACCGCCTGTTGTATTTTCAATCGTAGCGTTTCCTATATTGATAATCAGATCGTCAACATATCCTGCGCTAGCCTTACCAGCAACAATTGCGCCAGCTGTACCGCCGCTTCCGCCAGAGATCAGATCAGAATTATTTTGTCGGCGACTGCTGTTGGTAATTGTGCCGCCTTCAATATTGAGTACGCCTGCCGCAATGCGGATGCCCTGAAGTTCACCAATGATATGGGCATCGCCAGAAATATTTGTGATCCCAGGGCCGGGAAGATACATACCACAACCATCGGTGCCACCATCCACAGTGCCGCCCCTCATGTTGATGGTAAAACCTGCGTTTTCACCACCACTAGCATTTGTAGCGATACCTTGACCCTCATTATTATCTACAATGTTTATTGTTCCGTCGGACATTGTAAGCACAAGATCCTCATTATCATAAGAGCCATCCTCGTCTAAGCCTTTACCAAATAAGGTTACGCCCCAGCAGTTACTTTCAATCTGCCCATTTGTAATATTGCAGGTGATTTTACTATTGTCATCTTTTTTGGAATCCGCTGTGAAACGATTGCAAATAG
>DVHF01000104.1 GCA_018712265.1 Candidatus Gallacutalibacter pullicola
AAATAACGGAGTGCGCGCTTATTGGCTCCCAATACGTTTACTCCTATCACCGAGGATCCCGGCCGTGGGGTCTGGGGACACGGCCAGAGGGCTCCCCAGCGGGGGATTTTTAAGGGGGCAGGAGCCCCCTTGAATGGTCTTTTGCTTCCTTTTCTTCCAACAAGAAAAGGAAGGCCCTTAGGGGTTCGGGGGCATGGGCTGAACAGCCCCCGACGCCGGGACCTGCGAGGTCCGATAGAATAAAAAACTGCGAAGCTGAAAGCTTTAAGATAACCGCCCCGCCCAAGCAGGGCGAAAAGCTTTTGGCTCGGTGAAGCCGAAAGCTTAAAAGGAAAAAGAGGTGTATGTATGAATAGAGAAGAACTCAAGGAGATCCTGCCGCATCGGGAACCGATGCTCCTGATTGACGAGGCAGAGCGTCAGGAGGACGGCACGGCGATCGGCCGCTATACCGTGCGCGGTGATGAATTTTTCCTGCAGGGCCATTTTCCGGGGATGCCGGTGGTGCCGGGCGTGATCCAGTGTGAAATGATGGCGCAGACCTGCTGCGTGATGGTGGCGGATCTCGTCAAGGGCAAAAAGACCTTTTATACAGGGCTGGACAAGGTCCGGTTCAAGAACCAGGTCAAGCCTGGAGATACGATCGAATTCCACTGCTCCATGACGGGGAACCGCGGGCAGTTTTATTTTGCTAAGGGCAAGGGGTATGTGAACGGAAAGCTTACCGTCAGCGCGGAGCTGTCCTTCGCCTTAGTCTGACAAGAAAGGGTGGAATACCTTGTTTTCCAAAATTCTGATTGCCAACCGCGGCGAGATTGCCGTGCGGATTATCCGCGCGTGCAAGGAGATGGGAATCTCGACTGTCGCGGTGTTCTCTGAGGCCGATCGTGACGCGCTGCATGTCAGCCTCGCGGATGAAAGCATCTGCATCGGTCCGGCAAACCTTCAGGAGAGCTACCTGAATATGACGGCCATTCTCGAGGCCGCCGCCGCAACCGGCGCGGAAGCGATCCATCCGGGCTATGGGCTGCTGTCGGAGAACCCGAAATTCGCGTCGCTGTGCGCCGAGTGCCACATCGCGTTTATCGGCCCGGACGCAAGCGTCATAGCGGCAATGGGCGACAAGGATGCCGCCCGCAAAACAATGGCCGCCGCGGGCGTGCCGGTGATTCCCGGCTGCGACGTGGTGGAGGATGTCAAGCAGGCGAAACAGGAAGCCGACAGGATAGGCTATCCGCTGCTGGTGAAAGCCCGGTCGGGCGGCGGCGGACGCGGGATCCGTCTCGTCAAAAGCGCGGAGGAGTTTGAGAACGCGTTCCAGTCCGCTTCCAACGAGGCGCAGCTTGCGTTCGGCGACGGCGCCTGCTATCTGGAAAAATACATCTATCCGGCCAAACATATCGAAATGCAGCTCCTGTGCGACGTGCAGGGCAACGTCGTTGCGCTCGGGGAACGCGAGTGCTCCGTCCAGCGCCACAACCAGAAGCTGATTGAGGAGAGCCCCTCGCCGGCCATTTCCCCGGAAACGCGCAAAAAAATGATCGAGGTGTCGGTCAAGGCCGCGAAAGCCGCCAAGTATACGAATGCCGGAACCATCGAGTTCCTGTTCGATACGGATGGGAATTTCTACTTCATGGAGATGAATACCCGTTTACAGGTGGAACATTCCGTGACCGAAATGGTGACGAACATCGACATCGTCAAGTGGCAGATCCGTATTGCGAACGGCGTGCCGCTGTCGTTCAAGCAGGACGATATCCGCTGGGACAGCTGCGCCATCGAGTGCCGCATCAATGCGGAAAATCCCGACCAGAATTTCCGTCCCAGCTGCGGCAAGATCACCCTGCTGCATATCCCGGGCGGGCCGTTCGTGCGGTTCGATACGGCGCTGTATCAGGATTACGTCGTGCCGCCGTTCTACGATTCGATGATCGGCAAGCTGATCGTCTGCGCCCAGACGCGCGACGAAGCGATCCGCAAGATGCAGGCCGCCCTGTGCGAGCTTGTCGTCGAGGGCGTGGACAACAACCGTGAGCTGCATATGGAGATTCTGGACGATCCCGATTTCAAGGCGGGGAATTATTACACCAATTTTATGCAGAAGCGTGAAGAGAAAAAGGCGGTGAAATAAAAGATGGGGATGCTCCCAAAAAACCTGTTTAAGAAGCCAAACAACCCGCTGGAGACGTATGACAAATACAACAAGAGCGCGTCGCCGGATATCCCCAGCGAGATGTGCGTGTCCTGCCCGAACTGCCGCGCCGTGCTGCTCAACAGCGATCTGAGCGAGGCGGGCCACGTCTGCCCCAAATGCGGGCACCACTTCCGTATCAACGCCCGCCAGCGGATCAGCCTGATTGCCGATGAAAATTCCTTTGAGGAAATGGACGCGTCCATGCGCTCGAGGAATCTTCTTGATTTTCCGAATTACGATAAAAAGCTGAAGCACGCCTATCTGGAAAGCTCCTCGCGGGACGCCGTCGTCTGCGGTACCGCGAAAATCGGCGGGTTCGACTGCGCGCTGTTCGTGATGGAGCCGTACTTCATGATGGGCAGCATGGGCACAGTGGTCGGCGAGAAGATCACCCGCCTTGTGGAATATGCCACGGAACACGGCCTGCCCGTGATCGGATATACCGTATCCGGCGGTGCGCGGATGCAGGAAGGGATCCTCTCCCTGATGCAGATGGCCAAGACCAGCGGCGCGGTGAAGCGTCACAGCGATGCCGGGCTGCTGTACGTCGTTGTGCTGACGGATCCGACCACCGGCGGCGTGACGGCCAGCTTCGCGATGGACGGCGACGTCACCCTTGCGGAGCCGGGCGCGCTGATCGGCTTTGCGGGGCCGCGCGTCATTGAGCAGACGATCCGCCAGAAGCTGCCAAACGGCTTCCAGCGGGCGGAATTCCTGTATGAAAAGGGCTTTGTGGACGCGGTTGTCCCGCGCGGGGAGCAGAAAGCGTACCTGACGACGCTGCTGTCCCTGCACAGGAAGGAGGCGCAGTAAATGGATGCGTTCGATAGGGTAATGGCGGCACGCGCCAAGGGCCGTCCCACCGGAGTGAACTTCATTTCCCACATCTTTACCGATTTTCTGGAGATGCACGGCGACCGCCGTTTCGGGGATGATAAAGCAGTCGTGGCGGGCATCGCGCGCCTGCACGATATGCCTGTGACCGTTGTTGCGCTGGAGCGCGGCGGCGATACGAAAGAAAAGATTTACCGCAACTTCGGCATGGCGCACCCGGAGGGCTACCGCAAGGCGCTGCGCCAGATGAAGCTGGCGGAGAAATTCGGCCGCCCGGTGATCTGCTTTGTCGATACGTCCGGCGCGTACTGCGGCATCGGCGCCGAGGAGCGCGGACAGGGCCAGGCCATCGCCGAAAATATGATGGAAATGATGACGCTCAAGGTCCCGGTGATGACTGTGTTTATCGGCGAGGGCGAAAGCGGCGGCGCGATCGGCCTTGCTGTGGCGGATGAGGTCTGGATGCTGGAAAATGCAGTCTACTCCGTCATTTCGCCGGAGGGCTGCGCGAGCATCCTGTGGAAGGATACCTCCAAGGTGCGCGAGGCTGCCGCCTGCCTCAAGATGACGGCGCAGGATCTGTTTTCGCTCGGCGTGATTGAGCGGATTATCGAGGAGCCGGACGGAAACAATTTTGAGCCTGTATACGAAACGCTGAAAACGGAGCTTTACGCGAAGATCGCCGAGAACAAAAAGCTCCCTGTGGAGGAGCTTCTCAACCGCCGCTACGACAGGTTCCGGAAAATCGGGGTGACGAAATGATCGCCCTCGTGACGGACAGCACCGCCTATCTGACGAAACAGGAGGCCATTTCGCTGGGGGTGCATGTTGTACCGACCGGGTATACCATCGGCGGGAAGCAGTTTCAGGAGACCTACGGCGACTGCAACGGCGATTTTGAACCGCTGCTTGCCCGCACGCCGAACTGCACCACCTCGCAGGCCCCCATCCACGCTTTTTCCAGAGTTTTCAAAAAGCTGGTATCGAACGGATATGACGTGCTGTGCATCGTGATGTCCTCCCGGCTGAGCGGGACTTACAGCTGCGCTTCCATTGCGGCGCAGCCGATCCCGGAGGACAGGATCCGCGTTGTTGATTCTCTGGCCATCGCCGGATCCCTTAACCTGCTGATGAAGTACGCCTCCGCGCTTGTGCGGGAGGGCCATCCGCTGGACAATATTGCCCGGATGGTCGAGGATGCCCGCAGCCGTGCGGGGATCATCTTTTCCGTCAGCAGTATGGATACGCTCCGCCGCAGCGGCCGTATCGGGATTATCCGGCAGTCCGTCGGGACGATCCTGAATATCCGCCCGGTGCTCCTGTGTGAGGACGGCGCGATTTCCGCGTGCGGTTCGGCGCGCGGCAGCAGAGAGCTGATCCACGAGCTGACAGGGCATATTCCAAAGGACGCGAAAAAGATTATCTTGCAGCATTTGAGTGATTCTGCGTTAATGGAGCCGCTGGCGGAGGAGCTGCGGGCGTTGTTCCCGGAGGCGGAATTCTCTGCGGCGCCGGTCGGCCCGGTGATTGCAATCAATATTGGGCTGGGTGCTGTTGGGGTGTCGTGGATCAGGTAAGCAGCAAGCCAAGTCCGGGCAAAACATAAAAGTTTTGCTCAAGCTTTTTCAAAAGCTTGCAGGGGGTCCGGGGGACAGCGTCCCCCGGCTGCCAAAAGCGCGAAGCGCCCCGAAAAGGTGAGCGGACAGCGGCCCAGGGCCGCGAATCCGCGCTCCCCAAGACACAATGCCCCCAAACCAGAAGTCTGACAAGCCGAAGAAAAAGAACGCGGATAAAACAGATCCGCGTTCTTCTTTTATCGCCGCCACTCCTGAAACATAAAATCACAGGTATGATCCCCCTGCAAGGGCCTCTGCCAGTGGAAACGGAGGAAACCATGAACCAATACGACAACGAAAAATTTTTTGAGCAGTACAGCCATATGGCGCGCTCCGAGCGGGGCCTCGCAGGCGCGGGAGAATGGCACGAGCTGGAGCGGATGCTCCCCGATTTTGCGGGAAAGGATGTGCTGGATCTCGGCTGCGGCTTTGGGTGGCACTGCAAATATGCGGCGGATCATGGCGCGCGATCCGTACTTGGGATCGATCTTTCTGAGAAAATGCTCGGGGAAGCGAAGCGCCGCAATCCCGCACAGCAAATCACATACCGGATCGGCTCCATTGAGGGGTACGAATATCCCGCCGAACGGTACGACGTCGTGCTCAGCTCGCTTGCGCTGCATTATGTTGAGGATCTGTCCGCAGTGTTCGAAAAGATATTCCGCACGCTGCGGCCGGGCGGGGATTTCGTCTTTTCAATAGAGCATCCCATCTTCACGGCGCAGGGGCCGCAGGACTGGATTTACGGAAAAGACGGATCGCCGCTGTACTGGCCGGTGGATCATTATTTCACAGAAGGGGAGCGCGACGCCGTCTTTCTGGGCGAGCACGTGAGGAAATACCACCACACGCTGACTACCTGCCTGCGCGGACTGCTTCGGGCGGGATTTATCATCACGGACGCCGCCGAGCCGGAACCTCCGGAGAATATGATGGATCTGCCCGGCATGAAGGATGAGCTGCGCCGCCCGATGATGCTTCTGATATCGGCACATTCCCGTCCTGCGTCCGCCATTTTTTAATTTTATATCCTTGACAACAGCTTTCTTTGCAGCACAGTCTTTATCCGCGGGAAAATTACGGAAGCGATCGGAGGATCTCCCCGATTTTTCCGGAAAGCAGGAGATCGGCGCGGCTGTCGTAGGGGGTCGGACTGCGGTTGATCAGGACCAGTCTGTCCCCCTCATAATATTGAAGCAGTCCCGCCGCCGGGTATACCGCCAGCGACGTCCCGCCCACAATCAGCAGATCAGCGTCATGAATGGCCTGAATGGATCGCTCAAGCACCGATTCATTCAGGCTTTCTTCATACAGAACCACATCCGGCTTGATGATCCCACCGCAGGAACAGCGCGGGCTCCCCTCGCATTGCAGGATAAATTCTGCGGGATAAAACCTGCGGCATTTTTCGCAGTAATTGCGGTGCACAGAACCGTGAAGTTCAAGCACGTTCCGGCTCCCGGCTTTTTGGTGCAGGCCGTCGATGTTCTGTGTGACAACGGCGAGCAGGCGGCCCTCCTGTTCCCACTGTGCAAGCTTTTTATGCGCATCGTTCGGCTCTGCGGAAAGACAGAGCATTTTTTTGCGGTAAAAATCGAAAAAAATATCGGGATGGCGCTTATAAAACGTGTGACTGAGGATAGTCTCCGGCGGATAGTCGAACTGCTGATGATATAATCCGTCCTCGCTGCGGAAATCCGGGATCCCGCTTTCTGTGGAGACGCCCGCGCCGCCAAAAAATACAATGCGGCTGCTTTCCCGGACAAATCCGGCAAGCCTTTCCAATTTATCCATAAAAATGCCTCCCTGCAATCTGTTTCCCTAAGAACTCGCCCCTTAACGGGACTGCATCTATCCTGCCGTTTTAGAATCTATCCCGCCCGACCATCTGGAGGTTAGGGGGTATCTGAAAAATCCTCAATACTGCTAAATTCACCTGAAAAACGTCGTCTGCTGTGTTGCTCATCTTTGCAATACGGAAGTATTGCGGCAGATTCACGCCTTACATCCACCGCTTTTCAGCGAATTTTCCGGTGCTTTTGACTTTTAGATACACCATAGGGCAGATGAAAAGTCCTTACCCTCAGCGGACAAAGGGGCAGTGTTCCAGACGGAACGGAAAAAGACGCGTTTGCTTCTCTCAGGATAATCATAGCATTGTATCCCAGTAATAACAACCCTATCTGAAAGAAAAACAGTGAGCTTGGATGCTCACTGTTTTAAAATCATCTTTCCTTTTCGCGGAATTTGCTCCGGGAACGGCTGAGCGTCACCTGCGTGACCCCGAGAAAAGACGCGATGTATTTGCTGCTGATTGTCCCGTCCAGACCGGGGTATTCCCGCAGAAACCATTCATATTTCTGCTCCGCGGTGTATTGGTACAGCATTTTTTTGATGGTGACATGATTCCGCAGGGATTCCAGCAAAAGCGCATTATAAAGCTTGACCATCGATATATCGCGTTCCAGAAGATCCACAACCGGAGCGATCGGAAAGCAGAGAATCTGTCCGTCACGGAGCGCTTCCATACTGATATTCGCTTTTGCATCCAGCGGCAGGCTCGGAACCAGAGGCTCCCCAAATTTCCAGCAAAAGCAGTCGGTGATGTCCTTGCCGTCAAAGTCGGCAAAAAATCCGCGGAAGATCCCATCCCAAATGAACACCAGCTGAGTAGGTTCTTCCCCTTCCCGAAAAAGAAGATCCTCCTTATTGACGTGTCTGACCTCCGCAAGATTCAGAAATTCCTGTA
>DVHF01000105.1 GCA_018712265.1 Candidatus Gallacutalibacter pullicola
TCAAAACGACAATGCCCCAGTATTCCAAATCGAAACAAGTGAAAAATACTTTTCATTTATTGTGAAAACAGAATTCGAGAGTTCCTGTCGTTTTGATCAGTGTGGCGTTGTCATGTATTTGGACAGTGATAACTGGTTTAAGGCTTCTATTGAATATGAAAACGATAAAATTCAACGGCTTGGGAGTGTTGTAACGAATCATGGATATTCTGATTGGGCCACGACAGACATATCCTCCGACATAAAGCATATGTGGTACCGTTTTTCACGCAGAGAAAGCGATTATTGTATCGAAAACAGTGAGGATGGTATTCATTACAGGCAAATGAGAATTTTCCATATGTGGGAAGGTTCTGGTAAAATCACTTACGGAATCTACGCCTGCAGCCCGACGGATGGTTCTTATCAGGCGACTTTCTCCGATATGCAGATTACTGATTGTCAATGGAAATCTGACTCGGATTGGAAAATTTAAAGAGGAGGTTTAAAACAGGAGGGAACTTCCTTATCGGCGTTTTTGCTTTGATTTTCTATTGCTGACAAATTTTGTGAAGAGGAGCTGGCTTTCTGCGGGCGGGAGGCGTTTGGGCTGGGATGATACCCGTGTGTGCTCTGCCTCTGGGGTCCGCAAAAGCGTTCGGGGGAACCATCCACTGGATGGTTCCCCCTCTCTGTTTGCTCACCTTGCTGGAGGGAACGCTTCGCGTTCCTTTTGGCTTATGGGGGGCTCCTCGCCCCCCATACCCCCATCGCAAGCTTTTGAAAAAGCTTGAGCAAAACTTTTATGTTTTACTCACCTTTGGCTATTCTTTACTTGCCATTGGCTCAGGCGGATATGGTGTCGGCACCCCATTCTGATACAGAATCCCGCGTACCCTCCGGTTATCTTCCCATAATCCAATAAACACCGTTGTACCGGACGGCGAATATTCCGTTCCCATCCCGTGGCGGCGTCCGTCCTTCCACCCGCCCGTATACAGCAGGTTGCCGTTGCAGTCGAAAGCGGATCCCTCTCCTGTCGGAATGTTATCCTTCCATTTGCCCACGAACACCGCGCCGTCCTCGGCGTTATATGATACCCCGACACCCTGACGTTCGCCGTCCTCCATGCGTCCGGCGTAGATCAGATTGCCGTTCTGGTCGAATACGGATGCCGCGCCGACCGGCTTGTCCTCTTTCCACCGGCCGACATAAATGCTGTTGTCCTGCGGACGGAACGAAACGCCGACGCCGTCGCGCTTGTTCTCTTTCCAGTTTCCCACATAGCAGATACGTCCGGTATTGTAGTAGTATGCGCCGAAGCCGGTGCGCTTATCGTTGACGTAGTCGCCCTCGTAGGCGGTCTGGCCGTTGGCCATCTGCGTGCGGCCGCGGCCCTGACGCAGTCCGTCAATGAGGTTTCCGAAATAGAGGTAGCTTTCCTGTGCGCTGATCACGATGCTTTTGGCGGGAAGCACGCCTTCGATCGCCGGTTCGGATTCCCGTGCGGCAGAGTTCGCGCCGGTGATAACGGCGGGATCGGCGGAAACAGCGGCGCCGGGATCGGCGAGAATCCCTGCGGGCACAGCAGGCTGTACAGGCGGGATCGCGGGATCATCGGCAGAAGCATACGCAGGCACAGCGGGTTCCTCCTGCGGATCGGGCGCGGCGGACGCGTCCTGTTCCGGGACAGGCGGTTTCCATCCATTGATGTTTTCGAGACCCGTGACGGATCCCTCGCTGTTTTTGGCAGCCACAACGTACCGGGAGGGCTTTTCCTCCTGTTTCCGGACGGCTTCCCCGTGGTCGGAATCATCGGAAGCGGAAGAAACGTCCGATTCATCCCGCGGGGCGATATCGACGCTGAAAATCTCGTGATTGACCGGATAACTGCCGGGCGCAGGAGTGGGTTCCGGAATCTCCTGCGTAGATGTCTCGTCAGCGGCGGGCGGATCTTCTTCCGAATCGGCATCTCCGCCGACGGGCAGGATCTCGTCCGGGCCAGGCTGAAGCTCCAGATTCAGGATCCGGTTCAGTTCGCCGGGATCGGGATTTGCGGGTTCCCGCGGCGCGGGGAAGCCCTCCACACGGACAGGACGCTCTCCCGGATCGGGCTCATCCTCAGAAAAACCGCTGTGGGTCTCGGGGGAAGCATCCTCTCCGGCCTCGAATTTTGTCTCAAGTTCACGCGGGATCCATTCCCGGCCCTCTCCGGCGGGAACGGTCCCTTTTTCGGTTTCGATGCGTTCCTGCGCTTCTTTCCGCTTTTGCAGCTCCGTGCCGGTGCAGTAGCAGAAATCGCCCTCGTCGGTGGCGGCATACAGCTGCGGTTCCCCCGCGACAGAGTTGATCATGCTGTTTTCAGCCGTCCCCAGCTCGACGCGGCACGGGAACAGCTCCTCGCGGCGGTATTTGTTCTGGGCGGGATCGTAGTCGAGGCGCTCCACGCCGCTGCCCTCCACGCAGGGGCGCAGCAGGACGCTGGGACGGAGCGAGTCCTCTGCGGACTGCCCGAAATAGGCGGTCTGGATCCAGTTGTGGCGGCGCGTGTAGCTGGTTTTGCTCACGAGCCTGCCCTGGGCGTCCCATTTCAGGATGCAGAAGCTCCCGCTTTGCTGGTACGATTTTTCCAGAAGTCCCTGGCCGGAAATTTTCTGCCATTCCAGCTTATTGGGCGCGATCGTCCCGCTGTATCTGGACGCAACGCCGTCGGTCACATCCTCGCCGCTTTTTTTATATTTTTTCCCGCTTTCCCAGAAAGATCTGCGGGCCTCGTATAAAGGCCCGTGCAGGGAAGCAAGACTGTCGTAATTTTTCAGGCACATGGTGTAAATGCGCACCGGCAGTTCCCCCTCCGACACCGAATCAATATGATAAAATCGTGTAATACCCCTGATTTTTATATTCCCTTTAAGCATAGCTCATATTGATGGATTTTGCAAGTGATTTTCCCTGTCCAAAAGCGATCTTTTTCGCGCGCAGACGCGAACGGGAGGCCGATCCCCGGCCGGTGGGAAGCGTTTGGACGAGACCGCCCTTGCACGGGCAGTCGCCGGGCCGATTCCCGGACGCGGGTGGAGGCGGCGGTACGGTGACGGTCAGGACGCGGATTCCCCGGAGGGACGCGGGACGGCGATACAGATGGCGCGGGGATGGTTCCTGATGCAGGCGGACTGGAAGGATCCGCCGTACTCGCCGTCAAGCGTCCAGGGGATCTCGGATTCCGACGAGAACCGCAGCGACGAGGTGCGGATAAAGGTGAAGTATTTCGGATTGAGTTCCTGTTTCAGAAGCAGCGTCACGATGGTCTGAAGCTCAAAGAAATTCCTGGGATTGCGGATGAGCAGCACTTCAAAGAGGCCGTCGTTGAGCGCGATCCCGTCCACAAAGCGCGGCTGCGCGCCGCCGACGGAGAGCGTGTTCGTTACTGCGCCGAAAATGAAATCCTCCTCCTGGGATCCGCCCTCCCATTCCACGCGGAGACGGTAATGCGGGATGGAAGAAAGCTGCTTGATTCCCTCAAGAAAGTAGGCTACCCGCCCGCACACGTTTTTGAACTGCTGCGGCGTTGTGTAGGAGACATCTGTAAAAATCCCGAACGCCGCAATGTAGTCGAAATAACGGCCGTTCAGATCGCCCATGTCGCAGCAGAACGGCTGGCCGCCGCCGATCTCCAGCGCGGCCTGCTCCGGATTGTGCGGGATTCCGAGCGTTGCGGCGAAATCGTTCGTCGTGCCCGCCGGGATATATCCCAGAAGCGGGCGGTCCTGGACCTCCATCAGGCCGTTGACCGTTTCGTTGAGCGTGCCGTCCCCGCCGCAGCACACCAGGAACGGGAAATCCGCCGCACGTTCCCTGGCGATTTTCTGCGCGTCGCCCTTTTCCTGCGTGGGAATGACGGTCACCTCCCAGCCCGTTTTGGAAAAGCCGTTCACAATCGAAAAAAGGCTGCCGGCCGCCGCGCCGCGGCCGGATGTAGGATTTAAAATCAATAGCAGCTTCCTGTCCATACCGAAACCTCTCCTGACGATTTTCTGAATCTTTGTTTGGATACCGTCAATATGTCCAAACAACTCTATATTTTATTGTAAGGAAAATGCAGTAGGATATGCAAGCAGTATTTTGTAAATTTTTTGGATTTGGCTCCCGTTCACGGGTGCGCGCGTTTGCCACCACGAGAAAATCCGCAAAAATGCCGCCTGCGGGCCTGGCAAAACCATCAAACTGCCCGAAACAGGCAAAACGGCGGCGCATCCGCCCGGATTGCGGTTTGACAGAAAAAACGGAATCCGGTATAATAAAAGCAGTGTGTTTCAGTTGAAGAAGCCGGAAGGCCCCCTTCATGCTTGGGAGCGTTCCGGTTTTTTTATAAAATTTTATTTTTCAGAAAGGGGAAAAATTTATGTCTCCCGAACCTGCGGACCCTTGCATACCGCACTTATTGACGGCAGCGCCGTCTGAAGCTCTCACCCTTGAAAGCGGCCTCATGTCGATTGTTGTGCTGCTGATCCTGATCTTTATCAACGGCTTTTTTGCCGCCTGTGAGATCGCGGTCATCTCCGTCAACGATGCCAAGATGAAGAAAATGGCTGAGGCCGGTGACAAGCGCGCTAAAAACGTGATCCGTCTGACGGAAAATACCAGCCGCTTCCTTTCCACCATCCAGATCGGCATTACCTTGGCGGGCTTTTTAACATCCGCGTCGGCTTCTCAAAGCTTTGCGGGCGCCCTTGCAGATGTGCTGTTCTTCCTGCCGTTCCCGCGCAGCGTGGTGGAAACGCTCTCGATGGTAATCATCACCATTATCCTTTCGTATTTCAACCTGATCCTCGGCGAGCTTGTCCCGAAAAAGCTTGCCATGCACTATGCAGATGGAATGTCTCTGCGCGTGGCGGGATTCTTAAACGGCGTAGCTACCGCGTTCCGTCCATTTATTGCGCTGCTGACGGTTTCCACCAACGGCGTTCTCAAGCTCCTGGGCATCGACCCGAACGCTAACGAGGACGAGGTAACAGAGGAAGGCATCCTGATGATGGTGGATGCCGGTGAGGAGAGCGGCGTAATCGATGGCGACGCCAAGGATATGATTGAAAATATCTTTGATTTTTCGGATTCGACTGTCGGCGAGATTATGACGCCCCGCACTGAAATCACCGCGATTGAGGATACTTGCACGGTGGAAGAAGCCGCTCAGCTTTCCATGAAGTTCGGTTATTCGCGCATCCCGGTTTACCACGAGGATCTGGACACGATTCTGGGTATCATCTACGCGAAGGATCTGCTTGGATTTATCGGCAAGGATTCCTCCAATATCAAGCTGACGGATCTGATGCGCAAAGCATATTTCATTCCGGAGAGCAAGCTGTGCTCCGATCTCTTTAAGGAGATGACGGAAAAGCGGATCCAGATTGCGATTATCGTGGATGAATACGGCGGTACAGAGGGACTTGTCTCCCTGGAGGATCTTCTGGAATCGATTGTCGGCAATATTCAGGACGAATATGACAACGAGGACGAGGAAATCCATAAGGTGAACGATCATACATATACGGTGGACGGGTTCACCAATATCGACGAGGTTTCCGAATTGATCGAATATGAGCTTCCGGATGGCGACTACGACACGATTGCCGGCTTCGTTGTGGAGCGGCTCGGATACATTCCCCATCCCGGCGAGCATCCTGTGGTGACAGAAGGACCGTTTACTTTTACGGTGCAGGAGGTGGAGGACAAACGGATTTCCAAGATCCTGATTGTCCACGAAGCCGAGGCCGCCAAGCAGGGCGAAGGTTTTGGCAGCGGAACGGAAACACCGCATCCTCAGCAGGCATAATCTTATTTTGAACATAAAAAGCTCCGGCGCGTTTCAAGGCGCGTCCGGGGCTTCTTTTGCTACCTGCCACCGATACCACGGAGAAGGAGGGGGGATCCCCTTAGACCCCATACGCATTATAATTTTGAAGCTGTAAGCTTCAAAAGTATCCGCTCCGTCCGGGCAGGGCGAAAAATCTCTGCTCCGCTGGGATCGGCCAGCGTCCCGAAAGGAGGAATCGCCGTGCGTCGATTATACGGAATATCTCTTGCTGTGGCCGCGGCGGCGGTCCTTGCTGCCTGCGCTATATTGGAACCGCCGGACGATCCGGCATCCGTCTCCCGTGTGGAACCGGCGTCCTCTGCGCCTGCCAGTACGGCGGGACCCGCGGAGATTCGGCTGACGGAACCGTTTGCGGAATTTCAGTCCCCGTGGCCCGCAGCGTCGGGCGGAGAGGGGCGGGAAGCTCTCTCCGAGCCGGAAAGATCGCTGTATGACGAACTGCGCGGCTGTGCGCTGGCCGTTTCCCCGGAGGCTGATCCCGGCCGCGGGCAGTATCCCATGCGCCGCGCTGCGGTGGAGGATTCCCTGTCGGAAACGGAAATCAGCAGGGCGTTTGAAGCGTTCGTCAACGACTTTCCCCAGTATTTCTGGATTTCCGCACAATATCAGTACGGCACGGCGGAGGGTCTGACGGTGGTGCAGCTGTACTCCGAGCTTTCCCCGGAAGATTGCGCCGCCCTGACAGAACGGCTGGAACAGGCCGCGCAGGATATCTTTTCCGGGATGGAGGAATCCATGACAGAGCTGGAACGCGAGATCTTCCTGCACGACGCCGTGCTGGACAGCTGTGTGTACGACGCGTCCGGCGCGTCCGGCTGGGAGGAGTATTCCGTCTGCGGCGTTCTGCTCGACGGGTCCGCCGTGTGCGAGGGATATGCGCGCACAATGCAGCTGCTCCTGCGCCTTGCAGGAATCCCCTGCCGTCTCGTTTCCGGTGAGGCGGACGGCGAGCTGCATATGTGGAACCTGGTTCAAATCGGCGGGAACTGGTATCATCTCGATTCCACATGGGACGATTCCTCCGATCTTTCGCGGTACTTTTATTTCAATTTGGCAGACAGGCAGATTCAGGAGGATCATTCCGTTTCTGCACAGGGACTGCCGGACTGCGGCTCGGAGGACGCCAATTATTTCCGGAACTTTGCGATCCCGGTGTCAGGGCTTTCCGGGTTTTCTCTGGATACGCTCAGCGAGGGGATCGCCCAGTCCCTGCGGCGCGGGGAGGAAATCCTGCTGCTGTATGTGGAGGAACCGCTCAATTTTCAGGATACGGCGGCGGAGCTGTTTTCCGCCGGATCACCTATCCTGTCGGATGCGCTGCGGGAAGCCGTACCGCAGGTGGATCCCGGCCTACAATATACAAGCTTTGTGTACAGTCTGGCGCCCTCTGTCCGGGGGATCGCCGTGCAGCTTCAATAACTCGAGGAGGTATTTTTGATGGATAAACAGAGAATCGAAAACGCGGTGCGGGAAATCCTGTGCGCGGTGGGCGAGGATCCCGATCGCGAGGGCCTGCGCGAAACGCCGCAGCGCGTCGCGAGAATGTATGAGGAGATTTTTTCGGGACTGGAAACGGATCCGATGCAGTTTTTGAAAATTTTCCATGAGACGGAACAGCACAACGAGCTTGTGCTTGTGCGCGATATCCCGCTGTATTCCGTGTGCGAGCACCATCTGCTCCCGTTCATCGGCAAGGCGCATATCGCGTATATCCCCAAAGGCGGGCGGATTATCGGACTTTCCAAGTTTTCGCGGATTGTGGACTGCTTCGCGCGCCGTCCGCAGGTGCAGGAACGGCTGACCGCCCAGATTGCGGATTTCCTGTATGAGCATCTGGATCCGTGCGGCGTGGCCGTCGTGATAGAGGCGGAACACTTGTGCATGACGATGCGCGGCGCACGCGCGGCCGGAGCGAGCACGCTGACCTCCGCCCTGCGGGGAGCCATGCGGACGGACGCCAAGACGCGCGCCGAAGTGATGTCGCTGCTGACGGGAGGAAAAGCATGAACCGTATGAGGCTTTGGAGAGCCGGGCGGTATTCGCTGCCGCTGGGCGAAAAAACCTATATCATGGCGATTGTCAACGTGACGCCGGATTCCTTTTCCGACGGCGGGAAATATTTTTCCGCAGAACAGGCGATCCGCCGCGCGCTGGATGCGCAGGATCAGGGCGCGGATATCATTGATATCGGGGCGCAGTCGACGCGTCCGGGGTTCTCGCCAATCTCCGCGGAGGAAGAAGCAGCGCGGCTGGTCCCTGTGCTGGAGGGGCTGCGCGGCAGGCTGCACGTCCCGGTTTCCATCGACACCTTTTATCCCAGCGTGGCGCTGGAATCGCTCCGTCTGGGCGCGGATATCCTCAACGATGTGACGGGCTTTTCCGATCCGGAGATGATCGCCGCGGCCGCGGGCTCGGACTGCGGCTGCATCGTGATGCACAATACGGCGTTTTCCATCCTCCCGGACGCGCCGTCCCACGACGCGGGACACGAGACGGAGCCGATCACAGAGCGCGTGCGCGGATTCTTTGACCGCCGGGGTGCGGAGCTTGTCCGCGCCGGGATCGCGGTGGAACGGATCTGCTTCGATCCGGGGATCGGCTTTGGGAAAACGCTGGAGGAAAACATGGACCTGCTCGCCAATACCCATCTGCTGACGGACGGGCTGGACAGCGCGTTCCTGATGGCAGCCTCGCGGAAGCGTGTGATCGGCGCGCCGTGCGGGGATCCCCCGTTTGAACAGCGGATGCCCGGGACGATTGCGGCGCATACGATCGCCCAGTGCGGCGGCGCGGACATTCTGCGCGTCCACGACGTGCCGGAAGCGGTACAGGCGGCGCGGGT
>DVHF01000106.1 GCA_018712265.1 Candidatus Gallacutalibacter pullicola
AAAAAACTACATAGAGAATGAAAAAAGGAAAAAGTCCCCGAATGCTTTTGTCAATTTTTTCACAATTATGGGAAAACATCTGCATAAACACCAAATTATGACGCTTGGGTTAGTTATAACTTACCTCCGCTAAACTTTCTCAACTGCCAATTCTTGTGGCCTTTCAACGGAAATATCAGTCATAGCATTTTGAAGTGCAACAATTCTCCATATTATGGCTTTGAATTTTAAAATCATGCAAAGAGACTGGATTGCCAACCGTATCGTAATGTGGTATACTATAATAAAATCATATTTTTATAATCCAGCTGTCTATCAATCCTTATTGGAAAAGACGCTGGAAAACACAGTGAACAGATCAGGAACGTTTTCGATTCATTTATTGAAACGTTTCCAGCTGCATTTTTCAAGCAAAAGGGGAGACAACTTATGAACGAAATGAAAGAAAACTACGAAATTTGCCATTGCAAGAAAGTCACCTATGCCGATGTGGAAAATGCTTTGCATCAAAGCAAAAGCTTTTCGCAGGTTGAAGAAGCCTTTGCTGACGTCCAGAGGATTACACACTGCTCCACAGGATGCGGACGCTGCCATGACGAAATCATGCGCACAATTTCAGAGATCATGTCGTGAAACTGCTCAGCTCCCCGGTTTTGCCAGGGAGCTGCTTTTTTAGAAAATATATAGGCCTTTAATACGGTGTACCCACTTCAAAAACGCAATTTTGCATATCTTTATAAATACCGATCGATTTTTCGGGAACAGCCCAGGGCGAGCGCGCCGGGCCCTGTATGACAGGAAATGCTGAGTGAAAGCGGTTCACTGTATACAACTTTTGCGTGAAGCTCCTGCTCCATCTGGACAACAAAGCTGCGTACCGTTTCATCATTGTCCGTATGTGCGGCATACAGATATACCTGATCCATCCCGCCGAAACGGGTTTCTATGTCCGTGCGCAGAGCGTCGATCATGATGGTGCGGGCAAGCTTTTCACTTCTGGCTTTGGCAAAGGCATCCAGCTTTTCCCCCTGGATCTGCAAAACGGGCTTGATTCGCAGGACAGCCGCCACAGCCGCGGCGGCCGGAGTCACCCGTCCTCCCTTTTTCAAATATTCCAGTGTATCAAGCATGATATAAATACTTGATTCAAAGCTTTCCTTCTCCAGGATTTCCCGGATCATGCCTGCGGATTTTCCCGCCCGGATCAGGGTGAGCGCGTCCAGCACCGACTGCCTCTGCGGCACGGAAATACGATGATTGTTTACCACAAACACCCGGCCCTCATACTGGGAGGCAAGAGTGCAGGCAGTCGCACAGGAGCCGGAAAGCCCGCTCGACATTGGAATATGGATCAAAGAATCATACTGCGCGAGGACCTTGTCCCAAAGCTCAAGAACGTCTCCCACCATGGGCTGTGATGTGGAAATTACCGCTTTTCCCTTGAGCTTTTGATAAAACTCCCTTTGGGAGAGATTGACATCCTCATAGAAGGTTTCTCCGTCAATAATAAACGGCATAGGGAGGACAAAAATCCCCAGTTTCTTTGCTTCCTCCTGACTGATACCGCTGTTGCTGTCCGTAACAACCGCTATTTTTTCAGACATGATGTTTCGTTCCTTCCCGAAAAGCCTATTCAGCTGTTTTCTGTTCCAGATATTGGAGAAGATCGTCAAAGCTGCCGCGGGCAAAAACGGAAATATCCGTATTCTTTCGGTTGAGCAGGCAGTCTGTCAGCAGGAACACCTTCATTCCCACTGCACCACTGGCTATCATATCCTCATCTACATCGTTGCCGACCATCAAACTTTCTTCAGGTCTGCATCCTAAGCGTTCAAGCAGATCCTGATAGTATGCCGGGTTAGGCTTGCAGAAGCCGGTATTCTCATAGGTGGTGTAATGTTCAAAGTCATCGGGATCCAGCCCCGCCCAACGGATCCGGCTTTCCGTAGCAACGCCTGGAAAAATGGGATTGGTCGCAAGAATCTGACGGAATCCCCGGCGGTTTAATTCCTCCACAGTTTGCCGGGCCTGCGGGTTGTATCCACACGCTTTGGCGGCCTGCTGGAATTCCACGCGGTAGAATTCGTCAAACAGCGGCCTGTCGCGAAGAACACGATCCCCGAAAATTCCGGCGGCGCATTTCCAGAATGCTTCCTCATTGGTGCAGGATCCATCGTTTTTCACCATGGCTGCCGTGCCGGCCCAGATGCCGTCGATCAGCTTTTTCGGTTCATAACCATATGGCTCCATTTTTACGGCAAGACATTTAAAATACGCTTTGGTAAAGTTGTCCTGATCCATAGGAAGGAGCGTTCCGTCCAAATCCCAAAAAATATTTTTTATCATTTGATAACCCCCGGATTTTGATTGACAACCAGCTGTTGCAGCAGTATGATAGACAAAATAGCGTCTGTAGTACAGAGTATTTTTAGTATATAATTCCGCGCGCGGGAAGTCAAGGGCCAAATAGGAATCTCAAAAGCATAACGGCGCGGCAGAGAATCAGAGGGAGGACTATTATGGAAAATGAGAAAAAAAACAAACTGAATGAGAGGGCAGAGGTTCTCAAGGACTTTTTTGGCGGAAATGAGGGGGAGGAGATCTCCGCAGAACTGCTGCACAGGCTCTTTCAGTTTGAGGAGCTCATGATTAAGTACCGCTCCGCTATCCGGGAGGTAACGACCAAGCTGGAGATCCTGAATGATGAGCTGTCCGCCTTTACGGAAAGGAATCCGATCGAAAGCATCCAGTCGAGGATCAAGCGCCCGTACAGTATTGCGGGAAAGCTGCGGAAGCAGAATTATCCTCTGACAGTAGAATCTATCTCAGAGCATCTCAACGATGTGGCGGGTGTACGTGTGGTCTGCCCATTTATCGATGATATCTATGATGTGGCGGATATGCTGTTAAAACAGGACGATGTACGGCTGATCGCCCGAAAGGATTATATCCAGAATCCAAAGGAAAACGGATACAGAAGCCTGCACCTGATCATTGAGACCCCCGTCTATTTCTCTACCGGGAAAGAATTGATCCGTGTGGAGATCCAGATCCGGACGGTGGCAATGGATTTTTGGGCCAGTTTGGAGCATCAGATCCGCTACAAAAATAATTCTCCCGAGGTTCGGGAAATCGCCGGGGAACTGAAAGAATGCGCCGACACCATCGCGCAGACGGATGTGAAAATGCAGCAGCTGCGTCTGCGGATTGCCTCAAAAGACGGAAAGAAATAGCCCCGCCTGAATTGATAGTTCAGGCGGGGCCTAATGTGCAGATATAGTTCGGATGGTTTAAATCAAACCTGTCAGGCGTGCCATCATCTGCGCAAACAGCGTATTTGCCCACGCAAACCATTCACGGGTGAATTTTGTGGGCTCGTCCGCATCAAAGCCTTCGTGCATGAAATTCGTTCCTGCATGGGTACGCGCAAGCATGGAGAGGCAGCTGTGAATTTCCTCTTCGCTGCTGCTGGTAAGTATCTGCATAATCAGGGAAATATGCCAGATATAGTTTTTCGGCGTGTGCGGGCTGCCAATTCCACTGGCCGCTTTTCCGGTAAAATAATACGGATTTTCCGCAGACAGGATAAAACGTCTGGTATTGCGGTAAATTTCGTCGTCCTTATCGCGATAGCCGAGATACGGGATCGCCAGCAGGCTGGGGGAGTTGGCGTCGTCCATCAGGTTGTAGTTTCCCAGACCGTCTGTCTCATAGGCATAAATCTTTCCAAAACGGGGATGTTCCACAATTCCGAAGCGTTGGATCCCGGCATTGATTTTCTCCGCGAGATCGGCGCAGCTTTGGGAGAGCGCATCATCTTCAAAGCCACAGGACACCAGCTCGGACGCATACCGCAGCGCGACAACCGCCATCATATTCGCCGGGATAAGATATCCGTATTGGCAGGCGTCGTCGCTCGGACGGAAGCCGGACCATGTCATCCCGGTATATCCAACAGGCGTCCCGCGTCCGTCAAAGGGAAGCGTGTCGCTGTCCGGGCAGTTCGTCCGGGTGAAGAAGTACGGTGCGTCCGACCGGTTCTGCTGAGCGGTAAAGGTTTCTTCAATTTCTTTTACCATCTGATGGAAACGCGGGGTAAATATTTTACGGTCGCCGGTGGTTTTGTAATATTCCCTCGCCAGGTAGAGCGGCGCGCAAAGGGAATCTACTTCGTATTTGCGCTCCCAGACCCAGCCGGACATGACATCGGATTTGTCCTGATGTCCAAAAGCTTTCCCGCTGTCGGCGGCATTAAAGGCGTTGGCATAGGGATCTATACAAACATAAAACGCCTGCTTTTCGATAACGCCGCGAAGAATTTCGCGGAGAGCTTCGTCCTCACGGGCAAAAGCAACATAGGGCTTTACCTGGGCCGCGCTGTCACGCAGCCACATGGCCGGGATATCTCCGGTGATAACAAAGATGCTGCCGTCCTCCAATCGTTTTACGGTGGTTTCTATGGTGTTCAGAAAGCACTGTTTTACGAGAGGTTTCAGGTCGGGATATAATTTTGCTGTCCGTTCTTCCAGTTCCTCCGCTTTTTGCAGGAGGATCTCAGGGATGTCTGTCATTCTCTGCCGCTCCTTTTCCTAAAAAATACTGACTCCTTGCAAGGGCAGATAGCTCTGCCGTCGGGATTATATCATTTTTTCTTTTGGAAAGCAAGCAGAGGATTTTTATTTTATAGTATGTATTGAAAGGGGATTAACATTTTATGAAAACAGGGCTGACGTCGGTTACTTTCCGGCAAAAAAGTGTGGATGAGATCATTTCGCTGGCACAAAAGGCACATCTCGACGGGATTGAATGGGGCGGAGATGTGCACGTTCCGGCAGGCGATACAGACACCGCCGCAAGCGTCCGCGAAAAATGTATAGCGGCAGGGCTTGAAATTCTGTCATACGGTTCCTATTATAAGGCTCTGCCGGATCAGGATTTTGCCCCTGTCCTGGCATCTGCGCGTGCGTTGGGGGTGCCGATGATCCGGATTTGGGCGGGAAACTGCACGCCCGATTCCATCTCTGAGGATGCGTTCCGCACGCTCGCCGCTGACATCCGCTGTGCGGCGGAAAGCGCGTCACAGTTTGGAATTGCGGTTGCTCTGGAATATCACCGCGGTACCATGACGCAAACAAAAGAGGGCGCTGTCCGTCTGCTTCAGGCAGTGGATCACCCAAACCTCTATACCTATTGGCAGCCGAACCCGGATGTTTCTATGGAAGAACGCCTGCGGGAAATTCAGGCGATCAGCCCGTGGCTTCGCTGCTGCCATGTGTTTGCCTGGACGGCAGGGAATGAGCGCCATCCGCTGGCAGAGCAGACCGGGGAATGGAGCCAATATCTGGAGGCGGTGCGGCAAAGCGGGAAAAAGCCGAATCTGGTGATGGAATTTGTTTGCGGCGACAGTGCTGAAAGCTTCCTGCAGGACGCAGAGATCCTGCATAAGCTCAGTCCGAAAGAGACTATCCACCGCGCCGCGTTCCTCTGCAATGGGGCTCGGCTGCTCAGGGTGTACGACAGCCGCACATTGTCGGAGCTGGATCAGATAGTTTCCCTGCCGCGCATCGTGGTTACCTCCGATACGATGGAGGAATATGCGCCTCTCTTAAAAAATGCGGAATATCTGTTCAGCACCTGGGGGATGCCTGCACTCACTGGGGAGCAGATAGAAAAATATTTGCCCTCGCTCAAAGCTGTTTTCTACGGAGCGGGATCCGTACAGGCGTTTGCCCGTCCGTTTTTGGAGAAAGGGATCCGGGTGTTCAGCGCATGGGGAGCCAATGCGATCCCTGTTGCAGAATATGCCACTGCTCAGATTATTCTGGCGGGAAAGGGATTTTTCCAATGTGTAGATCATTACCGTCATGAGGGCAGGAAGGCCGCCCGGGAATTCACGGATCACCAGCCCGGCAACTACAACATCCGGATAGGAATTCTGGGGGCTGGGATGATAGGACGCATGGTATTGGAGCGTCTGATGTGTTATGATGTGGAAACCCTTGTCTACGATCCTTTTGTCAGCGACGCCGTTCTGGAATCTCTTCACGCAAAACGCGCCAGCCTGACAGATATTTTCCGGGAATGTCAGGTTATCTCCAACCATATTGCAAACCTCCCGTCTACAGTTGGGATGCTGAAATATGAGCATTTTTCCCTGACGAAGAAAAACGCCACTTTCATCAATACGGGGCGCGGCGCGCAGATCGTGGAGGAGGATATGATCCGTGCACTTCAGGAGGAACCGGAGCGCACGGCGATACTGGACGTTACATTCCCGGAGCCTCCTGTGCCGGAAAGCCCCCTCAATACCATGCGGAATGTAATCCTGACGCCCCATATTGCGGGAAGTATGAACAACGAGGTTGCAAGGATGGGAAAATATATGCTTGAAGAAGCGCGCAAGCTTCTGACAGGACAGCCCTGCAAATACGAAGTAACAGAAAAAATGCTTGAAACCATGGCGTAATCCTAATCAGCAATACCCGCCGGGAACAGTTAAAGCAGCAGATCTTCAAGAATTGACAAAGCGGTTTGATGCTCCTATAATTGACATATCAATTTTTGGACGCAAGGCGGGATGGAGCATTGAAAGATTTAAAAAAGCTGTTTGGATATTTTGGCCCTTACCGGCGGGATCTGCTGCTTGGAGCGGTTCTGGTGCTGGTGGAGACGTGCTTTGAGCTGTTTATTCCGGTGCTGATGGCAGACATCATCGATGTCGGTGTGGCGAATCATGATGTCCCGTTTATCCTGCATAAAGGGATTCAAATGGGGATTTGCGCCGTACTCGCGCTGGCTACCGGGCTGCTGTATGCCCGGTTTGCGGCTCGGGCCTCTTACGGCTTCGGCGCAAATGTGCGGGAGGCGGAGTACGAAAAGGTTCAGAACTACTCCTTTTCCAATCTGGATCATTTTGAAACGTCGTCCCTCGTCACCAGAATGACTACCGATGTCACTGTGCTGCAGAATGCCGTCAACGGCGGACTGCGGCCTATGGTACGCGGGCCGTCCATGCTGATTATGGGTATCGCGCTTTCTGTCTGGATGAATCCGCGTCTTGCGCTTGTGTTCTTCCTGACAACGCCTGTGCTTGCGGTAATCCTGATCTTTATTGTACGCCGGGTCGCGCCGATGTACGGCCGGCTGCAAAGAGCGGTTGATCGCCTGAACAGCGTGGTCGAGGAGGGGCTGACGGCAATCCGTGCGGTAAAAGCGTTTGTCCGCGGGGAATATGAAGAAGAAAAGTTCAAACAGGTGAACGAAGATCTGATGCAGACAAGCCAGAGGACGTTTCACTATGCCGTCCTGAATCTTCCGGCGTTTCAGTTTACCATGTATACGGCCACAGTCTTTATTATGTGGTTCGGCGGCGGCATGATCCTGGAAAATGACCTTCAGGTCGGCGATCTGACGGGCTTCCTGAGTTATGTCCTTCAGGTTATGAATTCTCTGATGATGATCTCCAATGTGTTCCTGCTTCTCACGAGATCCCTGGCCAGCGCCCGCCGGATTGGAGAGGTTCTGGAGGAATCTCCGGATTTGGTCTCTGCGCCGGACGCACTGCGCGAAGTCCTGGACGGCAGCATCGACTTCATGGATGTTTCCTTTAAATATAAGGAGGACGCACAGGAATACGCGCTTTCCCATGTGAACCTGCACATCCCTGCGGGGCAGACCATCGGGATCATCGGCGGCACCGGATCGGCCAAAACGACGCTGGTGCAGCTGATCCCCCGGCTGTACGATGCGACGGAGGGCGCTGTCTTTGTCGGCGGCAGAAACGTAAAGGCGTACGATTTGGAAACGCTGCGGGATGCCGTTGGGATCGTACTGCAAAAGAACGTCCTGTTTTCCGGCACGGTGCGTGAAAATCTTCAGTGGGGCGATAAACAGGCAGACGACGAAGCCCTGTGGGAGGCCTGCCGCGCCGCGTGCGCAGACGAATTTCTGGAACGTATGCCAAAAGGTCTGGACAGCGATTTGGGACAGGGAGGCGTCAATGTTTCCGGCGGGCAGAAGCAGCGGCTCTGCATCGCGCGGACACTGCTCAAGCATCCGAAAGTGCTGATTTTTGACGATTCCACCAGCGCCGTCGATACGGCAACAGAGGCAAAGATCCGGACGTCGCTTTCCAAATTAGAGGGCGTTACCAAAATTATCATTGCTCAGCGGATCACCTCCGTCATTCACACAGATCAGATCGTCATCTTGGAGGACGGCCGCGTCCATGCGATCGGGACACATCAGGAGCTTTTGGCACGGGATCCAATCTATCAGGAAATTTACGCTTCGCAGATGAAAGGAGGGGATGAGGATGGCGCGCCAGCTCAGCGGTAAACGGCCGAAAAATCTGCGGTTCACCGTGGAATCTCTGCTTTCCTATATGGGGCGGCATAAGCTGTACTTTTTAGCCGTCGCGATCCTTGTCTCTGTCAGCGCGAGCGCCAATCTTCTGGGGACCTACATGATCCGTCCCGTAGTCAATTCACTCAGCGCAGGGAATTATTCCGCCCTCGTCCGCGGCGTGATCCTGACCGCTGTGATTTACGGGATCGGTGTGCTGACGGCGTACGGATATACACAGACAATGGTCCGTGCCGCACAGAAGGTCCTGCTGGACATCCGCCGCGATCTGTTCGCCCATCTGCAGACGCTTCCGCTCCGCTTTTTTGATACACAGCGTCACGGCGATATCATGAGCTGCTTTACGAACGATGTGGATACCATCTCCGACGCGATGAACAACAGCTTTGCGATGGTGATCCAGAGCTTTATCCAGATCGCAGGCACACTGACGCTGTTATTTGTGCTCAACTGGCGGCTGTCTATCATTGCGGTTGTGTGCTACATCTGCATGTTCCTGTATATCCGTTACAGCGGGAAGCGCAGCAAGGCATATTTCCAAAAGCAGCAGAAAAGCCTGGGCGATCTGGACGGTTATATCCAGGAGATGGTCAGCGGGCAGAAGGTTGTCAAGGTGTTCAATCACGAGGGAGAAAATCTGGAAGCGTTCCGCCGGAAAAACGAGAGCCTCCGCAAAGCGGGGACAGGCGCACAGAGCTACGCGGCAACGATGGTTCCGGCGGTGGTGAGCATTTCCTATATCAACTATGCGATTGTGGCCGTTCTGGGAGGCATTATGGCGATAAACGGTCAGACAGACGTGGGAAGCCTTGCCAGCTATCTGGTGTTTGTACGCCAAGCCGCTATGCCAATCAACCAGTTCACCCAGCAGAGCAATTTCCTGTTAGCGGCGCTGGCGGGCGCAGAGCGCATCTTCGAGACGATGAGCCAGCCCTCCGAGCCGGATGACGGAAAAATTGAGCTTGTAAACGTAAAGGGAGAAAACGGCGAACTGATCCCCTGCGGAGAAAAGACAAACCGCTGGGCATGGAAAAAGCCGGACGGGGAGCTGATCCCGCTTCGCGGAGATGTGAGGTTTCAGCACGTTTCGTTTGGCTATGACGATAATCGGATGATCCTCAAGGATATCAGCCTTTATGCGAAGCCGGGGCAGAAAATCGCGTTCGTGGGCTCCACCGGCGCGGGGAAAACGACCATTACGAATTTAATCAACCGTTTCTATGATGTGCAGGGCGGCGCAGTGGTCTATGATGGGATCGACGTCAGGGAGATCCGAAAAAATGATCTGCGCCGATCGCTTGGGATTGTCCTTCAGGATACGCATCTGTTCACAGGTACGATCGCGGACAATATCCGGTTCGGCAAGCTGGACGCAACGCAGGAGGAAATTGTCCGTGCCGCTAAAATTGCGAACGCGGATTCCTTTATCCGGCGTCTGCCAAACGGCTATGACACGATGGTCACGGCGGACGGCGCAAATCTCTCTCAGGGGCAGCGTCAGCTGTTAGCTATCGCGCGCGCCGCCGTATCCGATCCGCCCGTGCTGATCCTCGACGAGGCGACCTCCAGCATCGATACGCGCACGGAGGCGCTGATCGAAAAAGGAATGGATCGGCTCATGGAGGGCCGCACCGTATTTGTTATTGCGCACCGCCTGTCTACGGTCCGGAACGCCGACGCGATTATCGTGCTGGAAAACGGACAGATTGTTGAGCGCGGTGATCATGAGGATCTGCTGGCACTGAAAGGGGAATACTACCAGCTTTACCACGGGATGTTTGAGCTTTCATAAAGCGTTGGACGCAGGGGAGGGGAGCAGCGGAGCACGCCGTTGTTCCCCTCTTTTTGGCAGATGCCGGATTTTTTATCGGTGCGAGACGGCCACATGGTTTGAAAAACAGCATTTTCATTGACTTTGCCTGCTGGAAACCGTATAATGGATCCGTCTGCGAACGAAAAACCGGGATATGGTTTCCCGGACATCTGAAAAATGAAAACCGGAAAGGGATTTGAAATATGATGCAGGTAATAAAAAAGGAAGGAACCGCCCGCCGGGGTGTGTTTACCACGCCTCACGGGACCATTCAGACGCCCGCGTTCATGAATGTGGCGACGTGCGGCGCAATCAAAGGGGCAGTTTCAGCCCTCGATTTAAAGGAACTGAAATGCCAGGTGCAGCTTTGCAACACCTATCATCTCCATCTGCGTCCAGGGGATGAGATTGTCAAAAAGCTGGGCGGGCTCCACAAATTTACGCGCTGGGACGGCCCCATCCTGACGGACAGCGGTGGCTTCCAGGTGTTTTCCCTTGCGAAGCTGCGCAACATCAAGGAAGAGGGAGTGACATTTGCCTCCCACATTGACGGCCACCGGATCTTCATGGGGCCGGAGGAGAGTATGCGGATCCAGTCAAACCTCGGCTCCACAATCGCGATGGCATTTGATGAGTGCATTGAAAATCCGGCGGAATATGAGTATACCCGCCGTTCCTGCGATCGCACGGTGCGATGGCTCTACCGCTGCAAGGCGGAAATGGATCGGCTCAATTCTCTGCCGGATACGATCAACCCGCAGCAGATGCTGTTCGGAATCAACCAGGGGAGCACCTACGAGGACATCCGCGTTTCTCATATGAAAGCCATCCGGGAGCTGGATCTGGACGGATACGCGATCGGCGGATTAGCTGTTGGAGAACCGGCTGAGGAGATGTACCGGATTATCGAAGCGGTGGAACCGTTCATGCCGGAGGACAAGCCGCGGTATCTGATGGGTGTCGGAACGCCGGAGAATATTCTGGAGGCGGTGCGGCGCGGCGTCGATCTGTTCGACTGCGTCATGCCCACCCGCAACGCGCGGCACGGCCATGCTTTCACCTGGGATGGCTGCCGCAATCTGATGAATGCCAAATACACGCTTGATGAGCTTCCGCTCGATCCGACCTGCGATTGTCCTGTCTGCCAAAACTTCTCCCGCGCCTACCTCCACCACCTGTTTAAAAGCGGAGAGATGCTCGCCATGCGTCTGTGTGTGATCCACAATATTTACTTTTATAACACGCTCCTTGAACGGATCCGCAAAGCCCTCGACGAAGGCTGTTTTGAGGACTTTTACCGCGAGAATACCGGAAAGCTGGGAAAACGGATATAAATTTCTCTTTTCTCTTGCATAAAAAGGAATTTGTTGCTATAATTGTAAAGAATATCAATGGAGGTGTATTCCCGAATGATCAATAACCTTTTGCCGCTGACCAGCGGCACGGAGCAGGCGATGGGAGCCGGAAGCTGGATCAGCATTATCCTGGTTTACGGTGTCTTTATCCTGGTTTTGTGGCTGATTTTCTTCCGTCCTCAGTCCAAAAAGAGGAAGAAGGAGGAGGCCATGCGCAAAAGTGCGCAGATTGGCGATGAAATCACAACGATCGGCGGCGTGTGCGGCCGGATTGTCGCTATCAAGGATGACGAGACCGTAATCGTGGAGACCGGCACGGATCGCTCCAAGCTGCGCATTAAAAGATGGGCCATCGGCAGCGTGGATACTATTCACGACGATTCTGAGTCATAAAATGTCCCACGCATGCGTATAGATAAAAGCAGATACGCGTGTGAGGGGGATTCCTGTATGAGAAAAGTCAGAAAAGAAACAGCGGTAAGCCCTGTGTTGCAGTTTCTGCGTCCTGTGGTGGCGGGTGCTTTTCTGGGGGCGGTTATCTGTACGCTTCTGCTGGTAGGCGCCGCTCTGATTATGTCGTCCTCTGGGAAGCTTCCGCAGAGTGCTATTCCTATGATAACGCTCGCTGTTTCCGGTGTGAGCTCTTTGGCGGGAGGGTTTCTGGCCGCGAAGCTTTCCAAGGCACGCGGACTTCTGTTCGGAGCATGCACAGGACTTCTTCTGTTTTTCATGGAATTTCTGGCGGGCCTTTCCATTCTGGGAGGGGACGCCGCGCCCGCAGTCCTCACAAAATGCCTAGTAATGGTTTTGGCCGGCGCGATCGGCGGGCTGATCGCAGTAATGAATCAAAAGGGTTGACCGGCGGAATTTTCCAGAAAAAACAAAATAGGACTTTTCAATTTCTCCAAAGTATGCTATAATGGTAGCAACTGAAAAATGAATGGAGGGTTTATCATGAAACAGATTAAGACCTTGAATAAAGCAAACCTGAAGGAGAGCGCTGTTAAGGGCGGCTGCGGCGAGTGCCAGGCTTCCTGCCAGTCCGCTTGCAAGACTTCCTGCACAGTTGCGAACCAGAAGTGCGAGAACGTCAATCGCTGATTGATAAACTTCGTTTTCAATCACCTTTAAGGGACAGGTTTTTACTGTCCCTTAAATTTTGCGTTTTAATGGAGTAAAAGCTATGATACATAAATATTCTTTAAACGGCTACCATATTGTTCTTGATGTGAACAGCGGTGCGGTACATGTGATGGAGGAGCTTCCTTTCCGGATGCTGGATTATCTGGAGGATTCTGTTCCGGATACGATGCCGCAAAAGCTGCTGGACGAGCTTTCTTCCCAGTACAGCAGGGAAGAGATAGAAGAAAACTACGAGGATCTTTTAGAACTGTACCGTTCCGGGATGCTCTTTTCCTCCGATGAATATGAGAAATTTGCCGATATGATGGTGGCGGCTCCGGTAAAGGCGATGTGTCTGAACGTTGCGCACGACTGCAATCTCCGGTGCGAATATTGCTTTGCAGCCAAGGGGGATTTTGGCTGCGGACGAATGCTCATGCCTTTCGAGGTGGGGAAGAAAGCGATCGATTTCCTGATCGAAAAATCTGTGGGACGCAGAAATCTGGAGGTCGACTTCTTTGGCGGCGAACCGCTGATGAATTTCGATGTGGTGAAGCAGATCGTGGAATACGCCCGCTCGCAGGAAAAAGAGCATGGCAAAAACTTCCGCTTTACCATTACCACGAACGGCCTTTTGCTGACGGACGATAAAATCGATTTTATCAATCGTGAGATGTCCAACGTCGTGCTTTCGATTGACGGCCGCAAGGAAGTCAATGATCGGCTGCGTGTCCGCGTCGACGGTACTGGCTGCTACGACAAGATCGTTCCTGCCTACCAGAAGCTCGTCGCCAACCGCAGCAAGGACAAAGATTATTATGCGCGCGGCACCTTTACGAAGTATAATCTGGATTTCACAGACGATGTCCTTCATATGGCGGATCTGGGATTTGATCAGCTTTCTATCGAACCTGTGGTATCCGATGAAAAGCTGGATTATTCTATTAAGGAAGCAGACCTTCCCGCCGTTTTCCAGGAATATGAGCGATTGGCAAAAGTGCTCATCGATCGAAAAAAGCAGAAGAAGGGGATCAATTTCTTCCACTTTGCCATTGATCTGGATCAGGGACCGTGTGCCATCAAACGGCTGCGCGGCTGCGGCTGCGGAAATGAATACATCGCCGTCACACCGCAGGGCGATATTTTCCCGTGCCATCAATTTGTGGGCGAGGATCAATGGAAAATGGGGAATGTGCTTGACGGTACATTCGATACAGAGAAAAAGAAGTATTTCGCAAAGGCGAACGTCTACTCCAAAGAGGACTGCCGCAACTGCTGGGCAAAATTCTATTGCAGCGGCGGCTGCAACGCAAACAACTGGCAGTATGAGGGCAATGTGCTGAAGTCCCATAAAATTGCCTGTGATTTGGAAAAGAAACGCCTCGAATGTGCTATTATGATGAAAGCGGCCCTTGCTGATTCCTGAAAACAGAAAACCATAAAAAACTTTACTATCCGGCGGTTTGAAAACAAGCCGCCGGATTTTTCTGTCTCCGGAATGTTATATCCTTGGAAAAACGATTTTTCCTTTGTCCACTGAGGGTAAGCCTTATGAATATACATTTAAGGCTAAGTTTACATAACACAGGAATAGGTTTACATAATTCGTTTCTAAGAAATGGAAATTTATTCTTGATTTGTATAAAAATATAAAATATGTATAAAACACCTTGCTTTCAACTAAAAAAAGTATTATAGTATGTACTGAAAAGACTTTTTTCACCATTTATCAATCTTATTTTTATAATTAGGAGTACCCTACATGAAAAATCTGAAAATTGGCTTTATCGGTATTGGGAATATGGCCAACGCTATTATTGGCGGTGTTCTGAAAAGCGGCGTTCCCGCAGAACAGATCAGCCTTTACGATCTGTTTCCGGAAAAATGCGAAAGCCTTCGGGCAAAGGGAATGACTGTGTACCGTTCGGCTCAGGAACTGACGGCAGAATGTGGGATCATTTTTCTGACTGTGAAGCCGCAGAATTTCGCGGAAGTATTGGAACAGATCCGTCCCGCCGCATCTGAAACGAAAATATTTGTTTCCATCGCGGCAGGCGTCTCCACAGGCTATATTAAAAAGCAGCTGGGCGGCAGCTATACAGTATTCCGCGCGATGCCGAACACCCCGTTGCTTCTGGGCAAAGGCGCTACTGCGCTCTATTGTCCGCTGGATGTTCCGGAAGAATCGTCCAGACTGGTAAAATCCTTTTTTGAGGCCTGCGGCGTCGTAAGGCTGGTGCAGGAAGAAGAGATCAACACAGTCACCAGCATCAGCGGCAGCAGTCCTGCTTATTTTTATCTGTTTGCAAAAGCGATGATGGCGTATGCGCAGCAGGAGGGACTCGATCCCGAAACGGCGAAAGCGCTGATCTGCCAGACAATGATCGGCAGCGCCGCCATGCTGTTGGAATCGGGCCAGACGCCGGACGAGCTGATCCGTATGGTGTCCTCTCCGGGAGGTACCACACTGGAGGCTATGAATGTTTTGCGCAGCAGAGATGTAGAGGGAATCCTCTGTGATGCAATGAAAGCGTGCACCAGGCGTGCCGGTGAACTGGAAAAATAAAGGTTCTGGATTGGAAGATCCCCGCATAAGATCCTATTATATTAGTATAGAAAGGAATGTGTGGGGATGTTTGCGGTTCGGACAAACCTTTTTCGGAGAGGGATCTCCCGCAGCCGAAAAACAGGAGGATTTTCACGGCTGCTTCGGAAAAACAAGTCAATTGCAGCGTTTTCCGCCGTGTTGTTAGGCGGGGAGCTTCTTGGTATCTTTCTGATAGGCTTCCTTGGTTCGGATGCACGTTTCTCACTGCACACGATTCTGGAAAACAGCCTGTCGCGGCAGACGGCGCAGGAAACAGGACTCCTTTTCCTTTCCTCCATGTTTTCCGCGGTTCTGCTGCTGCTGGTCTGTTTCCTTTTGGGCCTTTCCCTCTGGGGCATGTTTTTGGTACCGCTGGTGCCGTTGTTTCAGGGAATGGGTTTGGGAATTTCTGCGGCGATGCTGTTTCAGGAAAAAGGACTTCATGGAATAGCGTTTTTTCTTCTTGCGGTACTGCCGGGAGCTCTGCTTTCTGCGGCAGCTGTCCTGTTAGCTTGCAGAGAGAGCCTGAAAGCATCTTACAGTCTGTTCAGGAAGGAATTACAGAAAGATCCGGCTCCGTTCGCGGTGCGCACTTATTTTATTCGGTTTGGCCTTTTAACGGTTCTGGCAATTTTATCGGCTGCGGCAGATACGCTGACATCGTTCTGGTTTTCACCGTATTTTTTATGAGCAGAGGGGAGGGAGAAAATGGAAAATTATCTTGCAGCGTTCCAAAGCTATCTGTCAGATCAGAAAAAGGTTTCGCAGAACACATTGGAATCGTATCTGCGGGATACAGAACATTTTCTCCTGTTTTTGACGGAAAAGGGGTTGGCTCCGGAAGCTGTCACAGAGGAAGATCTGGAAAACTATGCCGCCGAGCTGTGCCGGATTGGGAAATCCTCCGCAACGATCTCCCGAAAATTTGCATCGATTCGCTGTTTTTATCAGTGCCTTACTGTGCTGGGTCTTGTCTCGGAAAATCCGGCCAAACGAATCAAGCTGGACAGGACGGAGAAGAAGCTTCCTCAGATCCTGAGCAGCCAGGAAATTGATCTTCTGCTTTCCCAGCCGGACACAAGGGGACCGAAAGGCTGCCGCGATAAGGCGATGCTGGAACTTCTCTATGCCACCGGGATTCGCGTAACAGAATTGATCGAATTAAATATTAGGGATGTTAATTTGCGGGCAGGTATGCTATACTGTAATAATGGCAGGAACCGGCGGACCGTTCCGATTTATCCGACGGCTGTCACAGCTGTTTCCGATTATCTGGTACGGGTGAGAACACAGCTTACAGACGATCTCGGCGGGCAGTCTCCGCTGTTCGTGAATTTAAGCGGTAACCGCATGACGCGCCAGGGCTTTTGGAAAATTATAAAAAGCTATGCGGAGCAGGCACACATTGCAAAGGAGATCACGCCGCATACCCTTCGCCATTCCTTTGCCCTGCATCTGCTGGAAAACGGCGCGGATCTGAAGGATATCCAGGTCATGCTTGGGCATCTTGATATTTCATCCACACAGGTGTACTTGCAGCTGATGGATAACCATTTTAAAGAGGTTTATAACAACTGCCATCCGCGGGCCAAATTTTAGGCGGTCCTGTGGGAGTTGTTTGATTTTTCATTATTTTTTAGGAGTGATTTTCTTGGCGTTCCGTTTATTCAACTATGACAAACCAGGCCC
>DVHF01000107.1 GCA_018712265.1 Candidatus Gallacutalibacter pullicola
TATAGCATACAGTTTTATTATTTGAAACATCTTTGGAAATCAGTCATATTGTGTTGACCATTCAAACACAATATAGTAATATTATTATGTAATATATCATGAGTTTTATATAATGAAATGTCAATATTTAAAATAACTATTACAATAAAAAGAATTGTATGAACCAGCACAAACTGTCATCTAAATGTGCAGATAATAAAACGATTGAAATAACACGAAACCACATTTTGAAATTGCTGAAAAAGAATGGGAGGATTGAATCATGATGCAGTTATATTGCCGGGGACGCGATGAAAATCACAGCGCGGTGCGGTTTGGCCTGAACAGGCTGGAACACACGCTGCGCGCACGCGGTGTGCAGGTATTTGAGCAGAGCATTTCCATGCTGGTTCCGGGACTGACCTGCCCGGGGCTGTCGGTACAGATCAGGCCGGATCCGGACCGTTCCGCCGAGGGATTTTCCATCAGCAGGCAGGGCGATTTCGTAAGCGTGACGGGATTTGGACCTGTAGGCGCCATGTACGGCCTGCTCGATGTCGAGGAAACTGTGCGCCTGTACGGATGGGCGCATATCGCTCCCACAATTCAGGAGCCGTTTCTCAAAAAGAGGGGCGTAAAATTCAATCTTCCGTTTCAGCCGTACGCCGACGGTGAAATTTTCGAGAAAAACAGGGAAACCATAAAAAGCCTCGATTTTTGGAAGGAATACCTGGAGTTTCTCGCGGCCAACCGCTACAACTGCCTGAGCCTGTGGTCGGAGAATCCGTTCGAGTATATGGTGGATATCCCGAAGTACCCGGATGCTTCCGATATCAGCGCGGAGGAACGCCGAAAATACCGCCGCCTGTTCACCGATGTCTTTTCCATCGCGAGGGGGCTTGGAATCGACGTCTATATCATCACATGGAATCTGCGGATCTCCCCCGGCATCGCCAGAGGGCTCGGACTGCCGGAGGAGCTGTCGCGCTATAACCATCATTCGCGCAGCATCGGACTGCGGCAGCACAACGAAATCATACGGGACTATTTCCGCGAGGCGGTGAAAACGCTGTTCCAGACCTATCCGGATTTGACAGGAATCGGGACATCCAACAGTGAGGAGCTCACAGGGACTCCCCGGGAACGCGAGCAATGGGTGGCCGATACCTATCTTGAGGGCCTGCGTGAGCTGGGCTGCCCTGTCCCATTCATTCATCGGACCAATATGAGCAACGGGGTAATTGCACAGGATATGTTCCTGTCGCGGTACAACGCCAGCGAAAAATATATCAGCTGGAAGTATTCCAACGCACATATGTATTCCCACCCGCTGCCGCAGTTTGAGTCTATCTTCCATGCGTGGGGCGATATGGATATGGACGGCTTCCGAGTCCTGTATACCGTGAGGAATGACGACTTCCACAATCTGCGTGGATGTGATCCCGACTTTATCAGGGAATATATCCGCGGCATGAAAAAGCCGTATGTGGATGGATTCTATTGGGGCGCCGACGGCTACGTATGGGCCGGGGAACATCAGCATGTCCCCAACCACCCGCACGTGGAATGGAACTACGCGTTCCAAAAGCACTGGATGCAGCATGAGATGATCGGCCGGCTTGCATATAATCCCGAACTTCCCACCTCGCTCTGGAACGACCGCTTTACCGCTCTGTACGGCGAAAACGACGGCCCAGCCCTGTTCCGCGGCCTGTGCGCAGGGGTACGGATCCTATGCGCGGTAAACCGCCTGTACTGGCTGAATTACGATTTCCACTGGCATCCGGAATCGCTGCTGGGTCGGGAAGGCTTTAAAACGATCTATGATTTCATGGCGGGCGTTCCCATGCCGCAGGTCAATGTAATGGGAATGCGGGAATACGCGGAGCGCGGGGAGGCCGCGGCAGACGGCAGAGAAACCCCGCCGCAGATTTTGGAGCATATCCAAAAGCAGCTGGATATTCTTTCCTGTTCCATCGGCCAAATCGATGAACAGGAGCTTGCCGGCGAAGAAGAATGTGTTTTCTGGGACGTAAAAGCATGGTATGCGCTTGGGAATTATTATCTGCGCAAGCTGCACGCAGCGATTGAGCTTCTGATTTATGAACGCAGCGGAGACGGGGAGAGAAAAGAACACGGAATTTCCCTGCTGCGGGAGGCTGTCCTGTTCTGGAAAGAGCTCTCCCTCATCGGTTCACAGCATTATCTGCCCTACTATATGGCGAGGGTCGAGCAAACCTTTGGATGGGGCTATTACCTGCGTGAAGTGGAGCGGGATGTGACGCGCGCCGAAAAAGTCTCGCCGATCGGAGCGGAAAATCATGGGATCGGGGAGTATAATCCGGGAGAATGGAGCGGCTTTTAAAGTTCTCTCCGCTCAAAGGCCATGAGCAGAAACAGAAGGACGGTCATGCAGACATCTGTCATAAGCTGTCCGATCAATTTTGGTTTCACAGCATCTCCCTCCTGCACGATAACAGTTTAACGGATAAAATTCGTATAGACAACGGACATTTGCGGCGGCAAGGGGAGCAGTTTGCTGCCTATATCCCTGCATTTCAAAAAATACGCCATATTGTGGCCCAGGATCTCCATGGTTTGAATCCCTTTCCGATCTTCCCTGACCTCTTCCGGGGTTGTCCCATGTACCATATTCCAATAACGCGACGTAATAATCGGCATCTGCATCAGACCGAAATATTTATTCATCTGGTCCCAGGCAGCCGTAGTCCCTGCCCGCCGGGCGGAAATGACTGCCGCGGCAGGCTTCAGGTAGAACCGTTTCCCGCCGCCGTTTAAATCCGCATAAAAGGCCCTGTCTAAAAAAGAGGTGATCGCGCCGGAGGCTCCGCCCCAATGCACCGGTGTCCCAAAGATAAATCCGTCGTAATCCCCTGCCAATTCCAGAAAATCATTCACAACATCCTGAAATACACAGCAGTTTTTCTCCCTGCATTTACGACAGGCAATGCAGCCTGATAAGGGCCTGTTTCCAATCCAGAACATATCTGTATCAATTCCATTCTGATTGAGCGTATCGGATACGGTGCACAGGGCAGTAAAAGTGCAGCCCTCTTTGTGCGGGCTGCCGTTGACCAGTAAAACCTTCATTACTGCATTTCTCCTTCTTTGCTGTGGGAGACAATCCATTCCAAAATAGATGTTTCCTCAAACATCACATTTCCGCCGCCGTGATAGTTCCCGGTGATATTCCGTTCGGCAAACCATTCGTTATCCGGCGTTTGAATTTGAAGGACGGCAGAGATTTCATCCTGTGTCCACCCCGTGCTTTCATAGGCGTCGTACAGGCCCTGATAAGCGTCCCGGGCGCGTTCTGATCCGTAATATTCGTCATTTTCTGCCATAAAGATGTAGACAGCCACACCGTTTTCCGCGATGGGGGGATACTCTCCGTCCCACTGGGACGCCCCATGAAGATAGGCGGCATACAGATCCGGGCGCATGGATACCGCCTGGGACATGGTTTCACCGCCGGCGGAATACCCCGCGGCATACACCCTGCTCTCATCGACAGAGAAATGATCCAGAAAATACTCTGTCAATTCTATGGCCTGTTTCGCGGAGGTTTCGTGCCAGTCCGTAAGCTGGGCTGAGACCACGATCATATCCTCCGGCAGCTCCGTCCAGCAGAGGAAGCCCCTCCAATTCAAATTGGAACCGGAGGATTCCTCCCCAAACCACATCATGTCGTAGCCGGGCATAACCATCATCAATGGATACTCCGTGCTTTCGTCATAATTTTCCGGCAGATAGCAGCTGTAATGGATCTCGCCGGTTTCTCCGTCCAGTATCTGCTCCGGAATGATGGCCGTCTGTACCTGCACAGCTTCCTCGGACAGCGCAGACGATTCCGGCTCATGCTGTATTTCGGACGGCGCAGACAGTTCCGGTTCACGCTGTATTGCAGAGGAATTGCTTTCGGAGCTGACGGGAGCCGTATCGGCCGGTTCCTGACGGGGAAATTCCGCACAGCCGGTCAGGAGCGCCCATATCACACAGAGGAACAGCCCCGCTGTCGCTTTTTTCTTCATTTCAGATACCTCCTGTAAAAAAGCAGAGCCTGCCCAACAGGACTCTGCTTTCTGCGTTTTTATACCACTCTGGTCTTGCCCATATTGGTGAGCATTTCTACCGTTGCGGGATCGTAATGGTCGAAAAACAGGCTCCTGCCCTCATCCAGACCGCGAATCTTTTCCATATCTTCTTCGCTGAGCGCAAAATCAAACACATCAAAGTTCTGCTCCATGCGATCTTTATGCGTGGATTTCGGAATGACAACCACGTCGCTCTGAATCAGGAACCGAAGGGCCGTCTGGGCGGCAGATTTGCCGTATTTCTCTCCGATTCCCATCAGCACAGGATTGGTGAAGCAGCTCTTTTTCCCTTCGGCAAAGGGACCCCACGATTCGTGCTGCACGCCATATTTTTTCATATATTCATGGGCAATCTTCTGCTGCTGGAACACATGGGTTTCCACCTGGTTGACGGCGGGCGTCACCTGCGCGAATTGGCAGAGGTCGATGAGGCGGTCGGGATAAAAATTGGAAACACCGATGGCACGCAGCTTTCCATCCTTGTACGCTTCCTCCATCGCCCGGTAGGCGCCGTAGTAATCGCCAAACGGCTGATGGATCAGCATGAGATCGATGTAGTCGGTTTTCAGCTTCTGCAGCGACTTATCGATGGACGCTTTGGCTTTTTCGCAGCTGGCGTTGGACATCCACACCTTGGTTGTGAGGAACAATTCCGATCTCGGCACACCGCACTTTGGCAGTCCATTATTAAGTTTTTTATTATGTTCCCTTTGTACACCGTTGCAATCGATTTTTCAGATACACCCTAGATTCAAAATTCTTAAAACAAAATTAAAATTTATAAAGCCAAAGGCAGCAACCGAAATCTCCCTTTTGTGGAAAATCCCAGCGCTGCCCCGAACTTATTACAGATACTTTAACTGTTCTATTATTTTGTTATACAAATTTTTAAGCTACTGACCGTTTACCATATTCTCCGCAAAAATTCCATAGCCGCGTGTCGGATCGTTGACAAATACATGCGTCACGGCCCCCGCCAGCATTCCGTTTTGAATAATCGGACCGCCTGACATTCCCTGTACAATTCCGCCGGTGACCTTCAAAAGCCGCTCATCAGTTACACGGATGACCAGATTTTTCGTCTGAATGTCCTCCCGATAACTGACCTTTTCGATCATGATATCATAATACTGCGGACCGGTATAGTCTACCGTCGCGAGAATCTTTGCGGGACCCGGTCGGACTTCCTGCTTCATCGCCAGCTTTACCGCGTTGTGCACACTTGGGCACGTATTTAGAAGTCCATATACACCGGATTCTGTATTATCGGTAAGCACTCCAATTGCTGCTTCGCTGCTGAAATAACCGCGAAGTTCGCCTGCACGTCCCTTTTCTCCACGGGTTACGCCGCTGATAATCACAGGGACAATTTCCCCGCTTCCGAGAGGCATCAATTCAGCGGTATCCACATCACAGATACCGTGTCCCAGTCCGCCAAATCCTCCTGTTTCAGGATCATAAAAGGTTACAGTACCAATTCCGGCAGTGCTGTCACGCACCCAAACGCCTCCTTTATAGGATCCGTCAGTATCGGACTTGGCAGGATCCAGAGTTTCAAGGATTTCCTCCTGCCCCCGGATGATTTTCAATGTCACGTTTTCGCCGCAGCTTTCCTGTATGGTTTCAGAAAGGCCGCTGTTCCCGTTAATCTTCTGGCCGTTAGCTTCTGTGATAATATCGCCCACACGGATTCCCGCCTGAGCGGCCGGATTAACAGCCTGTCCGCCAGACTGAATATCCGAAATTCCCACAACCATAACGCCGTTTGTAAACATCTTAATTCCAAAAGGCGTTCCACAGGGAATAAGCATTTTTTCATCAGAAACTGTAACGTCCACCGTCTTTACAGGGATACAGTCAAAGAGCATCAGCGTTGCCTGGTGATCCTGTTCCGGTGATGCAAAAACTTCCTGAACAGAACCATATTGCCCGGTAGAATCCATCACTGAAATTCCCGGTGTTTGCAGCTCCAGCTCTTTTCCCTGCGTTACCTGGAAGGAATCGGGCAGCTGATACCATGCAGCTCCAACAAGCACTCCACAAACCAGGGAGGCGGCTGTCATAACTCCTGCGGCGGCCCGGAAAAATCTCCTGAAAAAATTCAATGGATTCACCTTCCCTGAGGTTCTTCTGCTCTGCAAAAGGACCTCGCTTTTAATCTGCCACAAAAGAGCATGATTTATGATGTCGCTGTGAGGATTATATTTTGCCAGATCAGAAAAAAATTGCTTGCCGACTTAAAGTCTTTTCTGCCGCTGAATTGTAAAAATCCTCTGCCAGCATAAAAAGGGATGCTTTTTCATAACTATAATCGTCTATTCCATATCAATACCTGAAATTCCCGTGTTGTAATAGATAAAAACTGTGCCAAGCTTTAAATACTCTCTGAAAATATACTTTTTATACATCTGAAATTATTCTATATAGATCCGAAACATGAGATCTAGTTCCAAGCAAAAAATTACACGAAAAATATAAAATTTTGACAAATCTGGTCAATTTCGGAACTTGTAACACAATTATTCCTATGGTATAATGTCCACAGAGTACCATAAACGCGGGCAAGGCTAAGCCTTGACGTAAACCGCGGATCGCTTCCTACGGTCGCTGAAATGCCGTTACCGCGGGTACGCTGTCGCGGTGGCGGGCTGGTCAGAGATATGGTAATATCAGCAGAATGCTATAAACGTGGGCGGTCTAATCCCAATCGCGCACCCAGCCGGGCGGAGGTAACGACGCATTCGCGTTCTGCCCACCGCAGGTGTGGTATAATATCAGCAGAAAGGCTGCAACGCGGGCGTTTTAGCCTAATCGCGCATCCAGCCGGGCGACCAGAGGGAGCGAGCGCGATCTGCTCACCGCAGGTGTGGTATAATGTCTGTGGAAAGGCGGCAGCATGGGCATCTCAGCCCGATCATATTGCTTAGTCGGGCAGAAATACGATGTTTACGCGATCTGGGTACGAGTTCATTCTGCTGTTTACTGTAGGTGCGGAGGAAAGGAGGAAAAAATGGAGTACTTACCTTATTTATGGCTTGTTTTGATTGCGTTGGCTGTGATTGTGGAAGCAACGACCGCTCAGTTAGTATCCATATGGTTCGTTGTGGGGGGAATTGCTGCGCTGATCGGCAGCCTGTTCAGCATTCCATTTGCGGCCCAGCTGACACTATACGTTATCTTTACTGCCCTTGCGCTGATTGCAAGCCGTCCGTTCGTCAAACGCGTGATCCATACCAAAAAGGTGGAAACCAACGCGGACCGCTGTATCGGCCAGACCGGGCTTGTCACGGAAGAAATCAACAACAGGCTGTCCGCCGGGCAGGTAAAGGTGCTTGGGAACGTATGGAGCGCGCAAAGCGCAGACGGCTCTGTGATCCCAGCCGGAAAAAATGTCAGAATTCGGGAGATCCAAGGCGTTCGGCTGATTGTGGAACCAGTTGCGGGCTGAAGTTTCCAGAATCGCCGGCGTACGGCAATAAAGACAGGAGGGTACATAATTTATGCTGTATGTTTTTTTAATTCTGATCATCCTTTTGATCATCGTCGTCATCGCGAACATAAAAATTGTTCCGCAGGCACATTCGTATGTCATCGAACGCCTGGGCGCGTACAGCGCCTCATGGGGAACCGGCCTGCATGTCAAAATTCCGTTCATTGAAAAGATTTCCAAGAAAGTTTCCCTAAAGGAGCAGGTGATCGATTTCCCGCCGCAGCCTGTGATCACCAAGGACAACGTCACCATGCAGATCGACACGGTTGTGTATTTCCAGATCACCGATCCCAAGCTGTATGCTTATGGCGTAGAGCGTCCGATCTCCGCAATCGAGAACCTCACTGCCACAACTCTGCGGAATATCATCGGTGAAATGGAGCTCGATCATACCCTGACCTCCAGAGATATCATTAACACCAAAATCCGCGCTATCCTTGATGAAGCCACCGATGCGTGGGGAATCAAGGTAAATCGTGTGGAACTGAAAAATATTATGCCGCCGCCTGAGATTCAAAACGCCATGGAGAAGCAGATGAAGGCTGTCCGCGAAAAGCGCGCCGCCGTCACCGAGGCGGAGGGCCAGAAAGAGAGCACCATTCTTGTGGCAGAAGGTGAAAAGGAATCCGCTATCCTGCGTGCGGACGCCGCAAAGCAGGCCAGAATCCTTGAGGCGCAGGGCGAAGCGGAGGCAATCCTGGCTGTCCAGAAGGCTCTGGCACAGGGTATCCAGATGCTCAATGAATCAAATCCGAACGACGCGGTTATTGCGCTCAAGAGTTTGGAAGCATTTGAAAAGGCGGCCGACGGTCGTGCTACCAAGATCATTGTCCCGTCGAATATCCAATCTCTGGCGGGACTCGCCACATCTCTCAAGGAGCTTGTCACGGACGATCCGAAGCGTTAAAATTTGAATCATGCAGCCTGCGGGAAGTCAGCTCCTTTCCGCAGGCCCTTTTTATGCCCTGGCAAGTCACGGAAAATCCCCTTCCCCAGCCTTTTCCAGTGGCTTTTTTCTGCAAAAGATGTTTCTGCCGGGACAAAATATTTCTAAAATCCGTTTTTTTCAACGCTTAAAATTCGGCGTTTTTTCCCGCCGATCTGCATAAATTGCTGCTTGAATTTTTGTTCTGTCTAGCATATAATAAGGGCAGAATAGGAATATGCTGTATGAACTTTGGGAAATCAGGCTTCCGTTGTGCAGGCGGAATCCTTTTCATTTTTCCAGCAATATATAAGGAGGTACGGCCGCCATGCAGGATATGGTAAAACAAATTGTAGATATGGATCGAAAGGCCCGCGAAATTACCGACGCCGCCCAACTCGATAAAATTAACTCCGAGAAAGAGGTACAGGAAAAGCGCGTGGAGATCCGTGAGCAGTACCTTGCAAAGGCCCGGGCACGTATCGCCCTGAACGAGCCGCAGGAGCGCGCTGCTGCTGAAGCCGCCTGGAAAAAGGTCCAGCAGCACAATGAGGAAGTTTCCAGACGTCTGGATGAACTGGCGTGCGATAAAAAAGAAGAATGGATCCGCACCATCGCGGCCCGTGTGATTGGAGAGTGATTCCATGCTGTCCACACTCTCGTCAAACGTCGTGCTTTCCAAAGCGCGCGCCATGTACGGCAGGAGGCTGACCGGCAAAAATTACCGCGAGCTGCTCGCCTGTCAGTCAGTTCCGGAGATTGCGCATTATCTGCGCGCCAACACCGATTATGCGCCGATTCTTGCCGGGATCAGCGAATCGGAAATCCACCGCGGAGAACTGGAGGCCCGGCTCAAGCAGAAGCAGTTTGAGGATTCTTCCCAGCTTTGCCGTTACGAGCTTTCCGTTGGGGAGCACTTCTCCGAATACCTCATCGAGCGAAGCGAAGTGGAGCAAATCCTGCACTGCCTGATGTTTCTGAGCGCCGGGACGCCGGAAGAATACCTCTTTTCGCTGCCGGAGTTCCTCAACAAGCATACCAGAATCAATCTGTATTCGCTCGGCCACAGCAAAACCTTTGAGGATCTGCTCGGCGCCGTCAGCTCCACCCCCTACTACAAGCTGCTGGAGCCTTTCCGCCCTGTACAGGGCATTCCGCTCGACTATACCGCCGTGGAAAACGCGCTGTACACCTATTTATATACGCATCTGTTTGATATCATCAATCACTACACCCGCGGCGAGACGCAGAAGCAGCTGCTGCATATGTTCCGCTCCTATATTGATTTATACAATTACGTGCGGATTATCCGCCTGAAAGCGTTCTACCATTCCGGTCCCGACTTTATCCGCAGCACGCTGTTCCCTTTCGGCAACATCCAGGGCCATCATCTCGACGAGCTGCTTGGCGCTGAGACAAAAGAGGAAATGCTGGCTGCACTCGAAAAGACGCACGCCGGCCGCTACTATCTCAAGATCGAGCGCAGCTTTCCGGATCAGATTCCCGTGCGCTTCCAATATCTGACCGGCCGCCGGAACATCCACTTTTCCACACATCCTCCGGTCGTGATGCTCTCCTATATCTTCCTGCTTCAGGCTGAGATGCAGGATCTGATCAGCATTATTGAGGGGATCCGCTACCGGATCCCAACGGACAGGATCAGCAAAATCCTGACCGTCCTGAACTTTGAAGAAAAGGGGTGATAACCTTTGGCCGTTTCCAAGATTAAGGTTGTCAGTATCATCGGGCGCATGAAGGATCTGGGGCAGGTCACGGCCGTATGCGGCAAATCCGGAATCTTTCATCCGGACAATGCGCTCTCCTTTTATTCCGACACCTCACAGTTTACGCCGCTCACAGAGGAGAATCCATATGCCGATCCGCTTCAGCAGCTGACCGACGCCGTTTCCTCTGTGCGGAAAAAGCTGACGCTCCTGCCGGAGAAGAAAGTGGCTTCCGCCGCACAGATGGAGGATAAGCAGCTCTTTGCGTATACCAAACGGGTTTCCGGCGCTTTTGCGCAGCTTCAGGCCGACCGGCAGAAGGCCCAGCAGCAAATCCAGAAATATACGCAGGATCTCAGCCAGTTTGAGCACTTCACCGGGCTGGATCTCGATTTGGATGAAATCCGCGCCTGCGAGTATATCAAGGTTCGCTTTGGACGGCTGCCCAAGGAAAGCTACGACAAAATGAACCTCTATACGGAAAATCCTTACGTGATTTTCTTCCCCAGCTCAAACGACGAGCACTATTATTGGGGCGTTTACTTTGCCCCGATCGAGGTTGTCAGCGAGGTGGACCGCATTTTCTCCGGCCTCTACTTTGAACGCATCTGGCTGACCACTTTTACGGGAAGCCCCGAGAGCGCCTGCGACGATATCCGCCGGCAGCGTGAGAAAGCGATCGAGGAGATCAAGAGTATCGACAGCCGGATCGCAGAGCTGTGGGAAAAGGAACGTGCGCAGTGCCAGTATGCCTACACTGTCCTGACGGAAAAATCGGTGTGCTTCGGCATCCGGCGCTATGCGGCGCGGTATCACGGCAATTTCATCCTCACCGGATGGATCCCCGCCGAGTGTGAAAAGAGCTTCAGCACATCGCTCGACGCGATCGATTCCGTGGAGTACTCCTTTGCGGACGCCAAGGATGAGCTTGCTCATTCCCCGCCTATCAGGCTCAAGAACCGCTTTCTGTTCCGGCCGTTCGAGTTCTTCGTGGATATGTACGGCCTGCCTGCCTACGACGAGGTCGACCCCACGCCGTTCGTGGCGTTCACATATATTCTGCTGTTCGGCATCATGTTCGGCGATCTGGGACAGGGCCTTGTCGTCTCCCTTGTGGGCTGGATCATGTGGAAGTGGCGCAAAATGCCGCTTGGAAAGATCCTTGTGCCGTGCGGTATTTCCTCCGCCATATTCGGCACAATCTTCGGATCGGTATTCGGTCTGGAGCATGTGCTCGACCCGTTCTATCAGACGGTGTTCCATTTGGAGGAAAAGCCCATCGAGGTGATGGACGCCGACACAACGAACCTGATCATCTACGCCGCCATCGGGATCGGTCTGGTGCTGGTGGTGCTGGCAATCCTGATCAATATTTACTCCTCGCTGCGGCGCAGGCATTATGAAAATGCGCTGTTTGGGCCAAACGGGGTAGCCGGCCTTGTATTCTACTGCTCCATCGTTGTGGGATTCGGCGGGCAGATTGTGTTCGGCTGGCAGATTGTCAACACGGCCTATGTGCTGTGCCTGATCGTGCTGCCGCTGGCCGTGATCTTTTTCCGCGAGATCCTCGGCGCGCTCGTTGAGGGCCGGCGGGAGGATCTGCCGAAAAAATGGGGCGATTTCCTGATGCAGAACTTTTTCGAGGTATTTGAATTCCTGCTCAGCTATGCCACCAATACCATGTCTTTCCTGCGCGTGGGCGCGTTCGTGCTGGTGCACGCCGGCATGATGCTTGTTGTGTTCACGCTCGCCGAGATGCTGCCGGGGATCGGGTATCTGATCGTAGCGGTCATCGGCAATATCTTCATCATGTGCCTGGAGGGGCTGCTTGTCGGCATCCAGGTGCTCAGGCTGGAATTTTATGAGATGTTCAGCCGCTTCTTCGACGGCACTGGCCGTGCATTCCATCCCGTAACCGTCCGCAGGGAGGAATAATCCTCTCCCTTGGGGATCTCCGGCCGAATCCCCGCGGTTTTGATACAGACTATATTTTGGAGGTTTTTCATTATGAACACTGTACTCATTCTTCTTCCCGTCGCTTTTCTTGCTGTTTCCGTTTATCTGGCTGTACGCGCCGTAAAAAAGGGCCAGAAAAGACAGCGCGCCGTTGCGGCGCAGCTTCTGTCTTTCCTTGCCGTATGTATTCTGACCTTTTCCGCCCCGATGATTGCTTCCGCAGCTGAAGTGGGCGATCCCGCTCCGGCCACGACTACCTCTGAATCCGCTCCGGTGGACAACAGCAAAGGTATGGGCCTGCTGGCAGCAGCCCTCGTAACCGGCCTGGCCGGTATCGGCGGCGGTATTGCCGTTGCGGCGGCTGCTCCGGCAGCTATCGGCGCCACCTCCGAGGATCCGAAGGCGTTTGGTAAGTCGCTGATTTTCGTTGCACTTGGCGAAGGTATTGCACTGTACGGCCTGCTCGTTTCCATCCTGATCCTCAACCAGGTGTAAGAGGGAACATTCCCCACACAAGGCTTTTGTCTGACGCGGCGCGGCTGGGCGCTGTCCGGCCGCGCGGAAAGCAGGTGGTTTTATGCGTTTTTATCTGATCAGCGATAATGTGGATACCCAGGTTGGGATGCGTCTGGCGGGGATCGAAGGGATCGTCGTGCATGAGGCCGACGAGGTCCGCAAGGCCCTCACGGACGCCATGGAGATGGAGGATGTCGCTGTGGTGCTGATTACCGAAAGGCTCCTCACGCTGTGCCCCGAGATGGTGTACGATCTCAAGCTCAACCGCAGGCGTCCCCTTATCGTAGAGATCCCGGACCGCCATGGAAACGGCCGCACCCGGGATTCCATCACCCGCTATGTCCGCGAGGCAATCGGGGTCAAAATCTGATGATTATTACCGCGGGCAGGATTTTTCCCGGCAGGACGCCGAAAAATCCCGCCCGGTGGATTTTATAGAGCCGTTTTTGCGGCGGAAACGGGGGTTACTCATGGCTTCAAATAAAGAAAAGCTCAGTAAATTCAACCAGGCAATCAACCATTACGCGGAGGAGCAGCGCCGCAAAATTGAGGACGAGGTGGCTGACTACAAGCGCCGCCAGCTCGACGAGGCCGAGCGTGAGGTCCTGACAGAGGCCTACCGCCTGATCCAAAAGGAAATGGCCGAGATGCGTAATAATATCACCCGTGAAATGGCGCACCGCGAGATGGATGCCCGCCGTGAGCTGCTTGCCAAGCGCCGTTCCATCATGGAGGACGTGTTTGAGGGCGTCCGGCAGCGGCTGCTGGAATTTACTGCGACGGATCGGTACGCCGGCCTGCTCGAAAAGGATGCGGCGGAAATCGCCGCGGCGCTGCGTGCCGGGGACGGCGACGCCGTGCTGTTCCTGCGGCCGGAGGATATGAAATATCAGGAGCGTGTGGCCAAAGCATTTGGACACGCGTGTGAGATCCGCGCCGACAGCGGGATCCGTATCGGCGGCATCCGTGCCGTCAATAATGCCGCCGGCCTGACGGCCGACGCTACCCTGGACGCCAGCCTGGAGGATCAGCGCGTCTGGTTTGAGGAGAATTCCGGCCTGGCCGTGGTGTGACGGCTGGACGATCGATCGGAAAGGATAACTGCAATGCAAAATACAGATGTAATTTTTGGAATCAACGGCCCGGTCGTCACCGTAAAGGCCTCGCGCAGCTTTTCCATGATGGAGATGGTATACGTCGGCAAGGAACGCCTTGTCGGCGAGGTCATCGGCATTACGGAGCAGTTCACGACCATCCAGGTGTACGAGGAAACGACGGGCCTGCGTCCCGGCGAGCCGGTGTACGGCACGGGCAGCCCCATGACAGCCACGCTCGGCCCGGGCATCCTGGATAATATTTTTGACGGTATTGAGCGCCCGCTCAAGGCGATCGCCGAGGAATCCGGCGCATTCATCGCGCGCGGCAGCAACGTGTCTGCGCTCGATCTGAACCGCGAATGGGAGGTCTCTGTCCTCGTGAAGGAGGGGGATGTGCTCAAGGGCGGCGATGTGTACGCCGAATGTCCGGAGACGGCCATCATCAAGCACCGCTGCATGGTGCCGCCCACCCTTTCCGGCACTGTGAAGGCAGTGAAGCCTGACGGAAAATACCATGTCGAGGACACTGTCGTGGAGCTGACCGACGAGGCCGGGCAGGTCCACAAGCTGTCCCTGTGCCAGAAATGGCCGATCCGCACCCCGCGTCCCGTTGCGCGCCGTCTGCCTGCGCAGGTCCCGCTGATTACCGGACAGCGCGTCATCGATACGCTGTTCCCCATCGCCAAGGGCGGCGCCGCCGCCATCCCGGGCGGATTCGGCACCGGCAAGACCATGACGCAGCACCAGCTTGCCAAGTGGTGCGACGCGGACATCATCATCTATGTCGGCTGCGGTGAGCGCGGAAACGAGATGTCGCAGGTGCTCGACGAGTTCAGCGAGCTGATCGACCCGAAGTCGGGCCGTCCGATGACCGACCGCACCGTGCTGATCGCGAACACTTCCAACATGCCGGTTGCCGCCCGTGAGGCGTCGATCTACACCGGCATCACGCTGGCGGAGTATTACCGCGACATGGGCTACCATGTGGCCATGATGGCGGACTCCACCTCCCGCTGGGCTGAGGCTCTCCGCGAGATCTCCGGCCGTCTGGAGGAAATGCCCGCGGAGGAGGGCTTCCCGGCCTATCTGCCGTCGCGCCTGTCGGAATTCTACGAGCGCGCCGGTCTGGTGGACAACCTCAACGGGACGGATGGCTCCGTCACGGTAATCGGGGCCGTTTCGCCGCAGGGCTCCGACTTCTCCGAGCCTGTCACGCAGAATACGAAGCGTTTCACCCGCTGCTTCTGGGCGCTCGATAAGGCGCTCGCCTATGCGCGCCACTATCCGGCCATCAACTGGACGGACAGCTACAGCGAATATTTTACGGATCTCGATCCGTGGTATATCAAGAATGTCGGCGAAGATTTTGTCCGCTACCGCAGGCAGATCAGCGCCCTGCTCCAAGAGGAAAGTCAGCTGATGGAGATCGTCAAGCTCATCGGCTCCGATGTGCTGCCGGACGATCAGAAGCTCGTCATTGAGACGGCGCGCGTCATCCGCGTCGGCTTCCTGCAGCAGAACGCGTTCCATGCCGACGACACGTATGTGCCGCTTGAAAAGCAGTGCCTGATGATGAAAGCCATCCTCACACTGTATCAGAAGGCAAAGCAGCTTGTCTCTGCGTCCGTGCCGATCTCCGGCATTTTGCAGACCGGGCTGTTCGACAAGCTGGTAAAAATGAAGTACGACATCCCGAACGACCGTCTCGATATGTTCGATTCCTATCTTGAGGAGATCGACACGGCGCTGCGGGCCGTTGTCAACGCATGATTTGGGAGGGCTGGATGTTATGATTCTGGATTATATTGGTGTAAAGGAAATCAACGGCTCCCTGATCGTGCTCGACGGCGTGAAGGACGCGTCGTTTGAGGAGATTGTGGATATCCGTCTCGACGACGGCTCCCTGCGTCAGGGGCGTATCGTGCAGATGGAGGGCGACCGCGTCGTCGTGCAGGTATTTGAGGGCACGCGCGGCATCTCGCTCGCCAACACGCGCACCCGCCTGATGGGCCATCCCATGGAGCTGGCGCTCTCGCCTGAGATTCTCGGGCGCGTATTCGACGGCGCCGGCCGCCCGATCGACGGTCTGGGCGATGTGTTCCCCGTTATGCGCCGCAACATCAACGGCACGCCGATCAACCCTGTTTCGCGCGTGTATCCGAAAAACTATATCAACACGGGCATTTCGACCATCGACACGCTGATGACACTGATCCGCGGTCAGAAGCTCCCGATTTTCTCCGGCTCCGGCATGGCGCACAATGAGCTCGCCGTGCAGATCGCCCGTCAGGCGCGCATCACCGGCGAGGACGGCGGCGACGCCAAATTCGCGATTGTGTTCGCGGCTATGGGCGTCAAGAACGACGTTGCGGAGTATTTCCGCCGCTCGTTCGATGAATCCGGCGTACTGCAAAGGGTTGTGATGTTCCTGAACCTGTCGAACGACCCGATCATCGAAAGGACATTGACGCCGCGCTGCGCGCTGACCGCTGCGGAATACCTTGCGTTTGAGCTTGGAATGCACATCCTTGTCATCATGACGGATATGACCTCCTACGCGGAGGCGCTGCGTGAATTCAGCTCGTCGAAGGGTGAGATCCCGGGACGTAAGGGATATCCGGGCTATCTGTATTCGGATTTGGCGTCGCTGTACGAGCGCGCCGGCATGGTGCGCGGCAAGCCCGGCTCCGTGACGCAGATCCCGATCCTGACGATGCCCAACGACGATGTGACGCACCCCGTGCCTGACCTGACCGGTTATATTACGGAGGGACAGATCGTGCTGGATCGTTCGCTTGCCGGCAGCGGGATCTATCCGCCGGTATCGGTGCTGCCGTCGCTGTCCCGTCTGATGAAGGACGGCATCGGCGAGGGCTACACGCGCGCCGATCACGCTGCGCTCTCCAACCAGCTGTTTGCGTCGTACGCAAAGGTGATGGACGCGAGATCGCTGGCGTCCGTTATCGGTGAGGAGGAGCTCTCCCCCACCGACAAGAAATATCTTGAATTCGGCAAGCTGTTTGAGCAGCAGTTTGTAACGCAGGGACAGAACGAGAACCGCCCGATCGAACAGAGCCTTGACCTTGGCTGGCGGCTTCTTTCCACACTGCCGCGCGCCGAGCTGGATCGTGTGGACGACGCCCTGCTGGATAAGTATTACAAGCCTGAGGAAGCGGCCCGGCAGGAGGTTCCGTCGGCCGGCGATCCGGAGACGGCGCCCGAACAGGAATCCTGAAAGTGAGGTGGTCCCGCCATGAGCAACCAGGTTGTGCCAACAAAGGGAAATCTGCTTGCTACCAAAAAATCGCTGGAGCTTGCCCGCACCGGGTTTGAGCTTCTCGACCGCAAGCGGAATATCCTGATCCGGGAAATGATGGCGCTGATCGACCGCGCCAACGCAATCCAGGATAAAATTGACAAGACATATGAGGAGGCTTACGCCGCGCTCCAGATGGCGAATATCACGCTGGGAATCTGCGACGAGCTTTCCAAAACAGTCCCCGTGGATAACGGGCTGAATGTCGCGTACCGGAGCGTCATGGGGGTGGAGATCCCGATGGTATCTCTGGAAAAATCCCCCACCTCCGTTGTCCCGTTTGGGCTGTACTCCACAAACACCCTGCTCGACCGGGCGTATCTGAAATTCGGGGATGTCAAGGCGCTCACGGCGGAACTGGCCGAAGTGGAAAACAGCGTCTACCGCCTTGCGGATTCGATCAAGAAAACGCAGAAGCGCGCAAATGCCCTGAAAAACATTATGATTCCCCGTTTTGAAACAACGGTGAAATTTATCACAGACGCCCTTGAGGAAAAGGATCGCGAGGAATTCTCCCGCCTCAAGGTGATCAAGGCGCAAAAATCCTCCTGAATACGCACGCGTATCCGGGACGGCACTCTCAGATATCACAGGACACGTCACCGCGTGTCCTGTTTTTTGCTTTTCCGGCCCATGTTCAGCAAGAAATGCTTTGCATGAGGAGAGCGAATTGTTTATAATGGGGATAGGATTTTCCGCGCCCTTCCCCGGCTGCGGAAAAAGTGCCGGTGTAAAATATCGGAAAGGAGGACTGGCGTATGGAAAAGGAGTATGAGATACTGAAATACATCAATTTGAATCTGAACACATTGATACAAAATCAGGCAGTCATTTTCCAAAAGCTGGAAGCCATTTCACAAAGGCTCGATAAATTGGAATGTGCGGACAGAAAAAATACCGCGTCCCCGCAAACACAGGAGCAGGAAACCAAGTCGGATTGAATTCTCCGCAGATATCTCGGCTGTTCCGGAGGACGGCCGCATACGCACAAAATCCCGGCTGCCTCTTTCCAAAGGCCAGCCGGGATTTTCAGTCCGTTTCCTTTTCCCCGTCGATTTTTAAGGTGGAAATTCCAAGATCGTTATTGAGAACAGAAGCGTAGGAGATGGCGTGATCTCCAAGCTTTTCCCTGATTTTATCGATCGCCTGTCCCAAATGCTCCGCCTTTTCGCGGTTTTCTGTTTTTTCCGGAGCGAAAAACGAGAGCTGTTCCCCTCCCCCTTCGTCCTCGTGACAGAGCGACAGTCCTGTAATCCCCAGCAGCCGCACTGGGGACTGCGGATCCCAGTTTTTCCGGATCAGTTCCAGCGCGGCGTCCCGGATTTCCTCCATAGAATTGGCGGGCGCATCCAGCACTTTCTGCCGGGTAATGACGCGCAGCGCGGGATTTTTCACGGTGATCTGGACCGCCGTGCATTTCAGCTGGTGCCTGCGGAGGCGCTCCGCCACGCGATCGGCAAGCGTCGTGATTCCCAGACGGATATCCTCCATCCCCTGCAGGTCGCGCCGGAATGTGATACTGTTCCCCACGGACTTGATCTCCTCGTGCTCTCCCCATTTCCGCACCGGGGACTGATCCAGTCCGCGCGCGTAATCGCTCAGTGTACCGCCGAGCTTTCCAAGCAGCTTTTCCAGCCGGGTGCGCGGGCAGCGCGCCAAATCCCCGATGGTACACACCCTCATTTTACGGAGCCGGTCCGCGGCGCTCCCGCCCACCAGGAGCATTGCCTCTACGGGCAGGGGATACAGGATCCGCTCCACATCCTGCCGTCGGATCACGGTGGTGGCGTCCGGCTTTTTGTAGTCGCTGCCCAGCTTGGCAAAGATTTTATTGAACGACACCCCCACGGAAATCGTGATCCCGATTTCTTCCCGGACGCGGCGGCGCAGCTCGTCGGCGATCTTCTTCCCGTCCCCAAACAGATGGAGCGATCCCGTCACATCGAGCCATGATTCATCTACGGAAAAGGGCTCCACCTGATCGGTGTATTCCAGATAGATCCGGTTGACTCGCCGGGAAAATTCGCGGTAGCGGTCATGATGCGCCCGCACGAGGACAAGCTCCGGGCATTTTCTCAGCGCGGAGGAGACCGGTTCGGCTGTCTGGATTTTGTACCGCTTCGCCAATTCATTTTTGGCCAGGATAATCCCGTGCCTGCTCTCCGGATCGCCGCACACGGCCATCGGAACGGCTGCAAGCTCCGGCCGGTACACTGTCTCCACCGATGCGTAAAACCCGTTGCAATCCGAATGTAATATCACCCTGTCCAATTCCATCCCCCTCTTCTGCCGTGACGGGGGACTACGCGTCCCCCGTTGCCCCCACGCCGGGCCTCAGGCCCGGACCCGATTCCGCCTCAGCTCAGCGGAAATCCAACCGCTGTGTCGAGACGTGGGTTGTTATGTTATTTGCTTACAGGGAAAAGAAGATGTTCCGTCTTTTATTATATCAGAATTTCTCCTATAATCCAACCATACGAGGTCTGCACGCAGATCATGCTGCGCTCCCTCCGGTCTCTGAAATTCTGATAAGAAAAAATACCCTGTCGCGCAAGGCTAAGCCTTGACGTAAATCGCGCCGCGCGTCGTAACCTCTGCGGGAATAATTGTTGCCGCAAGTACTGTGTCGCGGTGGAAAGCTGATCAGTGATATGGTATAATATCAGCAGAAAGGCTGCAACGCGGGCATAAACGCCCAATCGCGCACCCAGCCCAAGCGGAGGTACCGACGCGTTGCGCGTTCTGCCGACCGCAGGTCCTGCTTGAAAGGAGGGACGCTCTGTGGATCTGTCCACACTCGTCAGACAATTTATTTACAGCACCGAAAATACGGAGCTTCCCGAAAATTTCGATCATTTCCGGATTTTGCGTCCGGAATATTCCCCGCACGCCGAGGAGCGCAAGCCATATCCGCTCCCGCACGGGGAACGCTTTTTCTCCCTGCTTTGGGATCAGCATACCGCGCACAGTCTGGCCGCTACCATTCTTCCGCGGAAGAAGCCGTTCATCTATAAAGCCGAATTCTCCCCGAACTCGCGCACGCAGATGCACTCGCATGAATATCTGGAGCTGTTCTATATCGTCGAGGGGGAATACCGGCAGAAAATCCTCGGCAACGAGATCACCTTCCATAAGGGCGAGCTGTGCCTGATCGATCGCAACTGCCGCCATCAGGAGATCCTTGGCAGCTGTGCCGCCGTGCTGTTTTTCGGCATGACTCCCGCTGTCTTTGACAGCATCATGCAGAAGCGCGTCACAACGGAACGCATCTCCGCGTTCCTGGATATGGCGCTGCTGGAACAGAAAAATACACAGCAGTTCCTGCATTTCCATCCCCGGGCGGATACCGGGCCGCAAATTGAGGATACCCTGTCCGCGCTGCTGCAGGAGCTTGCCCAGAACGACGAGGCTTCGCCCATCATCTGTCAGGGGCTTCTGCTGCGCGTGTTCCGCATTTTGAGCACACAGTATGAATTTTCGCTTTCCCAAAAGCAGAAAAAGGAGATGAACTGGATTCTGTTTGAGGAAATCTCCAATTTCATCAAACGCAATCTGGCAAATATCTCGCTGCGGCTGCTTTCGGAGGAGTTCCACTTTCAGGAGGATTATTTCAGCCGCCTGCTCAAGCTCCAGACAGGCATGACATATACGGAGTATCTCCAGACCCTGCGCCTGCAAAAGGCGGAGCAACTGCTCCGGACAACCGATATGCGCATCGACCAGATCGCTCACATCGTCGGCTATAACAACAAGGGATATTTCTATAAAATATTTACGGAACTGCACCAGCTTACGCCAGCACAGTTCCGTAAAAAAGTGAGGGGTTAAATTTTATTTATTCGGGTTGTGCCATTTCCAATCCCTGATTTCCGGCATATCGATGCCATACTCATGGATGTACTGCTTGTGCTCAACCAGCTTATCGTTCATCTTCTGCACGAGGTAGGAACCGCGGTTGCCCAGCTGCGGCAGGAACTTGATTGCGTTCTTGACGAGGTGGAAACGGTCGATCTCGTTCTGCACGCGCATATCGAACGGCGTGGTGATCGTGCCTTCCTCCTTGTAGCCGTACACATGGATGTTGCGGTTCGTGCGGCGGTAGGTCAGCTCGTGGATCAGGGTGTGATAGCCGTGGAACGCGAAGATGATCGGCTTGTCCTTTGTGAACAGCATATCGTACTCCGGATCGCTCAGGCCGTGCGGATGCTTGGACTTCGGCTCCAGCTTCATCAGGTCGACGACGTTGATGACGCGGATCTTCAGCTCCGGAATCGCTTCGCGGAGAATAGTCACAGCCGCGAGGGTTTCAAGCGTCGGGGTATCGCCGCAGCAGGCCATGACGATATCCGGCTCCTCGCCCTGATCGTTGCTCGCCCACTCCCAGATGCCGATACCCTGGGTGCAGTGCTTAACAGCCTGCTCCATGGTCAGCCACTGCTGTCTCGGATGCTTGGAGGTTACCAGCACGTTGACATAGTCGCGGCTGCGGATGCAGTGATCAAAGCAGGACAGCAGGCAGTTGGCATCCGGCGGCAGGTACAGGCGCACAACGTCGGCTTTCTTGTTGGCGATGTGATCCAGGAAGCCCGGATCCTGATGCGTAAAGCCGTTGTGATCCTGCTGCCATACGTTGGAGGACAGGATCAGGTTCAGGGACGCGATCGACTGTCTCCACGGGAGCTGGTTGCAGACCTTGAGCCACTTTGCGTGCTGTGCGCACATGGAATCCACAACGCGGATGAACGCCTCATAGCTGGCGAAGAAGCCGTGACGGCCTGTGAGCAGATAGCCCTCGAGCCAGCCCTCGCACATATGCTCGCTGAGCATGGAGTCCATGACGCGGCCGTCCGCAGCGAGGAATTCGTCGGTGTCGTACGTATCGTTGTTCCAGTCGCGGTTGGTGGCCTCGAATACCTTGCCAAGACGGTTGGACATCGTCTCGTCCGGCCCAAAGATGCGGAAGTTACGCGCATCCTCGTTCATCTTGAAGATATCGCGCACAAAGCCGCCAAGCTCGATCATATCCTGCGCTTCGACAGCGCCCGGTTCCGGAACGTCCACAGCGTAATCGCGGAAATCCGGCAGACGCAGATCACGCAGCAGCTTGCCGCCGTTTGCGTGCGGGTTGGAGCCGATTCTGCGGTCGCCAGTCGGGGCGAGCTCGCGCAGCTCCGGAATAAGGCGGCCGTTCTCGTCGAACAGCTCCTCCGGACGATAGCTTTCCAGCCAATCCTTGAGCATCTGCAGGTGCTCCGGCTTGTCCATCATGATCGGCACCTGATGTGCGCGGAAGGAGCCCTCGATCTGCTGGCCGTCGACTACCTTCGGGCCGGTCCAGCCCTTCGGGGTGCGCAGCACGATCATCGGCCACTTCGGGCGGGTGGTGTCATTGTTCTCGCGGGCGTTCTTCTGGATCGCCTTGATCTCGTCCATGACAACATCCAGAGCATCCGCCATCTTGCGGTGCATATCCATCGGATCGTCGCCCTCAACGAAATAGGGCTTCCAGCCGCAGCCATCCAGGAAGTGCTCGAGCTCCTCATGGGAGATACGGGCCAGGATGGTCGGGTTGCTGATCTTGTAGCCGTTGAGGTGGAGGATCGGCAGCACAGCGCCGTCCGTCTGCGGGTTCAGGAACTTGTTGCACTGCCAGGAGGTTGCGAGCGGGCCGGTTTCAGCCTCGCCATCGCCCACGATGCAGGCAGCGATCAGATCCGGGTTATCGAACACAGCGCCGAAGGAATGCGCGAGGGAGTAGCCGAGCTCGCCGCCCTCGTTGATGGAGCCGGGAGTTTCCGGCGCAACGTGGCTGGAGATACCGCCCGGGAAAGAGAACTGCTTGCACAGCTTCTTCAGGCCGTCCATATCCTCGCCGATGTTCGGGTAAACCTCACTGTATGTGCCCTCCAGATAGGTGTTTGCCACAAAGAAGTTGCCTCCGTGGCCGGGGCCGGAAATCAGAATCATGTCCTGATCGTACTTTTTGATCACCCTGTTCAGGTGAACATAAACGAAGTTCTGCCCCGGGACAGTCCCCCAGTGACCTACAATCTTCTTCTTGACGTGATCCATCGTCAGCGGCTCACGCATCAGGGGGTTATCCAGCAGGTACAGCTGGGCAGCGCCAAGATAGTTTGCAGCACGCCAGTAAGCATCCATTTTCTTCAGATACTCGTCCGTTGCATGCGGCGTTCCTACCAGATTCTTATCTGCCATTTGTGTATCCTCCTTATGAATTTTATGTTTCCTAATCACAGTATCCATACGGAAAGATGCCTTCCGTACATTGTTATATTCTAGACAATCCCGGCGTTCCTTTCAATTTCCAGATTCCGCTGATTTTCAAAAAAAGTTACCTATTCCGACATCATAACCATTTTTTGTCTGACGCCCGCCTTCAAACCATATCTGAAAACAGAAATACGCCCATTGAGAAGAGACTTTTCTGACGGCAGCAAATCCCCTCCGGTATCCTTTCCGGATCCGGAGGGGATTTGTTCTGCACAGGCGGAAAAGCTTTCCCGACAGGCGTAGTTCCGATATCAGGCAGCGGTACGGGGATTTTCCCGATTACTCAGCCGCGTGCGCCTAATCTGTTCTGGATATTCTGCAGCAGCGCGTTATACTGGCCCACCAGCGTCTGGATGGGCGCCGGAAGCGCCGCCATCGCATCCGGGCCGAGCTGAGAGAGGTTCGGCAGCATCAGCAGGGTGCGGCACGCCTCGCGCGCAACCATCATCGCGTCCTGGCCGTTCAGCAGATTGGGATCCTGATCCATCCCCACATAAGCGGCGCCAGTGGTATTGAGCATACTTTGCAGCATGAAATTCACCGCCTGTCTGGGATCTCCTCCGAATACATCGGCCTGACCGACAATATCGCTCGTGTTTTTCATGTACTCGATTCCCTCGTCGCTCGTCGCGTAATTGCCGAACATACTCAGGTAATCCTGCTCAATCTGATCGATCCTGCCGCCGGAAACATACGCACCGGGGCTCCCCTTCAGCGTCCCTTTCTGCGTACCATTAAGGACGCCCGTGAAATTCATCCCGCCGTTCTCCAGATTCTGCATATACTCTGAAACATTCGCCTTGTAGCCGCTCAGCAGGCTGCCGCGGTATGCAGTGTTTGCCTTGGCCGCCTCCGTGCCGCTGGTGCGGATCCCCAGATGAACCAGCGCGTTGGATCTGGCGGAAACATCTGTACCGCCAGCAAACGCCTTATTGGAGTCCTGGATGACCCCTTTCTCGGAATTGCCCATCACATTCCGGAAATTCTCAAGGGTCTGGGCATCGCCAAGCTGGCCGATCTGCGCCTGCGGCAGACGGTTTTGAACCTGATCCGCCGTCATATTCGGGTTGAGATTGGCTCTCCTCTGAGCTCTCGCCTGTGCATTGTTCACGGCGTTCATATAGGCAACGGATTCCGGGGATGTATTCGGCTGGACCGATATGGGGGCGGAGATCTCCGGTCTCCTTCTTCTGCCGAACAATCCGCGGAACCAGTCGAGGATACCGCCCTGCGCCGCCCCGGCCGGAGCCGCCTGCTGCACGCCTTCGCCCCCGGACTGCTGCATTGTATGCGTCAGCTCGTGCGCCAGAAGCCCCTTGCTGGCCGGATCCTGCTGGCTGAATACATCGCGCCCGAAGAAGATATCCTTCCCCGACGCGAACGCATCCACGCCCGTACCCTCCACGCGCTGCGCGGCGGCTTCGTCCGTGTGGATCTTGACCGACGAAAAATCGTAGCCGAATTCCCGGCTCATATCGCCTACCACGTCGCTGCTGTCCATAAAGCGCGCCGCCACCTCGTTTGCCTCACGCTCGGCTTTCTGATCCTGGTAGAGATGCCTGCTCATGTTGTCATTACCTCCTTTTAGAGATGAAAATTCCCTGCCCTTTCGGCAGGCTGAGCCGCGCGGATTGCGCGGGTGAAATGATTCGGTCTCCATTTTCTTTCTCCTGTGGGGCTTCCCGCCCCGCGGGGAAAGCGCACCCTGCTGCAAGCCTTTTCAACCGCCTGCGCAAAGCTTTTATCTTTCATTATGGCTCCTTACGGCTCCTGCGACCGCTACTCCATAATTTCATATAAAAGATGCCCGTATTCGCCGAATTCATTGACGAGCATCACCTTGCCCTCTTTTTTGCTCTCCAGGAAAAGCGACTCCAAAAGGTGCCGCATCCGGAGGATCCCTCCCTGCGCCGCCGCCCGGTAGCAGGCGTTGAGCGCGATATTCTTGATCTGCGAGCCGGAGAGATCAAACTGGCGCGCCATATAGTCGAAGTCGATGCCCTTCTGCGGCACGGAATCCGGCAGGACGTCGTGCCAAAGCTCGCGGCGCAGCTTCTCATCCGGGATCGTGAACGCGATATGGTACCGGAACCGCCGCACAAACGCAGTATCGATGTTCTGCATCAGGTTGGTCGCCATCAGCACCACGCCCGAATATTCCTCCATGCGCTGGAGCAGATAGGCCACCTCCGTGTTGGCGTACTTATCCTTGGCCTCCTTGACCTCGCTGCGCTTGCCGAGGATCGCGTCGGCCTCGTCAAAGAACAGGATCATATTGCTTTTTTCCGCCTGATCGAACACCTGGCGCAGCCGCTTTTCCGTCTCGCCGATGTACTTATCCACCACCTGGGACAGATCGATTTTATATAATTCCAGGCCGAGCCTGCCCGCGAGCACCTGCGCAGCCATCGTTTTGCCCGTGCCCGGAGGACCGGAAAACAGCGCCGACACGCTCCGTCCATACGGGAATTTCCGGCGCAGGCCCCAGCCGTCGAGTACCTCAATCTGCCGCTCGACCTGCGTACAGATGTCCTCCAGCGTTTTCTTCTGCGCGGCGGGCAGCCGCAGATCCTCCCATGTGTAGGAGGTCTCCACGAAGCGGATATTCTGGTACCGCCCGTCGTCAAGCACCTGATAGCACAGCCGGAAGATCGTCCGCGTATCCCACGGGCCGTCCGGCTGGCGGATTGCAAGGAGATCGAGGATCCGGGAGATCTGCCCGGCAGTCAGCGTCATTTTTGCAGCGAGCTCCGCGCACGGGAACCCGGACGCATCCGGAAGCTTTTCCCGGGAAAGCGATTCCCACAGCGCGACGCTTTCCTGTACGGAGCATGGCCGAATCGCAACAGGCGCGACGAACGCCTGCACAAACGGCACGGCGCGCACTTTCTCGTCCGTCGTGAGAAACACCGGGCGATCCAGCGGCGCAAGGCCGCGCTCCATCATACGAAGCTGCGCGGGCAGAAGATCGAACTGCCCCTCCGGAGGGCTATCCAGATCGCACAGGCACAACAGGCGATCGGTCAGGAGCAGCTCGCGCAGGACGCGCCGCCACGGCTTTGCCAGCAGGCGGCTGTTTTCGCTCACCGACGCATACGGCACAAGCATCAGCTCCCGGCCCAGCAGGCGCGCCGTCTCCCGTGCGAAGAACCGGCGGCCGCTCGTGCGCTCGCCGCGGATCGGGACAAGGCAGAAGCCCCCTGTCCGCCGGATGAGATCAGCCGTCTCCCGGATCTCCCGATCCATACGGCGGAACGGCGGCTCCGGGCTGTCCGGCGGGACAACCGTGCAGAAATCCTTCATCGCGTGATCCGGCTCGTCGTCCCCGCTGAGCCACGCGGCCAGCCGGCCGTCCAGCTGAAAGGGCGTGCGCAGGAAATTGCTGTGACCCGGCTCGGCCTGCAAAAGCAGCTCCACCCTGTCATACGCGCGGCGCAGCGCGGGGATATTGTCGATGCTTTCCTGCGTACGGCACGCAATCCGCGCGGCGGCCTCGATGGTCAGGCCGTCCGTACACAGACCGCCCTCCCGAAGCATGGGGAGGACCCGGCCGTCCATTTCGGCCAGCAGGGAGAGCTGCACCGCCGTCAGCGCGACAGGATCGCCGCCGCAGAGATCGTACAGCTTCCGGTACCGCGCCGCGGATACCGGGGAATCGAAGAACAGCTCCTCCGGGGATTCCGGAAGCTCGGACAGCTCCTCCTCCGTCACGTCGGCAGAAATCAGGCGGCTGTACCGCCGGAAAAAATCCGCATCGGCGCGATCCTTAAAAAATATAGAAGCTTTAAAGGCCGCAAGCGCCGCCAATCGTTTCATTCTCAGTTCCTCCCAAGAGCAGCAGGCTGCACCTGCGGTGGGCAGATCGCGCAGGCGTCGTACCTCCGCCCAGCTGGATGGTATGATCGGGCTAATATGCCCGCGTTTATAGCCGTCTGCGGATATTATACCGTATCCCTGACCAGCTTGCCGCCGCGACGCAGTACCTGAGCCTATCGGCATTTCCGCGGAGGTAACGACGCGCGGCGCGGACTACGTCCAGGCTTAGCCTGGCGCGAATTATATTAAGGCTTAGCCTTATTATACCTTGCGGGGGAAAGGGCTGTCAAACCTATGGGGAAGATTTAAAAAAGGTTTTAGAAATGAGGTCAGAGCCGGGCGTCCAGGAGCCTGAACCAGCTCCGATCCGTCTCAAGGATCCCCTCGCGGCGGAGCCTGCTGATTTCCGCGGACATCGCGCTGCGATCCACCTCCAGATAATCGGCCAGCGACTGGCGGTCATAAGGAATCGTGAATTCATTGCTCCCGTGCTTTTTGGCCTGTGCGAGCAGATAGGCCATCAGCTTTTCCCTAGTGGTGCGTCGGGAAACCAGATCCAGCTTCTGGTTGAGCAGCAGGTTCTTGCCCGCCACGACGCGCAGCAGATTGCCGACCAGCCGCGCATGGAACGCGCACGCGTTCGGGCAGGAGGTGAGGATCCGGCGGCAGTTCAGCAGCAGGATTTCGCTGTCCTGAAAAGCGATCACGCTCACGGGAAGCTCCTGTACAGCGGCGCACGCGAACGCTTCCCCGAACAGCTCCGCTGGTCCGACAGCCGCCACGATGCTCCGCCTGCCGTAGTAATCGTCCCGCACCACCTGCACACCGCCCGACAGGACGATCCCCACAAATTCAGCGGGATCGCCCTCGGTGAAAACGGCCTGCTTTTTTTGCGCCTCCATCACCCTCGCGCCGAGACAGCCCAGCAGCTGCGAGAGTTCCGCCTGATCCATTCCGTCAAACAGCGGGCATCTGCACAGCACGTCAAAATATTTTTCCATCAAGGCCCCTCCTTTCCGTCCAGCGGCTGCACACTTTATGAAAAAACGCCTCCGGCGCGGGGATTTTCCCGGCTGGGGGCGTCCGTTTCTTTCCTGCTGGCCTCAATTATTCCCAAAGCTTGTCCTGAAGCTTCTTGATTTTGCTGCGGCGCGCGGCCGTCTTTTCCGCATTGATCGAGAGCGTGCCCTCGTCGCTGATTTCCAGCACGTCGCCCTCTTTGGCGCCCTTGGGAAGCTCCGCTGTTTCAATGCCGAAATATTTCTGATCCTTGTCCTCGCAGATCGCGTAGGAGCCCTCAAACCGGTCGATAATCAAAGTTTTCATGTCAATTCCCTTTCCTGTTTTCTGTTTCTACTGTAATATCCTTTCCGTCTGTCAGGAACAGGACCGTCCCGTCCACATCGGTGCGCAGCACCTGCGCGCCCTGCTCCTTGAGCCGGTAAAGCACCTTCTTTTTGGGCAGCTTATTGCGGTCCTTTTTGACGGAAATGACGGCGTATTCCGGCCGCACCGCCTTCAGAAACGCTTTTGAGGTGGAGGATTTGCTCCCGTGATGGGCCACCTTGAGCACATCCGCCCGCAGATTCTGGCCGGATTCCAGCAGTTCCTCCTCCTCGGCTTCCTCCGCGTCCCCCATCAGCAGGAACACCGACGCGCCGTATTCCACACGGAGCACAAGCGAATTATCGTTTGTCGTCTCGCCCGGGCTCAGCGGACCGAGCACCCGGATCCGCATCGAATTCAGTTCAAATTCCGTCCCCGGCTCCGGGTGGATCACCGGGATTTCCTTTTCCAGCAGCAGATCCTTCAGCTTCGTGTATTCCCCGTCGCGCGGCTCCAGCTTGGGCGGAAGCTCCGGCGTTATGTAACTCCCGGTCTCGAACCGGGTGAGAACCTCCCCCATGCCGCCCACGTGGTCGCTGTCCGGGTGGGAGTTGATCGCGAATTCCAACCGATCTGCCCCGCGCCGCGCCAGATATTGGGATACCTGCTCCCCGCGATCCAGCGTGCCCGCGTCTATAAGCGCGAATTTTCCCTCACATTCAAGGATAATCGCATCGGCTTTGCCCACATCCAGCACATGCACACAGGCCGGATATTCCTCCGCTGCCTGCGTGAAATCCGGCTCCCGCAGCTGCGTCCACGCCCGATCCCACGCCTCCGGCCCGGCGGACGCGGCGCACATGGTCAGCCCGGCTGCCACGCACACCGGAACGAGCGCCCGGCAAAACGCACTTTTTCCTGCTCCCGCCATGCGCCCCCTCCTTTTCTCCTGTTTTGAAAGGGCGGCTATTCCTCCGCCCGGTTCATGCTCATTTCCAGATACTGCTGGTAGGTGAGCAGCACCTTGCGCGGCTTGGAACCGTCCCGTTCCGAAACGATCCCCATTTCGGCCATCTCGTCTATCAGCCTGCCCGCGCGCGCATAACCCAGCCGCAGCCGCCTCTGCAGCAGGGAAACGGACGCCTGCCCCTCCTCTACCACGCATTTGATTGCGTCCATCATCATGGGATCCATGCTGTCTCCCTTTTCCTCGCGGCTCTCCTTCTTAGAGTCGGAGACGGCGTTGCGTTCAATCTCGTCCATCACGCCCTGATCGTATCCCGCGGCTGACGATTCCTTCACGAAATTGACGATCGACTCGATCTCGCTGTCGCTGACGAAGCAGCCCTGCACGCGGACCGGTTTCTGCGAACCGACGGGAGCAAACAGCATATCGCCGCGCCCAAGCAGCTTTTCCGCGCCGCCCATATCGAGGATAGTGCGGGAATCCACCTGCGATGAAACGGCAAACGCGATGCGGCTCGGGATATTCGCTTTGATGATGCCCGTAATGACATCGACCGACGGCCTCTGCGTCGCGATCACCAGGTGCATCCCGGCGGCGCGCGCCATCTGCGCCAGACGGCAGATCGAGTCCTCTACCTCATTCGGCGCGGCCATCATCAGGTCGGCCAGCTCGTCGATGATGATGACGATCTGCGGCAGGCGGGACAGCGGCTGGCCCTCCGCATCGACGCGCTCCGGATCCTCTGTAAGGCGGTTGTATCCCGCCAGATCGCGCACGTTGTTTTCGGCGAACAGCTTATAGCGGTTGAGCATCTCCGAAACGGCCCAGCTCAGCGCGCCCGCCGCCTTGCGCGGATCCGTCACCACCGGCACGAGCAGGTGCGGGATGCCGTTATAGATTCCCAGCTCCACCACCTTGGGGTCCACCATCAGGAATTTTACCTCGTCGGGCGTGGACTTGTACAGCAGGCTGATGATCAGGGAGTTGATGCACACCGATTTACCGGATCCGGTCGATCCGGCGATCAGCAGGTGGGGCATTTTCGCGAGATCCGCCATAGTGGCGCTGCCGGCAATATCGCGTCCCAGCGCAACGGTCAGGCGGCTTTTTGATGTAGTAAACGCGGAGGATTCAATCAGGCCGCGCATCCGCACAACACTGACGGTCCTGTTCGGGATCTCGATGCCGATCGCCGCCTTCCCGGGGATCGGTGCTTCGATGCGCACGCCGGAGGCCGCGAGGTTCATCGCGATATCGTCGGAAAGATTGGTAATTTTGCTGATCTTGACGCCTGCGGCCGGCTGAAGCTCATACCGCGTGACGGCCGGACCGCGGCTGATATCCACGATCTTGGCCTGCACCCCGAAGCTTTTCAGCGTATCGACAAGCTTCTGCCCGTTCGACTGAAGCTCCCTCGTCACGCCGCTTTCCTCCACGGGATGATCCTCCTCGAGCATCGAAAGCGGCGGGAACCGGTAGACGGGTTCCTCGGACGGTTTCTCCGGATCCCCGGCGGGCGCAGGGGCGGCCTGCACCGGAGCTGGGACGGCGCTTTCCTTTTTCCGAGCCTCGTCCATCTTGCGAAGATACGCCGCCATCGCTTCCGCCGCCGCGTTTTCCTGCGGATCCTGTTCCGGCTCCGCCTGCGGCGGGGCGGGCTTTTCTGCCGGTTCGTCGTCGCGGAAAATATCTATTTTTTCCCGCAGGACAGGCTCCGGCATCCGGATCGCCTGCTCCAGATTTTCCAGCTTCTGGGCGCGTTCCGTCTCCTGCTCGCGCTTTTTCTCCGCAGCGCGGCGCTGCTGATCCTCACGGTCGAGATCAATATCGATGTCGCGCTTCCGGTTTTTCTCCTGCACGCGGCGTTTCCGGGCAGAATTGATGCTCCCCGCCGCCTTGTTGACGGGCTTTGTCATCGTCTGGAACAGCTGGATCAGTCCGGTACCGGTCAGCAGCATGACCGCCACGAACAGCAGCAGCACGATCACAATTTTGGATCCGATCCCTCCAAGCGCCGACGCCAGCGGGATCCCCAGCAGTCCGCCGATCAGGCCAGCGCCGGATCGCTGCGTCCCCTTCTGGTACAGCTCGCCCAGAAGCGTCCAGTAGGATTGCTCCGACGGCTGCGCGTTAAAAATATAGATCGCGGAACAAAATAAAAACAGGATGAACGCAATCATCCCAATCCGGAACCGTGTATTCTTATGTTTTTTTTCGGTAGCCGTGGCGAACGCTATGTACATCAGCAGGACAGGCCACAGGATGGCGCAGCTCCCGAACAGCCCCAGCAGAACGCTGTGCAGCCACAGCCACACGTGATCTCCGGGAATCAGGACCAGACACCCCAGCAGCAGGGACACTGCAAATAAGATGACTGCCGCCACCTGGTTCCGCTGCTGCGCGTCCTCCCTTGCGGCGGCCTGCCCCGCTTTGGAGGAGCTTTGCCGCGACGCAGTTCTTTTTGCCGGCGCTTTCGCCGTGCTGCGCGACGTATGCTTTGCCTTTTTTCTCGCTGCCAAAAATCCATCACCTCTATGTAAAATCCGGGATTCCCCCGCCGGATCCGCGCCCCTTTCGGATCGCAGATTCCGGGACTTCGCAGCGTGACATCCGTCTCTATTAAGAGCCGCCGCCCGCTGCTTCGGGACATTCCCCAAGCTGTGAGGAATGTCCCGCCCCCGCTGCAAATTTTCTGCTTTATCTGCTGCAGGCTGATAAAGCTCAGCCTGAAGTCTTATTCTTGCCTTTCCGCTTTTTGGGCGGCGCTTTGGCATCGTCAATCATCTGGTACAGACAGTCAATCGCGTCGGAAAGGCTGCCCAGAGAATCGATCAGTCCCTCGTTGACTGCCGCAGGGCCGTCCAAAACGCTGCCGACGTCCATCACAAGCTCCTGCGTATTCATGGAAAGCTCGTAGAACCGCTCCGGAGAAATGGAGGAATTCTGCGTGACGAACTGCGTGATCCGCTCCTGCATCCGCTGGAAATATTCGAGCGTCTGGGGAACGCCGAGCATCAACCCGTTCATGCGCACGGGATGGATCGTCATGGACGCGCTGCGGGCGATGAAGGAATGCTTCGCCGCCACCGCCAGCGGGACGCCTATGGAATGGCCGCCGCCCAGCACAAGCGATACTGTGGGCTTTTTCATGCCCGCAACCACCTCGGCAATCGCGAGGCCCGCCTCCACGTCGCCGCCCACCGTATTGAGCAAAATCAGGAGCCCCTCTATTTTCGGTTCTTCCTCGATCGCCACAAGCTGTGGGATGACGTGCTCGTATTTCGTCGTTTTGTTTTGGGACGGCAGCGCCGTGTGGCCCTCGATCTGTCCGATGATAGTCAGGCAGTGGATCGTGTGCCGTCCGCCCTGTGTAATGACCGAACCCGATTCCGAGATCCGATCCCACTGCTGGAGAGATTCCTCCTGTTCAGAACTCTCCGTTTCCGGAGCGGATTCCTCCGCCAGCATACTCACATACTTTTTATTTTTGGTCTTGCTCATAATCGGGGATACCTCCTGCTTTTCCAAAAACTTTTTATAGTCTTTCACAGGAAGTCCCTTTTATTCACGCCTGCGGTGGGCAGCAGGCTAAGCCTGCACTTAGATCGCGCCCGCTCCCTCTGGTCGCCCGGCCGGGTGGTACGATCGGGCTAAGACGCCCGCGTTGCAGCCTTTCTGCCGACGTTCTACCGCACTTGCGGCGAGCAGCAGGCTAAGCCTGCACGCACCTGCGGTGGGCATACCGCGCAACGCGTCGTACCTCCGCCCAGCTGGTAAGTGAAAAAT
>DVHF01000108.1 GCA_018712265.1 Candidatus Gallacutalibacter pullicola
GCGATAACGGCATCATCACACATTTCCTTGGCTACTTCGGCTATCCGCAGCAGTCGATGCTCAACGATGCGGGCAACTTTGTGCCCATCTATGTGCTGTCGAGCATCTGGCAGGAGGTCGGCTGGGGAAGCATTATCTATCTCGCAGCTCTGACTTCCATCGATCAAGAACTCTATGAAGCCGCTGCCATCGACGGGGCCAACCGATTCCACAAGATCTTCAACATCACGCTTCCCTGTATTCTTCCCACTATTGTCATTATGTTCATTATGAACGTGGGCAAGCTTATGTCACTTGGCGCAGAAAAAGTCATCCTTCTCTACAATCCAGCTATCTACGAGACAGCAGATATCATTTCATCCTATGTGTACCGCCGCGGGATTATCGGGACGGACTGGAGCTTCAGCGCAGCGGTGGGACTTTTCAATTCCGTTGTCAACTTCATTCTCGTCCTGTCTGTTAACGCTCTCAGCCGCAAGATAAACGAGACGAGCCTGTGGTGATCTGACTTAGCCGCCTCCTGAACTGCCGCGATCCTGGCCCCTGCCTTCCGGAAGCAGGCGGGGACGCCAGATCCGGCTGCTTTCCGGATGGCCGCCGCACATGAACAGAAAGGAAGGATTTCATGAAAATAAAACGTTCCATAGGGGATTACATCTTTGACTTTATAAATGTCATCATTATGTTGGTCCTGGTGATCATCACCCTTTACCCCCTGCTTTATGTCTTGTTTGTTTCCTTCAGTGTGCCCGGTGAATATATGCGCTTTGGCGGAAATTTCCTGTGGCATCCGCTGGGCTTCAGCCTAGCCTCCTACGAGGAGGTATTTGGAAATCCCAATATCTGGACAGGATATCGCAACACGCTGTTTATCGTGGCTGTTGGATTGGTTTTCAATATCGTTTTTACGATTGCAGGAGCTTATGTCCTGTCGCGTCCCCAGTTGATGCTCCGCCGCTTTCTCTCTCTATTTACCCTGTTTACCATGTATTTCAGCGGCGGCATGATCCCGGAATACCTCAACGTGCGCAATCTGGGGCTGGCAGGTTCCATCTGGTCTCTGATCCTGCCGGTTGCCGTCAATACTTTCAATCTGATTATCATGCGCACAGCCTTTGAGGGAGTACCGCAGAGCCTTGAGGAATCCGCTAAAATCGACGGCGCCTCTCAGCTCACTATCCTGGTGAAGATTATGATCCCTCTTGTCGTACCGACTATCGCAGTTCTGGTCCTCTACTACGGCGTATCCCATTGGAATTCCTGGTTCAATGCCCTGATTTATATCCGCAAAAGAGAGCTGTATCCTCTCCAGCTAATCCTTCGCGAAATGATTATCCAAAACAGTGCGGCCGCTTCCATGGATCTCTCCGCCGCAGATGACAACGCCATGATCAGCGAGACAATCAAATATGCCACAATCGTAGTGGCAACTGTACCGATCCTGTGCTTATACCCATTCCTGCAGCGCTTTTTTGTCAAAGGAATTATGGTCGGCGCCGTCAAGGGATAAGTTTTCCCTGTAAATCCGGTTCATCCCCCCGGGCCTTCCCGAGTTTTGGAAAAGATCTTCTCAAAAAAGCCGTCTGGATTTTCTATTCAGGCCGCCTTCCGCCAGACAGAGACACTGCACTGAAGGCATGGGGGTTTTCGTACGAGAGAAATCAACAAAGGAGGCTATTATGAAAACGAAAAGAAGTGTATCTATCCTGTTGGCAATCGCCATGCTGGCATCGGCAGCTTCCGGCTGTTCAAGTGCCCCGGAAGCATCTTCATCTGAGGCGTCTTCGTCTGCATCCGCATCAGAGGCTTCGTCCGAATCTTCCGGAGAGTCCAGCGGTGAAGCTGAAGAATTCACCTATCCGGTCGAGGGAAACCCCGTGCTCACTTATTTTGGAAAACTCCATTCCAAGGTTTCCAAGGATTATTCCAGCTATGCGGATTTGGAAGTCGTACAGTGGTGGTTTGAAAAGACCGGTGTTACTCTGGAATTTGAAACACCGCCTTCCGGTATGGAGGAGGAGCAGTATAATATTCTGCTTGCTTCCGGCGACTATCCCGATCTTATCAATTACGATCTTGTCGGTCAGCCCGGCGGTACACAGAAGCTGTATAACGACGGCGTCCTCATTGATCTGACCGACGATATGCAGAAGTATATGCCCAACCTTCTGGCCTACTATGCGGAAAATACCGATATAGAGCGCATGGTAAAAGACGATGACGGCAGATTCTTCGTCATCCCGTTCCTGAAGGGCGGCGGCGTCCTGCTGGCCACCACAGGCCCCATGATCCGCAAAGATATTCTTGATGAACTCGGCCTGGAGCCGCCGGAAACCATCGACGAGTGGGATGCTGTCCTCGCAGCTATGAAGGAAGCATATCCGGATTCCTACCCGCTCACCGGGCGTCTCAGAAGCTCCAACACTCCCGGCGAGCTCAGCAATCTCTTCCAGCCTGCATTCGGCGTGAGCAATGACTTCTGGTATGAAGATACTGAAGGCGTAGTTCATTTCGCGCCGCAGGAGGATGGCTACAAGGAATTCCTGATGAAGCTCAATGAATGGTATACCAAGGGATATCTCGATGCCAACTTCGCTACCCTCGATCAGCAGACACTGGACAACAATATGTCCTCCGGTAGATCCTTTGCCACTTTCGGTGCCGGTTCCTCCGGTCTGGGTGCTTATATGACGGCTAACCAGGATAACCCCGATTTCGAACTGATGGGCGTGAAACTGCCTACTATCAATGAGGGAGAGCTCGCCATGTATGCTACGGAGTATGAATTCGGAGGGAACCCGCAGCTCGGCATCACCACTGCATGTGAAAATGTAGAAGCCGCCATGCGGATGTATGACTTTGGCTTCTCTGAGGAAGGATATATGCGCTTTAACTGGGGTGAAGAGGGTGTTTCCTATACTATGGTAGATGGTAAGCCGCAGTATACCGATCTGATTCTCAATAACCCGGATGGTCTGAGCGTTGATGCCATTCTGGCCAATTATGCTCTCACCGCAATTAAAGGCCCGGCCATGTTGGTACAGGATCCGGATTATATGCTCCAGTATTATAATATGCCGCAGCAGCAGCAAGCCATGGAGGCATGGGAGGAAAAGGATTACGAGAACCGTCAATTCCCTGTCGTATCGTATACCTCTGAGGAATCCCAGAACCTGACCGCTATCCTGGCCGATCTGGATACCTATGTAGAACAGACTGCCATGAAGTTTATCATCGGCTCTGAGTCGTTTGACAATTGGGACAGCTTCGTCGATACCTGCAGCAATATGGGCGTCGCCGACGCGCTTGCCATCCAGCAGGCCGCTGTGGACCGCTACAACGCCAGATAAATCATCAATGGGGAGGGACGGCGAGCCGCCCCTCCCGCTTTCAGACGCGCAGAGAGGAAAGGAAGGACTACTATGAAAGGCGACATCTCCTATTTTGTTCCACAGGAAATGCACGACAGCGGCATTTCCCCCAGACTCGTCCGGATCACGGATCCGGCCTACGCCTGCAACCATCTCTATTTCCATAACAGGAGCTTTACACCGGACGATAAGAAGATTATCTTTGAATCCACCCGAGACGGCGGCAATAATCTGTTCGAGCTGGATCTCTCGGACAACAGTGTCAGGCAGCTGACTGAGGGCTATCAGCTCGATTACTTTGGTTATCCCTCCCGCGACGGAAAAAAGGTATTTTTCGGCGCCGACGGCTGCATCAAGACAGTGGATCTCGAAACGCTTGAGGAGGAAATCATCGTACGGGCACAGGATCTTGTCGGACCAAAGGTGACAAAGTGCTCCGGCGCTTTCCCCAGCTGGGACGGAAAAAAGCTCGTCTGCTTTTACGAGGCGGATCCCGACTACGGCCTGATTGTAACCGATCTTGCCACGCGCGAAGCCAAAATCATCATTCACGGCGAGCAGCCGCTGCGCCACTGCCAGTTCTGCCCAAACGACAGCAATCTGCTCGTTTACGCTCATGAGGGAACTTGGGAGAAGATTCAGGCGCGTATGTGGCTGATCCACGCGGACGGATCCGGAAACCGCCGTGTGCGCGATCACGACGACGGCGATTATGAGGCCGCCGGGCACGAGTTCTGGGGCAACACGGGCAAACGGCTGTATTTCACTGTGCGGCGTGAGGGGAAGGTGTTCTTTTCCTATTTCGATGTGACGGAAAATAAGGAAGTCACCATGTTCGAGCTGGACAATGAGCACGGTACCGTGACACAGGACGACCGGTATGTTATCTGTGACTCCAAGCGCGGAAACGGAGAAATGTATATTGTCAAGATTGAAACGGGTGAGGTGCGCGTCCTCTGCTATCAGAAAATGTCGTGGCTGAAAACCATGTCGCTGTACCATCCCCATGTCACAGTATCTTATCATACGAACAAGGCTATTTTTACCAGCGACGGCTTCGGAAAGCCCGGTGTTTTTGTCGCCGATATCCCTGAATTTTAATTCAAGCCTGCGCACCGTGCCGCTCTCTCCGGAGGGCGGCATCGCCGCAGTCCCATACAGAAAGGAAGTATGCCGCTTGTATCAACTCCATCCGGACTTTCAGCCACATATTCCTGTTACTGCGGAGCAGCTTCAGGAAATTATGGACAGGCCTGTCCTTGTTACAGACCGCTTGCCCGATCCTATCATCATAGATTCCTTTGCCATGCTCCGGCATAACGGGTACTGGTTTCTGCGCGTGCGCGGCACAAAGGGCGAGGAGGGGATCGCTCCCTGCTCAGAACGCGCCTCCTATCTCTATCTCCTGCTGAAAAAATTCCTCCCTATCGCTCTCGGCAAGGATGCCCGCCAGCTGGAAGCAATCCTTCAGGAAATTTATGTTACCGACATCAACTATAAAATCCAAGGCTTGGCGTATTGGTGCTGCATCGCCTGGCTGGAATCCGCCGTGCTGGATATGCTTGCCAAAACCGCTGGGGTCCATATATCGGAACTGCTGGGCGGCCGTGTGCGCGATGAGCTGAATATCTATGTCGCGTCCGGGAACCGCCATACCACGCCGGAGGAAGAGGTCGATATTCTCCAAAGCCGCGTGGATGAAACAGGCGCCAAAGCGATCAAATTCAAGCTTGGTGGGCGGATGAGCCGCAATAAGGATTCCCTGGCTGGACGCACCGAGGGACTGCTCCATCTGGCCCGCAAGCACTTCGGAGATGATTTTATTATCCATACCGACGGCAATGGATCCTTCGACGCGCGCAAAGGGATCGAGATCGGGCGCATTGTGGAGAGCATCAACGCTTATTTCTACGAGGAGCCATGCCCGTTCGACGATCTGTGGGATACGAAAGCTGTTGCAGACGCTCTGGATGTGCCTCTGGCTTTCGGCGAGCAGGAAACAAGCCTGCGCCGCTTCGCATGGATCATCGAAAACGACGCCGCGCAGGTGCTGCAGCCGGATCTCCAATACACCGGCGGGTTCATCCAGTGCATCAAAGTGGCACGTATGGCGCAGGCTGCCGGAAAGCCTGTGACACCGCACGTCTCAGGCGGATTTGCCTCCTACAATATGCTCCTTTTCTGCGGAATCATTCCCAATGCCGGCCATTACCACGAATATAAAGGTTTTCAGGGCGTGGAGGACTGCGTCCCCGGCGGCCTGACTGTAAAAGATGGGAAAGTACGCATCCCAGATGGTCCGGGCCTCGGCTTGGATCTCTCTTTCCTGCGCAGTCCGGAAACAGAGATTATTTTTGAAGTGAAGGCCCCCTGACAGAGCGGAAAGGAGACAGCCATGTCTGAACATATTGTCCACACTGCTATTCTGGAAGACAGTTTCCACATCGGCGTGGGGCTTCCCAAAATTCCGGAAAGCTTTCGCGAGGTTATGCGCGATTTTGAGAATTTTTCACGTCTGGGCTGCATCACCGTCTCCGGCGATCAGTTCAGCTTCCGGCTTCTGGAGGAATATAAGCCCCTCTGGCCGCGACGCGACGAGCTTTTAAAGGCTAAGCTGGCCTTCGTGCTGGGATGGATCTCACACCGCGCATGTGACCGGGAAATGAAACCGATTTGGAGAGAGCCTAAAATGAAAGGGCGCGGCAGTGATGTGGATCCAAACCTCTCCCCCACAGAATGCAGTGTTTATCACGAAGGGGTTATGTACAACCGCTATTATGCCGTCGATCCCACTTTTCGGCTGGCGATCTTCCCGGAAGAGCTGGCGTGCCTTGACGGAATCGAACGGATCGATCTGGATCGCGCAGCCCTGTTTATCCAGCAGGCTTTCGGTGCCTCCTACATGAATATTCAGACGCTTTCCGATACGGATGGCATGCAGACGTTCTTTGAGGAAATGTGTATGAGAGCGCAGAAATTCTATGTGGATCTGCGGCGCTATACGCGGTCAGCGGGCAGCCCCGATCCGGAGCTTACTGCCGAATATGTCACCGATATCAACTGGATCGACAATCATGATGAGATTGTCAATCTGGCAGTACGGCTGCGCGGCGGAGAAACGCCCTCGCCAGCGGAATATGAAAACGCCCTCGCCGCCGAACCTGCCAGCCATTACGGAAAGGCGCTGCGGCTCTCCCTCTCCTACATCCTTACTGCCGCCGAATATTTCGAGCGGGACGATATGGGGATCGCGGAGCTGAAAGAACGTCTGGATATCGGCAAAAAGGGCCCCGGCGGCCTTGCAGTATAGGAGGGGTAATATGCGTTCTTTTTTTACTGAGATTGCCCTCGTCAACTCCGCTGCCCGTCTGGCGGGCAGGAGTTTGATCGATAATTACGCTATTTTTGGCGCAATGCAGCGGTACCGCGATCTCGAGCTGGGAGAAATAAAAGCGGCAGAGGGAATCGATGACGTGCCGGAAAAGGCGGACGCCTTCCGGTTTGGCACTGTCTGCGGCAGAGTATTGGCGCAATTCACCAGCAGCTGGGCGGATGATGACTGGCTGCGGTGCGATGCGCAGGCCGCTCGAATCTTCTTTCTGCCCGGCATTCGTTCGGAAAACGGCCGCACGGAACAGGACAGAGAACTGCTTTCCACTGTGTTCCGCGCTCTGGTAAAACGCGCGCAGATCCGCACCCACACCGCTAAACCCGGCTACGAGGATATCAACACTTGGTTGGAACGGTATTACCGGCTCAGCCAGGAGTATCAAACCTTCCTCCCGTCCTTAGTAGATGCGATTGTATCCCCGGAAAAACAGGATTTGGAAAAAGCAGAGAAGTTTCTCTCCCCTGCAGATTCTCTTATCCAGCTTGCTTCCTCTACGAATCCGGTATCTCAGGACGCGCTGTCGGCGGCACTACAGGAAGAATCGCGGTGCATATTTGGAGAAATACTGCGGCAAATTCTGATGGATCTGTCCTGAACAGAAATAAAACAGGAGCAGAGGTATCCTGTGCATGATATCTCTGCTCCCTTGATACAGAATCGCCGTGTCTTATGCGTTTCCCAGATGTCCAGTTCCTTCGGAACCGCTGCTGTGAAGCTTTCTCCACATTCCGGGCGTGATCCCCTCGTACTTTTTGAACAGGCGTGTCAGGGTTTTCGCACCGGAATAACCGCAGTCGGTGGAGATCTCATCGATGCTTTTATCCGTATGGGAAAGGGCATCCTTTACTTTTTCCATACGCAGCTGGTTGATATACTCCACAACACTGTTCCCCTCTACCTCGCGGAACAGCCGCGAAAGCTGGGAAACGCTCATAGAAAGCGCGGCGGCGACGCCCTCCTGATTCAGGGAGGGATCTGCGAGATTCTCGCTGATATAGGATTTCACACGGGCAATCTGCTCCAGTTTCGTGCTGCTGATGGCTGGCGCTCTTTTTTCCCTATGCTGGAGACTTTCGCAGATCACTCGCATTACGTTTTCGATCTCCTGATGTATCCTATGCAGCGAATCCTCATCGTTGGAATCCAGATCGATATCTATATTTTCCAGCATCCGGATCTCCTGCGGATTGTCCTGTGAATCCAGAGACTTGACAAGCGTACCGATAATATCATACAGCAGACAGCGCGTCATGTAGAGATGAAGCGGTTCCTGCGAAAAATTGATTTGGAACAGGATATCGAGCTGTTTTTTAGCGCCCTCAAAATCCCCCTGACGAATCTGACGGCTCAGCTCATATTCAATATTGAGCGGAAAATAGTAGGAACGAACAGCAAATCCGGAAAGGATCCTGTTGGAGAATATTTCATCTGTATGAGTTGCCCTTTTGTATTCCAGCGCTTTATTTACTTCTTTGTACGCTGTATATAAATTATCAACGGGAACT
>DVHF01000109.1 GCA_018712265.1 Candidatus Gallacutalibacter pullicola
AGGGGAGAAAAAACAGCCCGGCACGCCCTCGTTATGATTCCGGTGATGTGCCACACAGGCGCAGCATTTGCCGTGGCGGGGACAGTCATAGGTGCAGGGACATTCCATTTTGTTGTCGCAGTTTGCCATGAGAAAGCACTCCTTTTAAAAGGATAGTGAAATATGCGGAATTTAAAATTGTCCGTGAGCGGAGGACGCCTGCCGGGAGTAAGTCCCGGAGGGCTTGGGCATCTGCTGTAAATTGCCGGATCTCGCTTATTCGTCCAGCTTCAGGACGCTCATGAACGCCTCCTGCGGCACCTCCACCGTACCGAGCTGGCGCATCCGCTTTTTGCCTTCCTTCTGCTTTTCCAGCAGCTTCTTTTTTCGGGTGATGTCGCCGCCGTAGCACTTGGCAAGCACGTCCTTGCGCAGGGCGCGCACCGTCTCGCGCGCGATGATCCGCCCGCCGATGCACGCCTGAATCGGCACCTCGAACAGCTGGCGCGGGATCTTCTCTGCGAGCTTTTCCGCCATTTTCCGCGCGCGGGGGTAAGCTTTGTCGGCGTGGATGATAAAGGACAGCGCGTCCACAATTTCGCCGTTGAGCATGATATCCAGCTTGACGAGATCGGATTTCGCGTAGCCGCACAACTCATAGTCAAAGGAGGCGTAGCCGCGGGTCCGGCTCTTGAGCGCGTCGAAGAAGTCGTAAATAATCTCGTTGAGCGGCAGCTCATAGTGGATATCGACGCGGTCGGTATCGATATATTTCATGTCCTTAAAGACACCGCGCCTCTCCTGGCACAGCTCCATGATATTGCCGACGTATTCGCTGGGCGTATAGATGTGCGCGTTCGCGATCGGCTCCTCCGCCAGCTTGATCTCAGAGGGATCGGGGTAGTTGGTGGGGTTGTCGATTGCCACCATTTCGCCGGAGGTCTTGGTGATATGGTACACGACGCTCGGCGCGGTCGTGACGAGATCGAGGTTGTATTCACGCTCCAGACGCTCCTGGATGACCTCCATGTGGAGCAGGCCCAGGAAGCCGCACCGGAACCCGAAGCCCAGAGCGGCAGAGGTTTCCGGCTCAAAGGAGAGCGCGGCGTCGTTGAGCTGGAGCTTGTCGAGAGCGTCGCGCAGATCGGGATAGCGCGCGCCGTCGGCGGGATAGATGCCGCAGAATACCATAGGCTGCGCGGGACGGTAGCCGGGGAGCGGCTCAGCCGCGGGACGGCCGGCGAGCGTGACGGTATCGCCGACGCGCGCCTCACGGACAGCCTTGATGGAGGCCGCCAGATAGCCGACCTGCCCGGCGGACAGGATATCGGCGGGCTCGAAGCCGGTGGCGCGCTTGTAGCCGACCTCCACCACGGTGAACTCCGCGCCGGTGGCCATCATGCGGATGGTGTCGCCGGGGCGCACCTGCCCGTCCTTGATGCGGATATAGACGATAACACCCTTGTAGGCGTCGTAGTAGGAGTCGAAAATCAGGGCCTTGAGCGGGGCGTTCTCGTCGCCCTGCGGCGCAGGGATGTCCTGCACGATGCGTTCCATCACCTGTTCGATGTTCTGACCCGTCTTGGCGGAGACGCGGGGAGCGTCCTGCGCCGGGATCCCGATGACGTCCTCGATTTCAGCGCAGACCCTGTCGGGATCGGCACTGGGCAGATCGATCTTGTTGATGACCGGGACGATCTCCAGTCCGGCGTCGACGGCGAGATAGGTATTGGCGAGCGTCTGCGCCTCGATGCCCTGCGAGGCATCCACCACGAGGACCGCGCCCTCACAGGCGGCGAGCGATCGGGAGACCTCGTAGTTAAAGTCGACGTGGCCAGGGGTGTCGATTAGATTGAAAATATAGTCCTGGCCGTCCTGCGCGTGATAGACGAGCGACACGGCGTGCGCCTTGATGGTGATGCCGCGTTCGCGTTCCAGATCCATATTATCGAGGAGCTGATTTTCCATATCGCGCAGGGAGACAGACTTTGTCTGTTCGAGGATGCGGTCGGCCAATGTACTTTTGCCGTGGTCGATGTGGGCAATAATGCTGAAATTCCGTATTTTGTCGCGGGATACCGCCATTTTTTTGATCACCTGTTTTTCTTAAAATAGTTATCTTATGTTATCTGTTCAGCGCCTAAGCAGGGGGAAGATGTCCTCGTAGATGGCGCGCAGGATGTCGTTCGCGTTCTTTTCGCGGTGGGAAGTCACCGTAACGACAGCGTCAAGCTCGGGTACTACCACCGAGAACTGGCCGTACAGCCCGTCCGCGCGGAAGCATCCGGGCGTGCATTTCCACACCTGATAGCCGTATCCGGCGCAGCTTTCCGGATCATCATTGGTTGTCTTATCGCACGGGACGATATCCGTCTGCATCAGGTTGACATAATCCTCGCTGAGCAGGCGTTTTCCGTCGCGTTCGCCCTTATGCAGCAGGAGCCTGCCGAGCTGGGCGAGCTCATCGGTGCGCAGATACAGCTCTGTGGCCGCTATGGTATGGCCGCCCGGGCAGGTGTGCCACTGCGGATTGAAAAAGCCGAACGGCTCAAACAGGCGCGGCATCAGGAAATCGCGCACGTTTTTCCCGGAAACCTTTTCCACCACGCGGCCCAGCATATAGGTGCACGCGTTGGAGTAGAAGAATTTCGTGCCCGGCTGGCTGTCGAGCGGGAGCCGCAGAAAGACGCGCGCCCAGTCCTCGTGGGGTTCCGTGATGCGGTGGATCTCCTTGCCGGAGGACATATGGAGCAGATCCCGCAGCGTGATGTCCTCTGTACCGGGCGAGGCGATGTCCGCGTATTCCGGGAAATAGCTGATCACGCGATCCTCAAGCCTCAGCAGGCCGTCGTCGCGGCACATCCCCACGGCAACCGAGGTGAAGGTCTTGCTTGCCGAATAGATGTTTTCGCGGTCGTCGCTGCGGAACCGGTGACTGACCTCGCCGTTTCCTTTCTGGTACACGTTGATGCCGTAAACCTCAAGCCCTTTTTCCTGCACCGTCATACGGAACGGCAGAAGAATCGATTTTTCCATATACAACTCCTCGCTTTCTTATAGGCCCCCACGAGACGGGAGCACTGATTTAGATGAATGAAACCCCACCTGCGGTGAGCAGAACGCGCCCGCTCCCTCCGGTCGCCCGGCGAAGTGGTACGATTGAGCCGTGATGCCCGCGGACCTGCGGTCAGCAGATCGCGCAACGCGTCGTTACCTCCGCTTGGGCTGGGTGGTTGATGTGGCTAAAATGCCCGCGGACCTGCGGTCGGCAGAACGCGCAACGCGTCGTAACCTCCGCTTGGGCTGAGTGGTTGATGTGGCTAAAATGCCCGCGTTGCAGCCTTTCTGTAAATTATATCCCCGACCAGACCCCCACCGCGACAGAGTGTTCGTTCCTATCGGCATTTCCGCGGAGGTCACGACGCGCGGCGCGGTCTACGTCAAGGCTTAGCCTTGTCAGCGACCGGAGGGAGCGATCCGCGGTTTACGTGCAGACTTAGTCTGCAAAAAGCCGCGGATCCGGGATCGGCACAGGGATCCGGGTCTGCGGCTCATATGCCTTAGTAACGGCCGTTACGGTAATATTTATCGCTGAGAAGACGCTTTTTGCGGGACCGGCGCGGCCTGCTGCGATAGCGGCGGCGTCCGTTCCCTCCACGGGGCGGACGGCGGGTGGTGCTGAGCAGGACGATAATCACAACCAGAATCCCCACGCCGATGCAGATCCAGGAGATCAGGCCCATTACGTTGAAGTCGCTGTCAGGCGTTACCTCCACGCCGGAAGCGATCAGATCCCCGGGCATACTGACTTCGCCCACATCCGGCAGGGAGATTTCCTCCCGCGATTCCGATTCCGGATTGGAAAAATCCCAGAAGTCCGGCATCACCATGGGCGGCAGGGAATATTCGGAATCGGAGCTTTCTTCGCCGTCTGCGGGACGTTGTGATCCCGGATCCGTATTGGCGGGCACAGACGGCCTTGACGAGACCGGTGCCTGCGAGGATGACGCGGGCGCCTGTGACGACGGCGCACTGGATTCCGGCGCCGGATCCGGCTGTGGTGTGGAGGACGATGCAGGAGGCGGTTCCGGCTCGGGTTCTGGTTCGGGTTCAGGCTCCGGTTCGGGCTGCTGACTTGAGGAGCCCCCGATCGTTGTGGTCGTGGTGGTGGAATCCCCGCCCATAATACTGATAGCGGAGACAGGCATCGCGGCGGAAACAATCACCGCAAGGATTAAAAGCAGGACAGACAGCTGTTTTAAAATCCTCATGACTTCCTTCCTTTTCTTCCGGGAGGCTCTCTGTTCCGGCAAGCAGCCGGTTCCCACTCCCTTAGTCGTTTTGCTCCCCTGACAGCGCAGGATCCCTCCCTGCGAACCAGGAGACATTCTCCCGATTATATATAGTTATTTCCATTATATCATGTTTTGACAGGAAATCAACAGTTCCGCCAATTTACTTCGCGGCAGGCCGCCGCGACACAGTACCTGCGGCAACGGTATTTCAGCGACCGGAGGGAGCGATCCGCGGTTTACGTCCAGGCTTAGCCTGGTCAGCGGCCGGAGGGAGCGATCCGCGGTTTACGTCCAGGCTTAGCCTGGTCAGCGACCGGAGGGAGCGATCCGCGGTTTACGTCCAGGCTTAGCCTGGTCAGTGACCGGAGGGAGCGATCCGCGGTTTGCTCACCGCAGGTGCGTCAAGGCTGGGCCTTGGATGGGAGGGGAAGATCGAGGTCGAGGCCGAGAATGTGGATTTGCAGGACGGAGCGGCCTGTGGGGAGGGAGATAAGCTGGGCGATGGGGGTGTCGTTGCCGAACCCGATCCGGCGGGTGTGATAATCCACTGTGCACAGCCCGGCCAGAAGAAAGATCAGGCTGATGGTGATCCAGAAGCTTCCGATAAAATACCGTTTGTTTTTTGACATTCCTGTTCCTTTCTTTCCGTGGCGGACTGCTGCTCACCGCAGGTGCAGGCTCAGTCTGCTGCTCACCGCAGGGCAAGCAGCGTTTCCGCCAGCGATCTGCCGAATAATTCGCCCGAATACAGCGCCTCGTCGAGCGTGTTGACCTCTGTGCCGAATTCCACCAGCAGAGAACCCTTCGTCATGTTCAGATTATAAAGCCGCTCACAGAAATTCAGGGGCCGCGCCAGTCCCGGATAGCTTTCCGCCAGCGTCTGCTGCACCCGCAGTCCCAGCCGCAGGTTCTGCTCCCAGTCCGGGAACCCGAGCGATCCGTCGCTGTCGCAGCCGCTCAGGATCATAATCTGCGCCGCTTTCTTCCCGTCTATGGTGACGGTCGGCTTTTTTCGCACGGAATTATCCCCGATCGCGTCGCGGTGGATGTCCAGCGTCACCTGGATCCCGGGATATTTTTCCAGATTCTTCTGCATCGTTACGGCGGAGCGATCGTAAGCGCCGTTGTATGCCGGATAGTCGTGGCACGTCGTGTCGTGGATCACCCCGATTCCTGCCGCGCGGAGCTGCGCCGCGATCGCGTCCCCTACCAGCACGACGCTCTGCGTCTCGTCCTGACTGCGGGTGGGCGTGCCGCTGAGGAATTCGTCCTGCTCCCACAGCAGATACGATTCTGTGGTGTGGGTGTGATAGATCAATACCTCGGGCGTGCCGTCCGCCTTGATGGATACGGCGGGTTCCTGCGCGAGTTCGCTTTCAATATCCAGTGTGACACTGGTTGCGTTCTTCACGAAGATATCCCCGAACTGCACGCCTGTGTTGCCGATCTGTACCTCCTGAATCGGGATCCCGGACTGCTCAGCGGCCTGAGAGGACGGTTCCTCCGGTTCTGACGATGGCTCCTGTGAGGACAGGCCCGAAGCTTCCGCGGCGCTCTGCGGCGGCTGGGAGGACGGCAGGGACTCGCCCGGCGACTCGGATTCGGAGGAGGATTCCGGAGACGATTCCGGTGCGGAGGATTGTCCGGAGATCTCCGGCACGGACGGCGGTTCGGCCGGATCGGGCGCGGGATCCGCCACAGGCGCGGCGGGAAGGAGGCCCTCCGGAAAGACAAAGCCAGCGGCCGCGATCGCGGCTGTATCGCGGAAGGAATCGAAATTCCGGGCGGCCCCGGCCGTGAAAAAGGAGACGGCGGCGCAGGCGGCCAGCGCGGAAGCGACACAGCGTATTTTCGGCTTTACAGGCCGCTTTGATGGCTTTCCCCCGATAATTTTCATGCCGGTCTCCCCCAAAAAAGATATTACTATCGTATGGGGAGACGCGCGGATTTATGACTGATCTGTGTCAGCGGGAGGCAAGGGCGGTGAGCTCCTCCACGGTAAACTGCGGGTTGAGCGCCAGATTGATCGCCATCGCGATCAGCCGCGCCGACCGCGCCACCAGCAGATCGACCTCCCGCGGCGTGACAACCATTTTCGCGCCGCGCGGCGAGATCTTTTCCTCCCATCCGTCGCGCGGGGCGGACATCAGATCCAGCGCGAGCGTCGCGGCGTCCACCACCGTCGGCACGCCGATCCCGATCACCGGCACGCCGAGCGTCTCACGATTGAGTCCCGTGCGGGCGTTCTGGACCCCGGCTCCCGGGCTGATTCCCGTGTCGCTCAGCTGCACCGTGCAGCCCAGCCGCGAGAGATCCCGCGCGGCCAGCGCGTCGATGGCGATCACGGCGGCGGGATCCAGCTCCAGAATCAGTCCCGCGATCAGCTCCGCCGATTCAAACCCGGTGTTCCCCAGCACGCCTGTGGAGACTGCCGCCACAGGGCGCAGGCCGTCCAGCCCGGTGACGCGCGCCAGTTCTCCCTGGATGTACCGCGTCGCCAGTACCTGCTCCACCGCCGCGGGGCCGAGCGCGTCCGGCGTGATGCTCCGGTTGCCAATTCCCGCCACCAGTACGAGGCCCTCCTCCGGCAGGAGCCGCCGCAGTTCATCGGCTGTGCGCCGGATATATTGATCGTCGCCGTCTATGTGATCGGAGATGGGCGGAAGCTCCAGCGTGATGTAGGTGCCTGCGGGTTTGCGCAGTCTGTCAGCGGCGGATGCGTCCACTTTCATCCGGATCACGCGGCAGCTTTCAAAGTCCTCTGTTTCCTGCTGGACGCCGTCAAGCGAACCTGACAAAGATTCTTTTTCTTCCAGCGCGAGATCTGTGCGAAATATCATTGAATTTGTCTCCCTTTCGTGATATAATAGTTAGGCTAAATTTGGGAATATTGAATGTAGGCTTGCAATTTCCCGCGAAATATGATATTCTTATTTTATGTGACAAGATCCAAAGGAGGTGTGACTATGCCCAATATTAAGTCTGCGAAAAAGCGCGTTAAGGTGACTGCGGTGAAGAATCTCCGCAACAAGTCCATCAACTCTGAACTGAAGACTGAGATCAAAAAGGCAAATCTTGCAGTAGAGAGCGGCGCTGAGAATAAAGCGGAAGCTGTCCGTCTTGCAGTAAAGAAGATCGATCAGGCTGCCGCGAAAGGAATCCTTCCGAAGAATACCGCTGCAAGAAGGAAGTCCGCCCTCGTCCGCAAGCTGAACGCTGCGAATGCGTAATCGAAAATCTATGGCTTCAGAAAGCAGAGCCTGCGCTCTGCTTTTTTTGTACCCATTTTTTTGAGGGATCCGCACCGCTGATTGACTTTTTTGATTTTTTTGGGTATCATAAGAGTGGAACGGGAAATGCAAAACCGAAATTTTATTTTGTTGACGGAGGTGCTCTGCACATGAAAAAAGGAAATACGCTGATTTTGATTTTGGCAATGGTGTCCGTAGCGGTGACAGTTGCGGCTGCGGTTTCCGGTATTATGCTCTATCTGGATCGCAAGAAGAAGGACGAAGAGGAGCTGGAGCACTATCTCGACTGCTCCATTCAATAAACGGGAAACCGGCCCGGCCCGCACGGGGGCAGCGTCTCCGGCCGGGCGGCCTCAGTTTTCAGCCGGAAGAAAAGGACAGGACAAGTATCCTGTCCTTTTTTATATTCCGGGCAGACTAAGATTTATCGCCGGGCTTGGCGAACAGCGCGGCCAGATACCCGAAAAAGACAGCGGCGGCGATTCCAGCCGCACTTGCGGTGATGCCGCCTGAAAACGCGCCGAGCAGACCTTTTTCCTGTACAGCCTGCTGTACACCCATTGCCATAGTGTAGCCGAAGCCGCACAGCGGGACGGTGGCGCCTGCCCCGGCGAAATCCACGAGCGGGCCGTAGATGCCCAAGCCTGTCAGGATGACGCCCAGCGTCACGAACGATACGAGGATCCGGGCGGGAGTAAGCTTTGTCAGGTCGATGAGAAGCTGACCCACCACACAGATCAGGCCGCCTACCACAAACGCTTTTACAAATTCCATGAAACAACCTCCTGTTGGATGCGATCTCCATCGCAAAGCGTCTGAGAATAGCTTTTCCGCCGTGCCGCGGAATATGCTTTTTTAGAAGCCTTTGGCGTCACTGTTTTTTATCGGACCTCGCAGGTTCCGGCGCGCCAGGATTTTTCGTCCTGCCCGGGCGCGCACAAAGTTTGAAGCTTACAGCTTCACCATTTTATATTCTATCGAACCTTGCAGGTCCCGGCGTTGGGGGCGGCTCAGGCCGCGCCCCCAAACCCCTGCCGGCCCTTCCTTTTCTGAACGCCAGAAAAGGAAGCAAAAGATCGTTCAAGGGGACAGCTGTCCCCTTGAAAATCCCCTGCTGGGGAGCGCTCTGGCCGCGTCCCCAGACCCCACGGCCGGGAAACTGTGAGATAGGAACGCCCGTAGTGAGAGTGCGATAGCTTTTTTGCGGGGCAGATTCCACCGATCTCAGCGTTATATC
>DVHF01000110.1 GCA_018712265.1 Candidatus Gallacutalibacter pullicola
CTGCGGTACGGGACGTCGCTGAAGATGGTGTCGGATATTCTGCTGAATCTGGTGCAGCAGTGGGCCGGGGCCGCTGGTCTGCTGACGGGAGGCACGGCGATTTTGACGGATCTGCTGTTCCGGTCCGGGGAAATTGCAGAGCTGTCCCGGCTGCTGGACGCCCAGATCGCCGTGGAGGACGCGGTGCGCGCCGGTCTGCGGTATATGATAAACGCTTACAGCGGCACATATCAGCAGGCCGTGACGCTAAATACCGGTGCTTATATGCTGTACGACACCTATGAATACGGCATGGAGCTGGCTGTCGCCTATGCGGAGGCGGTAATGGATGACGCCTGGATCAGCCGCATCGGCAACAAGCTGCTGGAATTTTTCAGGCGGGGCGTGTACGGCAGCCGATATGTCCCCAGAGAGGGGAGCTATTCCTTCAAGGAGCTGGCAAAAGCCTATGAGGCGCTGATCACTACCGGCCGGTCGGCGTTTGATTCCGCACGGCTGATGTACGAGGAGGAGCATCCCGGCCCCTCGGTTTCCGCAGACATCTGGGAAAATCCGCCGGTATTTGTCACCGGCATTTTCATGGAAAAGGATCCGCTGATCCTGCCGCTCTCGGGGGGAGAAAATCAGGCATATTTTGCCTCGGCGTCGGCGGTTCCGGCCAATGCGGACAACCGGCGCATCCGGTATGAAAGCAGCGATACGGCTGTGGTAATGACCGATGAATTCGGGCAGCTGACGCCGGTTGCTCCCGGCAGTGCGTGGATCACCGCGTCTACAGAGGAAGGGCAGTTTACCGCCCGGCGGCAGGTGATTGTCGTCCTGGGGCAGGAGACGGCGGATCCGTCCGCCAACCTCCGGCTGGAGGACGTGCCGGAGGAATATTATCAGGAAAACGGGGATGGCGTGACGCTGCGCAAACCGGTGGCCGTGGATCTGGAGGGAGGCGGCGAAGCGGCCAGCTATGGGGAAAATCCAGTGCTGTGGGAGGATTTCAATTACAGGAAAGAGCGGGCGGTGACTTCCGTCCCCTCCCACGCTTCCTGTCTGGTGATCCCGGCATACGTCAACGGCCATCCGGTGACGGAGCTGGATTTCAGGGAAAGCCACCAGGAGCAGCCGGCAGGGGCGTTGGGGGAACCGCGGTACTGGGAATCCTACGGTTCCCTGCCGGAGGGCTATGCGGGCCAGTATGCGCTTGTCATACCGGATACGGTGAAGCGGATTGCCGACGGCTGCTTTGAACGGTGCCAATTTATGGGAGGTATCCGCCTGGGGAGCCAGGTGGAATCCATAGGGGAGCGGGCCTTTGCGGACGCGCAGTTTTTGGGCGCGGTTGCCGAAGCGCCGGAAGAAGAATATAAGCTGGCGTCAAACAGCGGCGAGGAAGCCCCTGTTCCCGCGCCCACTGGAACGATCGTCCTGCCGGAGTCTATCCGATCCCTGGGGGAAAGCGCCTTTGAGGGAGCGGATTTCTACGGGAGCAGCCTTGTCGTGCAGGCGGATGTGGAGACCATTCCCGCGCGTTGCTTCGCGGAGGTGAAGGATCTGGATGGGGGTTCGATCCTCAGCCCAAATCTGAAAAGAATTGAAGAAAGGGCGTTTTACGCGCTGACTGCCGATACAAAAACAGCAGCCGTCGCCTCCGGCCAGCGGGCGATCGTGATTCCGGATACGGTGGAATCCATAGGGAAAGAGGCTTTCTATAACAGTGAGCCGGGAATCCACACAGCGGTGCAGGCGCTGCCGGAATCTCTGAACGAGCTGGGCGAAGGGGCGTTTTCCGGCGTCCGGCTGGAAGACGCATCGTTTCCCGCGGGATTGCAGGAGATCCCCGCAGGGGCGTTTTCAGGGGTCCAATTTGAGATGGGAGAAGCGGCGGTGCGCCTGCCGGACGGCCTCCGGAAAATCGGTGAGGAAGCGTTTCAAGGTGCAGAAATGACGCAGGTACAGCTGCCGGACAGTCTGGAAGAAATAGGGGCCTGTGCGTTTGAGCACTGTACGGCAGAAACTGTGGAGTGCTTTGAGACGGAAGCGCCGGTTCCGCAAAAGGGGAAAATACAGGAGTATGCGTTTGCCGGTTGTCAGAGTCTGACGTCGGCGCAGCTGCCCGCGGGCATCACCGAAATGGGCGCGGACATATATCTCGGCTGCACAGCCTTGCAGAATCTGGCCTGGCCCGCCGGGCTGTATTCTCTGGAGCCGCAGACGTTCAGCAGCGAAGGAGGGCTGTATATTACTCTGCGTGGAGAAGCGCAGGCGGGAGAGAAAGGAAAGCTGCCGGATGAAGCATTGGTGTGCGAGCCGGGATGCTCCATTGTCTATCTGGAACTGCCGGGGGCTTTTGCCGGGCAGCTGAATCTGGGAGCCTTTCGGCGGATGTCGGAGCGATACTATGACCTGAACCACCTTGCCTTTGACAACAGCCGTCGGATCCAGACGCTGTTTGTTCAGGGAGTGGTGGAAGAAACGGCGCCGGGGGAAATGGTGAAGGACTTTGCGGACTGTATTCAGAAAGCGGTATATGCGCTGGACGCGGACGGAAACCGGATTTGTCTGTACCAGCGGCAGCCGGATTCCTATACCAAGGTTTCCCGGTACTGTTCGGAGGACAGCGAAGCCTTCCAGATCGAATTTCCGCAGGAAAGCCAGCTGCTGACGGAACAGATCTTTGGAGAGGCTATCACCCGCTCGGTACGATTGAATGCCGACGGGGAAACGGCGGCAGCCCTCGCAGGGGCGGATATTGCGGTTTATAGCTGGTACAGCGAGGGCGAGAAAACCCGGGCGCTGGAATTGGAGGAATTTCTGGAATTTGAGGATCTGTATCTGCGCCAGCCCAATTTCCAATATTACCGTATCGGCGTCACCGTGGACGGGGAGGAACGGTTTTCCTATCCCGGCTCCTATCAGGTAATTTTTGACCTGCCGCCGGAGTGGGACGGATCGGCCACGGCGGTTTATCACATCGATAAAAGCGGTCTGATTACCCGGCTGTCCGGTGATTTTTATAACGATGGAACCACAAAGGAATTCCGGGCATTAAGCAGTGATATCGGAAGCTTTGCGGTGGCGTCTATGACCCATCTTTCGGAAGAGGTGCAGGTCAGCTTTTCGGAGGAACGGCATCAGCTGCTGGAAGCGGCCCATCGGGAGGCGGGAGAGGATCCGCTGGAGTTCCCCATGGAAGGCGGCATAATAAGCATTGTCCGTCCGGCGGAAGAAGAATCTGCGGAACCTGAAGGCAGCGAAGCGGAAGAGAACGTCTCCGGAACAGAGGATGCGGAACAGGCAGAAACAGCAGAGGAAAGCACAGAGGAGACAGGAGAAACCGGAAAGGTCACAGTGTTCCGTCCGGCCGCAGAGGAAGAACCCGCAGCTTCCGAGGGGGACGGGACAGAGGGGAGCGTCTCCGAAACAGGGGAGAAGCAGCGATCGGAAACGGAAGTGCTGGAAATTGAGTCCACGGGAAAACATATCCGCCTGGAAATCGGCCTGACGGATCTGGAGGGCCGGATCCCCATCCTGTCAAAAAAGACAGACGGTTCAGACAGGGAGACGGGAAGCGGTTTGCTGTCTTTCCTGCCGGGGGGAGACAAACAACAGGTGGAGACTTCCCTGATCAGGCGTTCCGGGGAATCGGAAGAAGGTTCCGGCGGCACAGTCTGGTATGAGGCGGTGCTGGAGGATCCGGGGCAGTATCAGCTGCGGCTGGAAGAAAGCCGGGGATGGATCGCGTGGTTTTCGGAGCTTCCGCTTCCGATAAAGATAGGATCGGCGCTTGTTGCTCTCTGGATTCTGAAAAAACTGCTGGGAGGCCGAAAGAAGAAAAGGGCAAAAGCCAGAAAGGCAAATTGAATAATCCGGCAGCAAAAATCTTCCGGGCTGTGCAGAAGTGTCCCTAAAGGGTTGGACTTGTTTTCGCTTCAAGCATCAAAAAACGGGGAGAGCGATAAGCGGCAGGGCGCGGCGGTATCCAAGGCCGGAACCGGGGGCGCACGCCGGAGAAGCGGGATTGCCGGCGTTGGGATAGAATTCTAAATTTTTTTTAAAGAGTTTACAAAATCTTTCCTCGCAGCCGTTGATATGTTATAGTATAAGAGAAAAGACAAGGGATTCCCGCAGGAAGCTGCAGGCGGGCCGCACTCCGGGGAAAAACGGCGCAGGCGGACAGCCTTCGGGCGCGCCTCTGCCGGCAGACCATGCGGACGCCGTTCTGCCGGAAGCGTAGAGGAGTGATGAAATGGAATTTATAACGGTAAATTCTGAATTACAGCAGGCGTTTTCCCATCTTCTTTCTGAGGAAATTGCGCAGGATCTGGCTGATGAGCCGGATGTCATGGCCCTTGGGGCCGTGGAGGGGAAACGGCCCTGCGGGGTACTGGTGTTTGCCATGGAAGAAACGCAGCTGCGCCTGCTTTGGCTGTGTACCGCAGAGGAAATGCGCGGCCGGGGCGTAGCCCGGGCGCTGGTTCGCCAGTTGGTGAGGTGCGCCAGACTTGATCCCCAGGCCAGCCGTCTGCTGGCCGACGTGCCCGACTCTTCGCCGCTGGATCCGGTTTTTCTGCTGCTGCTCAGCGAGGGGTGGATGCCTTCGGCTTTTCAGCTGAACGCATATACCTGTACGCTGGCCCAGCTTGCAGAGCAGGAATTCTGGCGGAAAAATATGGGGGAGAGCGGTGTGACGCCGATTTCTCAGATTCCGAATGTGATGCTCAAAGAATACAGCGCGCTGCTGGACAGCTTGGGGGAAGGGGTTCCCGTGCAGCTTCCGCTGCGGGCAGAGGATTACGAGCCGGACATCAGTCTGGGGTATGTGAGCGAGGGAAAGCTGCAGGCCTGTGTGCTGCTGACTTACCGCGGCGGCCAGCTGGTTTTGTCTTACGCCCAGGCGCAGTCTTCGGCCGGAACAGGAATCGCCAAGCTGTTTTACGCTGCGGGGAAGCGCGCTCTGGCCAAGTACCCGCCGGAAACCCGCCTGTCCTTTGCTGCCCTTACCCCGGCCGCCTGCCGGCTTGCGGAAAAGCTGCTGCCGGTCTGCGGGGCGCAGCCCGCGTACCGTATGAGCCTGTGGCTTCCTAAATTAACAGAAGGGGGAACCAACCTATGAGCGATCCGTTGGAGCTTCAACAGCAGAGACAGCAGCAGGTTCAGCTGACGGCGACTCAGCAGCTGAATATGCAGCGCCAGAACCGCACCTTCCAGCTTCAGAACGAGGCGGAGGTTTTCGCCCAGCATCAGCAGCAGAAGGATCAAATCCTTTCCCGCCGGGCAGAGCTGTACCAGATGGGGCGGGTAAAGGATATGGAACTGGAACGGGTAGCTGCGCCTCCCCAGGCGGCTCCGCCCGTTTCCCAGCTGAGCGAGAGAAAACGCAAAAAGATTGACAAAAAGCGGAAGAACAATTTGAAAAAGGCGCAGAAAAAGCATGTGACGGGCGCCACGGCAGACACTTTGCCCATGATGGAGCAGGTGAAATCATTCCACAAGGATATGGCCCGCGGCGCTGTTCCCATGGACAGAACATTCGGCTTTGACGCGAAGCTGTTTTCCCCGGATTTCCCGGAGGAGCAGGAGTGCTCCATCGACGTGAAAAAAGGGATGATTACTCTGGAAAAGCTGCGCGCTCTGCGTGAGAATCCAGGGGATGATCCTCCCCTTGCCATCATTGGGATACGCACCAATATTACGCTGATTGCCCCGCTGGAAAACGCGCTGCGCACCGTGCTGGCTTCCAACGGCGTTGATATGGACACCGGAAACGCCATCACCGATGCGCGCCGGGTAGCAGAGGCCAAAGCGGCCCGCGCCCAGGCGGTCGCAGAATACGAAAAGGCCATGGCCAACATAAAGACGACAATGGGGGAGCAGGCCGAGAATTATTTTTCTGCTTCCCTGCAGGAAAAACAGGAGGAAGTGGGCAGGAACGACCTGCAGAACCGGAACCCGGTCACGGCAGATCTGGATTTTGCTTTCCATTACCAGCCTCTGGAGGATGAGTTTGTCAAAACCAGGGAATCGATTGACGGGAATCCGGAGCAGTACGCCGCTTACAAGGAGATTGTGGACAGCCGCTACCAGATGTATCTGGACGCAAACCGCCGCATTGCGGAGTACGGCAGGAGAATCTTTGCTTTGAAGGAGCAGGCAAAACAATATCCGGAGAGCAGCCGGCTCCGTTCTGTGCTGGAGGATCGCGCCATCTATCTGACAAACAGTAAGGAGCTGGATCATCTGCAGTCCATTGCCGCCCAGCAGTATGAAACCATTCGTTATCTGATGGAGGGGCGTCCTTTTTCTGAAAGTATGCAGTACATGTACAAGATATTGGAGGATGAGTACGGCATCCAATCCAAACAGCGTGAGGAGCAGAAGGAGGAATTGGAGACATTTTCCCAGTGGAGCAGGGAACGGCAGGAGGTATTTCGCTGGCTGCCCCCTTCCCAGCAGCAGGATACCATGCGCATGTCTAAACAAATTTCTGATCAGCGTATACACCGGGAGAATGTAATGGAGGCCTACAGCACACAGCTGGAACATTGCGGCAAGGATTTGCGCGCACTGAAAAATCTGCTGCACGGCGCGCGGGTGAACGAGACAGGCGCCCCGCTGAATGTGGAGGAGGGACGCTATATGCTGGAGGACGGCCAGAGAATCCGGGCGTATCTGTCCAATGATCCGGCTGTTTCCGGTCCTCTGCTGGCCTCGGTGGTGGAAGAAATTTCGAATTATCCCTATCTGGAGGCGGATGTGGAGGAGGAGCTGAAGAAGCGCCCCGCAGAGTTCCACGCCCTTTTGAACCGGAATGTTTACATGCAGAATATGATTGCGGATCATCCGGAATATTTCAGCACATTGCCGAAGGAAACGATGGATCGGCTGGATGCCGCCATGAGGTTCGGCGTAGCAATCTCAATGTATGCCGGCGCTCTGGCTGCCGCCTATGGGGTAGAATTCAACAGGGGGGAAATATACGAGGAACAGGCTCCTGTGCAGACCTTTGCAGCGCAGTTGGATATGTACAGGGAAAACTATGAGACGGCAAAGGAAGACTACCGGAAACGGACGGGCGGATGAGTCTGCTGCAAAACAGGCTCAAACAAAAAGGCAGGCAGTGGGTCCCAAAGGGCTGCACTGCCTGCCTTTTCAGCACTTTTGACTTTTCAGATACACCCTGGCGAAACGGCAGCCCCCGGCGTTGCCGGGGATTCTGGCTTTTCTCAGACTTCCAAAGGCTGCGGAGGACCGTCGTCATCCCACATCAACTGCACAGAGCCGTCCTCCAGTTCCAGAACCACAGTTTCATTTTGCGTGTACAGATTCGCCACTGCGTCCGGAAGCGGAACTTCTGTGACGGCGCCATTCCCTGACAGTGTATACAGTCCTCCGTTTTGATCCGTCAGGATCAGGCGGCTGCCTGCCTGTACCGCATCGGCAACCTGGAACGGCGGAATATACATCCCTGTTTCCTCCTGGTACCATTCCTCCGGCATATACATTGCCGCGTCCCCAAACGAATTTGACACACAGTTATCCTCTGTTACCCAGCACAGGGTATCTCCAAAGATATGGAAGCTTCTGACGTTCCGGGCAGTCAGGCTCCACTGTCCCGGATCGCTCGCAGGGCTTTGATAAAGAACGCCGTCTACTGTGAGCACTGCCGCAAGCTGTGGACTGGAGGAGATTCCAACAACCATTGGAAACTGCTGTATCCTCTGCAGCTCCTGTGAAGTCCCGGCTCCGGCGCTCCAAAGGGAACCATCCGCCAGCAGGACAAGCACGCGTCCGGTTGTTCCGGCGACATCCGCTGCTGTGCCGGGAGCAGGGATCTGCGTTCCCCAGCCGGCCTGCGGCGCGGTGATCCCATACCCGGCGCCCATCTGGCCCCAGCGGTTTTCTCCCGCCGCCCAGAGTGAGCCGTTCGTATCGATCACAAAGGAGGTACGGCCCACGCAGGCAACCTTGAGAGGCGTCCCTGCATAGTCCGCCGGCAGGAATTGCTGCGAATCTGCCACCGCGGCGGGATCCAGTCCCAGCTGTCCAAGCATATTATTCCCCCGGCTGAGCACCTCGCCGTCCTGAATCACCAGCTGCTGATCCGTCCCCTCCGCAAAGAGACGAGGCGTTTCAGCCAAACTGGCCAGCAGTTCTTCCCTGCGCGTATAATAAGCTTCCTCATCGGTGGCATCAATCATGGTCTGCACCACCTGGAGCGCCGGGACTATCTCGCCTTCCCGTTCGAACAGATCGGCAAGCTCCTGCGCCGCTTCCGCATCCGGATCCTGTGTGTAGACCATTTCCTCCAGAAGCTCCTGTGCCAGCTCGTCGTTCTCCGATCCAACGTAAGCACGTGCCAATCCTAAATGAGCCTCACGGCTTGTGGGATCCAGTTCAATGGCCTTGGTGAACGCGGCTATCGCGCCGCCGTAGTCCATTTCATTGAGATACTGCTGTCCCAGGGACAGGCTGTCCGCAGCGGAGATCCCGCGGAAATTCATCGCTGTATAGCCCGCCAGCAGCGCCGCCAGCAGCAGGAGCGGAAGTATAATCGGCCCCTTTTTTATCTTCAGCGCGTTCATTCGTCAGCCACTCCTTTCCCTGTGCCCTGGATCAGCCTGGACTGATCCGGCGTACATTCAAAGCGCAGCTCTCCTATGGCCAGCTCTGTGGGAACGCCGTCATCATAAGCAAGATCCTCACGGTTCAGGAGAACCTGTCCCCATCCGGTAATCGTCCCCTGAGCGCCCAGATCGAGCGCGGTATTGGCAAAGGTGATCCCATCGCCTGCCTGCGGCGGCGGGGTCCATGGCAGGAGCAGCGTGCCGTTTACCGACAGCGAAAGCGTGGACGCCTCTGCTGAGAGGTTCTCTGTCAGTACAATCCCTGTTCCTCCCAGCGCCAGAGTATCGCCGTCCAGCACGATTCCCTGTGCGTACGGGATGGTAAGGCTGCCCAGCCGGATATTCCGGAAGGATTCCATCCTGCCTGCCAGAATAAGCCTGTCATATGATTTCACCGTACCGTCCTCAAGCGTGATCTCCACGGTCTGCCAGCCCTCTGCCAGCGCCGACGGGAGCGTCACCTGGAGCGACCATTCATCCTGCTCGTAAATATCCGCCTGCTGTCCGCCGATGGATATCGCCGTTACCTGCTGCGGCAGATCCCCTGTAAAGCGGAAGGAAAACTCGCCGTTCCATTCTATCTGCCGTGCCATCTGCTCCGGATCTACCAACGCGGGGCTGGCATAGTATAGCTCTGCCGTATTTTGGGGTTCCTGCGTCAGGAAATAATCCCTGCGCACGCTCGTTTCCCCAATCCTGAAAAAGAAATACCGATCCTCTGTGATCTCCGGGGAAGGGGCGGTATATTCCAATACAAGTGAATTTCCAATGATCTGCTGAAGGCTGGAATAAATATTGCTGAGCTCCATAGAGGAATCGGCACGGATATACTGTCCGCCGGTGGCCTGTGCAATCTGCTCCAGAAGGGCGTCGTCAACGCCGCCGAAGCCAATCGTGTGGATCGTGATTCCCCGGGTCGCCGCATCGTCAACCGCAGAAAAGTCTATGCCGCTCTGGCCGTCGGTCATCAGCAGCATGGCGCCGCCTGTATTCAGCACCGTAATTCCAGCATTGATCCCGGAGGTAATATCCGTTCCTCCGCCGGACCGCAGGCCGTTTATCTGTGTGAGCAGGGCCGATTTATCCGCCGTCAGCTCCGTCAGCTGTTCACTGGTGCTGTCAAACGCCACCAGGGAGATCAGGGTATCCTCCTGTGCGTCACGGATAAATTTTTCCAGAGCAGCCCTGAGATCTTCCATCGGCTGTCCATCCATACTGCCGCTGCGATCCACGACAACACAAATATTGGAAACGCTCTGATCTTCCACCGACGCCGTATAGGAAATATCCTCTCGGGTATCCCGGGCAAGACATCCCTCCTGCCGCTCGATCTGCTGCAGAATTTCTTCTTCGCCGGAGAGCGTCACCTGAATCTGCGGGAAATTGCTTGTATCCAGCCGCGTGATAAAAAGACTGTCCCCATAAACCCGCTGGTCGCTGACAACCTTTTGCGTGAAATCCTGCGTAACGCGGCTCTGGCTCAGATACATCAGATCCGGAAACGGGGCAGACAGCAGCTGGGTCACAGAATCCTGAAATTCCTCTCCCGCCTGTAATTCCTCCTGACTGCTGTACGCCTTCTGCACAATTTGCAGCTGGTTCGCCAGAGAACGATCCGGCGTCAGCATAGTCTGGACAGAATTGGCGGAATCCAGAAGCATTTCCACCGCCTTTTCGTGATCCTCCAGTGCAAAATACAATCTTGCCCGCACAATCTGCGCTTTGAGCGAATGAAGATCTGCGATCGCACTGAACGCGCGGTACACAAACAGCTTGTCCTCCCGCTTTTTCAGCTGTTCAATTTCTTCGGTTATTTCCAGCTTGCGGGCATCCATCTGGCTCTGTTCTTCTTTTGAAGCGCCGGCGGAGGTAAGCTCCAACGCCGCCAGATCCTCTTCCAGGGATTCGCGCTGCTTCTCCAGCTCCTGACGTTCCCGGAAGCTGGAGCTTTCCTCAATGGCCGCCGGAGCGGCGTCCTGCACCGCAAAAGCGTCCTCCGTCAGCACAACGCCGTTATAAGCGCTTTCCCCAACGGCTTCCGCCAAAAGGAGGCGGTTCTCCTCACTGGGACGGCTGTCTGCCAGCTGTACTGCTGCGGATACGGCCTGCTCATAAGAGCCTTCCGACAACAGGCGGCTTACACGCAGGCGATCCATTGTGTTTTCATCTATGCCGGCCTCGCGAAGCTGTTCCCGATCCCAGGCTGTCTCCCCGGATTCCGCTTCCACAAACAATTCCAGCTGCCCGCGCCGTCCATCGGAAATCCCAAGCAGATCGGTCAGCTTCCCCACAGCCAGAGAAAGCTGTTGGGGATCCTGCCCGTCCACGGCTTCCAACATGGATACCATATCCTGTTCCTCCGCAGAGGATGCTGTTGACCGGGCGCTGTCCAGCCGCAGCCGGGCGTTCAGTTCGTTCCCCCGCACCAGTTCCAACAGGTATTTTGCGGCCAGCACCGTAAAGCTGTCCTCGTTTTGGGCCTTTTTCAAATAGAAAGCCGCCGGTTCACTTTGCCCGGACTCCAGATATTGCAGGCCGAGAAAAACATTCTCCTGCAAACCCCTGTCCTGTGCCAGTTGACTCCCGGTAAACCATCCGCCGCAGACCGCCGTCAGGATTCCCGCCGCAAGAAGCGAGGCCATCCAGCCGTGTCCCAGCTTTTTTCTCAGCAGCACGGAAATTACGGCCAGCAGGATCCCCACAGCCAAAACTATAATTGCTATGATCATGGATTTTCCTCCTTCAACCGTGTTCCGCACCGGGTACAGAACTTCTGATTCTTCCCGCACGGCGCGCCGCAGTTTGGACAAACAGAAGTATCGTCCTCTTTTTTCTGCGGCATCGGGATTGTCCCGGATGCAGGCGGGATCTTATCCTCCTGCGGCATCGGGATTGTCCCGGACGCGGGTGGGATCTTATCCTCCTGC
>DVHF01000111.1 GCA_018712265.1 Candidatus Gallacutalibacter pullicola
GTCAGGACGACCGGCGCAGTCAGAATCGGAAAGGCTCGGAGGATACCATTTCCAACGGTTCCATTGTGCACGTCTATCCGAACCAGTTTATGATTCTCGTAGACGGCGGCAAAATTGTCGATTACACCGCAGAGGAAGGTTATTACACTGTAAATAATTCCTCTCTGCCCTCCCTGTTCAGCGGCGATCTGGGAGACGCTGTGAAGGAAACCTTTGATCGCGTCCGTTTTGCCGGCGTATCCCCCACGGCGCAAAAAGTATATTACATCAATTTGCAGGAGATTAAGGGGATCAAATTCGGCACACGCAACCCTGTCAACTATTTCGACAGCTTTTATAACGCAGAGCTGTTTCTGCGTGCGCATGGCGTATACTCCATCAAAATTACAAACCCTCTGCTGTTTTACCTTGAAGCAGTTCCGCGCAATCAGGATCGTGTGGAAATTTCAGATATCAACGAGCAGTATCTTTCTGAATTTCTGGAGGCGCTTCAATCGGCAATCAATCAGATGTCCGCTGACGGCGTGCGGATCTCTTATGTCCCGTCCAAAGGCCGCGAACTGAGCAAATATATGGCGGATATCCTGGACGAGGGCTGGAAGCAGCAGCGCGGCATCGAAATCCAGTCGGTCGGCATTGCGAGCATCTCCTACGACGAGGAGTCCCAGAAGCTGATCAATATGCGCAATCAGGGCGCTATGCTCGGCGATCCCTCTGTCCGCGAAGGATATGTACAGGGAGCAGTCGCCCGCGGAATCGAAGCCGCAGGATCGAATCCGAACGGATCGGCAGGAGGCTTTTTCGGCGTGAACATGGGAATGCAGGCCGGCGGCAGCTTTTTGGGCGGCGTGTCACAGAATAATTTCCAGCAGATGCAGCAACAGCAAAACCATCCCGCTCAGAGCGGTCAGACGGATGGAAATACATGGATCTGTAAATGCGGCACAAAGAATTCCGGAAATTTCTGTGGGAACTGCGGTTCTCCGCGTCCTGCCCCGGCAGGCGCCTGGAAATGCGAATGCGGCCAGGAAAACACCGGGAATTTCTGCGGAAACTGCGGGAAGCCCCGTCCGGTACAGAAACGCTGCCCGAAATGCGGCTATACTCCCGCTGCGGGCGATTCTGCGCCGAAATTCTGTCCGAACTGCGGCACACCGATGAATTGACTGCTGACGCCTGGAGGATAACATGAGCGTTGTAACCTACAAATGCCCTAACTGCGGCGGCGAGCTTACTTTTGATCCCGAGAGCCAGAAATTCCAGTGCGAATACTGTCTGAGCTCTTTTGAAGAACAGGAGCTGGAGCATCCGGCTACAGATGCTCCAGACGCCGGGACTGAGACGCCTGCCGACGAGGCTGTACCGGAGGAAGATGCCGTTGTATACAGCTGCCCAAGCTGCGGCGCGGAAATTATCACTGACTCCACCACAGCGGCTACTTTCTGCTTTTACTGCCACAATCCGGTCATTCTGTCCGGAAGGCTGGACGGCTCCCTAAAGCCGGATGCTATCATTCCATTTGTAATCGGACGCGAGGATGCTGTCAACCGTTTTTGCGATTGGATCAAAAAAAAGTGGTTTGTCCCGCGTGCTTTCTTTTCCAAAGAGCAGATCGAAAAAGTTTCAGGAATCTATTTCCCCTACTGGCTTTATGAATGCCAGATTGAAGGCTCTTTTCATGCTACCGGCGACCGTGTGCGCGCATGGACCTCCGGGGATTACCGTTATACGGAGCATTCCTATTATGACGTCCGACGCGGCGGTATTCTGCATTTCCGGGATCTGATGAAAAATGCCCTCAAAAAAGCGGACGCAAATCTCAGCACAGGCGTTCTGCCCTTTGAAACAAGAAAAATTGTCCCCTTTTCTATGGCGTTCCTTTCGGGCTTTCAGGCGGAAAAAAGAGACATAGAAATTAAAGAGCTGAACGACGAGATCGCTGGGGAGATGCAAAACTATGCGCGTCAGCTTCTGCGCGAAAGTGCGGACAGCTATACCTCCCTTTCCGGTGAATCCAGCCAGGTCAGGATCACCGGCGATTCTGCACAGTATGTCCTGCTGCCGGTATGGATTCTTACTTATCCTAAAAACGGGAAAACTTATTATTACGCAATGAATGGCCAAACGGGAAAGGTCTGCGGCATCCTCCCTGTGGATTGGGGAAAGCTTCTTCTTGTCTCGGGGCTTTTAACGGTGCTGCTGTTTCTTCTTCTGTTTCTGGGAGGGTGTTTCCTATGAAAAAAATACTTTCCTGTCTGTTCTGTTTCTGTATTTCGATCAGCCTGTTGTGTGCGGCTCCCATTCTGGCGTCCTCTGTACCGGATCAGGCCCAGCGTGTTTTTGATGACGCCGGACTGTTTTCCAGTACGGAAATTGCGGAGCTGGAGGAAGAAATCCGGAATTTTCAGAAAGAAACAGACATGGACTTTGCCGTCGTTACAGCATCCGATCTCGGCGGGGAATCCACACAGGCATATGCGGATAACTTCTATGATGATCACGGCTTCGGAACAGGAAGCGATTACAGCGGCGCGCTGTTCCTGATCGATATGGAAAACCGCCTCCCGCATATCTCCACAACAGGAGAAGCCATACGGCACCTGACGGATTCCCGGCTCGAAAGTATTCTGGACGGCTGTTACGGCGATCTGAGCGATGGCAGCTATGCAAACGCCGCGTTATACGTGATCAGGGAGAGCCTGCAGTATTATTTGGCCGGTATCCCGTCCGATCAATATAATTATGATACAGAAACCGGCGAAATTTCTCCATATCAGGAGCCGTTTCAGCTGCCATCCGGCAGGGTGATCCTGATTTTCGCACTTATCTCATTTGCTGTGGGCGGCGTTTTCTGTGCAAGCGTCTTCCGCAAATATCAAATGGATATGTTCCGGTATGAATATCCGTTTCGCCAAAAGGGAAAATTGTTCCTCAGAGAAAAAGAGGATACCTTCCTGCGAAAAAGCGTTTCCAAAAGTCGTATTCAGCGGGATACTTCCTCCAGCGGAGGCAGCCGCGGAGGCGGCAGCCGGAGTTCCACCCATACTTCTCGCAGCGGAAGAACCCACGGCGGGCGCACCGGAAAAAGGTTTTAAAACTTCATAAAACTTTATTTATTTCAGATAAATTTTTAAGCGTTATCCCAAAAAGCAAAAAATACCCTTATTTTTTCAATTTAGGGCTTGCAAAATTTTCTATCCTGTGGTATTATCTTAGAGCAGTCGAGAGACAGGCCAAAAAGAAATGGGGTATTAGCTCAGCTGGGAGAGCGCTACACTGGCAGTGTAGAGGTCAGCGGTTCGATCCCGCTATGCTCCACCAAAACGAGATTCTTCGGAATCTCGTTTTTTGTTTGTAAAAAATAAGAACCGAAGCTATTGCGTTGATTGCAGCTTCGGTTCTTGCTTTTTATGATATCTGCTTCTTAATTCTCACATAATAACTGCCGCTGTCTTGTTTATAGATATATCCTCCATTATGCAGCATAACCATCAGGGACGCTCTATTATTCTTATTGACTCTCAAATAGATTTCTTCTTCAGGAACGATTGCCTTTGCAATTTTCAAAGTCAATCGCAGCCCCTCCAGACTTTAAAAGCGGACCTATTCGGGATCGCTGTAGCTGCCAACGATTATTTCTGTCCCGCTGAGCATATCATAGATTGACAGGCTTTCTACATTTTCCGGGATACAGTAAAAAAGCTGCCCCTCTATTTCGTCAGACGTTTCCAGATCTGTAAAATTGATCGGTGCATACGCTGACAAATCCGTCAGGTTATCGATATACATATTGGTGCAGAAGGAGCCGTCCGCCAAAATCTGAGGCGTAAACGCATAGGATACGTTTTCCGTCACAGCGTCCCTGTCTGTTACAGCAGCCTTGATGTCCAAAAAGATATATCGGAACGGAAAATCATCTGTCGGTTCAATCGCGTCGCCAATCGCACGGCATTCCAGAAGGATACCCGCCGATTCTATCTCCGCCCCCGATAACGTGATCCTCACCTTGTCTTCAGGGAGACGATAGGTATCCTCCCCTGCTTCTGATGCGTTCTCATCTGCAATGCTTTCGAACAGCTCATCGGGCGCCGCTTCCGGCTCCGCGGGCACAGTAAATACATCGCTGGAGGGCGGCTCCGCCATGACAGGCTCCGCAGCTTCCTCTGTTCCGGTTCCGCCAAAATCTGACAGTATGTTTTCAAAAGCTGGAAGCAGCTTTGGGATGCTGGAAATCAGCGCATAAGCCAAAATAATAATGGCAATGATAAGCCCAAGACGGGATTTTTTAGGTTTCTTCTCCGCCGTATTCTTATTGGGCTTTTGACGTGCGGAAACAGCGTTTTCTGGTTTCTTTTTCGGTGTGCGGGCAGCCTTGGATACCAGCGTCTGCTGGGGCTGAGGCGGCGCGGCAGGTGCTTTTACATCTGCTTTGGGCTGGCTGTCACGCGGACTGTTGTATGCGCCGCATTTTGGACAAACCTCGTTTTCCGGATATTCGTAAAACTTATGACATTCGCTGCACTGGATTTTCATGCTGTCTCTCCCCTCCTGGATATATCAAGCTTTTTTCATTATAACATTTTTTGTCATCGTATCCAACCCTGAAATAAAAGAAAAAATCTCACAACACAGAAAAGAACCCTCCGACTTTCAAAGCCGGAGGGTTCTGCCAATTTATAACGGATTAGATAGAAGCGAGCTGCTTGTAGTTTTCCTTGAGAGACGGATAGAGTGCGTGGTACACCTGATATACCTTCTCGTACTTCTCCGGGTTCCCCGGGATCGGGCTCTGCGGTGCATTTGTCTCGATGACCGCCTCGCAGGCCTTTTCGACGCTCTCATAGATCCCTGCACCGACACCAGCCAGGAGCGCGACGCCCAGCGCCGGGCCTTCCTTGGACTTCACTGTCTTAACGTCGCAGTTGAAGGTATCCGCCAGCATCTGACGCCACAGCGGGCTGGATCCGCCGCCGCCGCAGGCCATCATCTCGTTGATGGTGAGACCCATCTCACGCAGGATCTCGACACTGTCGCGCTGCGAGAAGGTGACGCCCTCCATCACGGAACGGAGCATATCATACTTGGTATGGATGGCCGAGAGGCCGAAGAATACGCCGCGGCAATCCGGATCGAGATGAGGCGTGCGCTCGCCCATAATGTACGGCAGATAAACAAGGCGGTTGCTGCCAATCGGAACGCGCTCCGCCTGCTTGTCCATCAGATAGTACGGATCGACGCCCATTCCCTCTGCGGTGAGCTTCTCCTCGTTGCAGAAGTTGTCGCGGAACCACTTGAGCGACAGACCCGCGCCCAGCGTAACGCCCATCACATGCCAGCAGCCCGGAACGGCGCAGCAGAAGGTATGTACGCGGCCCTTGGGGTCGATCGCGATCTTGGAGCTGTGCGCGTACACAACGCCGGACGTACCGATCGTGGTAAACGCCTTGCCGTCCACAACAACGCCCGTACCGACGGACGCAGCTGCGTTGTCGCCGGCACCGCCGACCACAGGAGTACCCTCCTTGAGGCCCGTCAGCTTGGAAGCCTCTGCGGTGATATAGCCGGTGACCTCCGGGGACTCGTACACCTTGCCCAGCATGGACTTATCGATGTCCAGCTTCTCAAGGACCTCGTCGGACCAGCAGCGGTTCGGCACGTCCAGAAGCTGCATACCGGAAGCGTCCGAAACCTCAGTGGCAAATTCGCCGGTGAGCATATAGCGGACATAGTCCTTGGCAAGCAGGATATGGCGGCACTTCGCGTAGATTTCCGGCTCATTGTTGCGCACCCAGAGGATCTTGGACGCGGTAAAGCCGGTCAGGGCGGGATTTGCGGTGATCTCGATCAGTCTCTCCCGGCCGACCTTCTCCGTGATCTCCTCGCACTCCTTCGCGGTACGCTGATCGCACCAGAGGATCGCCTTGCGTAGCACTTTTCCTGCCTCGTCGAGCATGACAAGGCTGTGCATCTGCCCGGAAAGGCCGACACCCGCGATATCTGCGTTGTCTACTCCGCTCTCCTCCACAACATTCTTAATGGTGCGGGCAACCGCATTCCACCAGTCGTTCGGGTCCTGCTCCGCCCAGCCGTTCTGCGGCTGGTACATCGGGTATTCCACCGTGGACGAGGCAATTACATTTCCTGCCGTGTCAAACAAAACTGTTTTTGTTCCGGAGGTCCCAATGTCAGATCCAATCAAATATTTCATTGTACAGCCCTCATTTCATTCATGTGCCCGAGCACAGTTTCTATCTTCTAGTTTAGTCATTCTCCACGGAATTGTCAAGAGAAAACCGGAAAATTTATCCCTCTACCCTGCGCATCAGGATGTGATCCACGAGATGGAACATCACCGTCATCACGCAGATTGTAAACGCAGACATCGGCAGCAGCACCAGCAGCATCGGCGCCGAAACGGGAACCAATGAAAACAGGCCGGGCAGGAGAATCATAGCGCCGACAAAACCGGTAACCATCGCATAGAACAGCACGCCGCGCAGCAGGTTGAGCGGCGAACTGACACGCAGCAGGATTAAAAGCCCGGTCATCCCTGTGAGGATGATCCCCATTGTGGCAAGCTGATCCGTCGAGAAGCCCATGTAAAGGGAAATCGGGACCAACAGGAAAATATTCAGGATCATGGTCACAGATCCCGGAAGCGATTTCTTCACAATATTCGCCATAAAGCTGCCCCGGATCCGCTCCTTATTCGGCTCCAATGCGAGGATAAAGGACGGGATCCCGATGGTAAACGTATTGATCAGCGTAAACTGGATCGGCTGGAACGGGTAGTCGCAGTTGACAAAGATAAAAAACACGGCGATCACAGCCGAGAAAAATGCCTTGACCAGAAACAGCGATGCCGAGCGTTGGAGATTATTGATGGCTCTCCTCCCCTCCCGCACCACCATAGGCATGGACGCAAAATTGGAATCGAGCAGCACAAGCTGAGAAACGGTCCGCGCGGCGTCGCTTCCGGAGGCCATCGCCACACTGCAGTCGGCCTCCTTGAGCGCCAGCACGTCGTTCACGCCGTCTCCGGTCATGGCCACTGTGCGTCCTTTCGCTTTCAGCGCCTTGACAAGCGACAGCTTTTGCTGAGGCGTAACCCTGCCGAATACCGTATATTTTTCCGCTGCCTCCTGAAGCTCCTCCTCAGATTGCAGTGTGGAAGCGTCAATATACCGATCGGCACTTTTCAGTCCGGCACGGCGCGCAATATTGGATACTGTGATCGCGTTGTCGCCGGAGATGACCTTCAGATCGACTCCCTGATCCGCAAAGTATTCCAGCGTCTGCGGGGCCTGCTCACGGATCTTGTCGCTCAGCAGAATCAGCGCCTGCGGGACAAGATTCTGCGGCAGCTCCTTGCCGCCAAACGGCTCCCCGGAATGTGCCAGGAGCAGCACGCGCTGGCCGTCTGCGGAATACTGTTCCACCTTTCCACGCACCAAATCGAACTGATCACGAAGCACGAACTCCGCCGCGCCGATCACATACGATCCCTTTCCCTCAAAGGAAGCCCCGCTCCATTTCCGCGCGGAGGAAAACGGGACCACCCCCGTACAGGTCCACGACGGCGAATTCGGAAAGCTCTCCCGCAGCGCCGCAAAGGTCGGATTGTTGTCCTGCAATGCGCCCACCATTGCGGCGATTCCTTCGGAGATATCAACACTGGCTTTCTCCAGCGGGACAACCTCGTCAAGCTGCATGGTTCCCTCCGTGATGGTCCCTGTCTTATCCAGACAGAGGGTGTCCACCCGCGCGAGCGTCTCAATACAATAAAGCTCCTGCACAAGCGTCTTGTGGCGGGAAAGGCGGATCACACTGACCGCCAGAACCACGCTCGTCAGCAGGACAAGCCCCTCCGGGATCATACCGATCAGCGCCGCCACCGTGCTGACGATCGCACGGTCGAACGGCTGTCCGGAGATAAAAAGCTGCTTATAGAACAGCAGGATCCCGATGGGGATGAGCGCAAAGCCGATCCATTTGATGATACGGTTGATCCACTTCATAATCTCAGAATTCGGCTTTTTGAGATATTTGGCGCTGTTGGAGATCTGGCTGGCGTAATTGTCGGCGCCGACGCGATCCACCTGCGCACAGCAGGATCCGCTGACAACAAAGCTGCCGGACAGGAGGGTATCCCCCTGACGTTTCACCACCGGATCCGACTCCCCGGTCAGCAGGGACTCGTTGACCTCGCATTCCCCGTCAAGCACAGACGCGTCAGCACAGATCTGCCCGCCCGCCGAAAGCAGCAGCACATCGTCCAGCACAACGTCCCCCACGGGAATTTCCTCCGTCTGACCGCCCCGTATAACACATGCGCGCGGGGCGGCAATCAGGGAAAGCTTGTCGATCGTCTTTTTGGCCCGGATCTCCTGAAAGGTTCCGATCAGGGTGTTGAAAAAGATAACGCCCATAAAGAGCAGGTTTTTGTAGGAGCCGACCAGAATGATCAGTGCGGCCAGAACGACGTTCAGAATATTAAAGGGGGTGATCAGGTTTCCCAGAACAATCTGTTTTACGCTTTTTGTCCGGATTTCACCGCTTCCGTTGACCAGTCCCTGCTGCATCCGGAGCTGTACCTGCGGATATTCCAGCCCGGCGGAGGGCGACGGATGGAAGCGCTCCGGATATTCCCGATATTGTTCATTCATTTCTTTCCATACTCTCCTTTTCCCCCGGAAGCACCCAGGAAATGACAGCGGATTTCCTTTTACTATATTCCCCGTTTTTGGAAAAGAAACTTACTTTTTGTGAATAAATTGAGAAATTATTTTCCGGGGAACCCCATCAAAAGAGATCCCCCGGAATAACGGCAATTATTTCTCCTTACGGATTTCTACGCGGCGGATTTTCCCGCTGATGGTTTTGGGAAGCTCATCCACAAATTCAATCACGCGCGGATATTTGTAAGGAGCAGTCTGCTTCTTCACATAGTCCTGAAGCTCTTTCTTCAGCGCGTCCGACGGTTCGTATCCCTTTGCAAGGACAATCGTCGCCTTGACGATCTGGCCGCGGATCGGATCCGGCACACCGGTGATCGCACATTCCAGCGTGCAGGGATGCTCCATCAGCACGCTTTCGATCTCGAACGGACCGATCCGGTAGCCGGAGGACTTAATAATATCGTCCGTGCGTCCGACATACCAGTAATAGCCGTCCTCATCCATCCAGGCGGTGTCGCCGGTGTGGTAAAGGCCGTCGTGCCATGCTTCTTTGGTGAGCGCCTCATTGAGATAATAGCCGCTGAACAGTCCCGGTGTTTTCCCGCCCTCCGTATGGACGACAATCTCGCCGACGGTTCCGGGCGGCACGGTATTGCCGTTCTCGTCCACCAGATCCATGTGGTATGCGGGGGACGGCTTTCCGGTAGAACCGGGCTTCGGCTCATCGCCTACCATATTGAACAGAAGGAGCGTCGTTTCGCTCTGCCCAAAGCCCTCGCGCAGCTTCAGGCCTGTCGCTTTATAGAACTGGTAGAACACCTCCGGGTTCAGCGGTTCCCCGGCGATACACGCGCTTTGCAGGGAGGAAAGATCGTAGTCCGCAAGGTTTTCCTTGATGAAAAAGCGGTACATGGTCGGCGGCGCGCAGAACGTGGTGATATGGTACTTGGCAAAAAGCTCGAGCACCTTCGACGCGTGGAAACGGTCAAAATCGCAGACAAAGATGCCTGCCTCCATGAACCACTGCCCGTACAGCTTGCCCCACATGGACTTCATCCAGCCGGTGTCGGAAATGGTGAGATGCAGGCCGTCCGGAACGACATTCTGCCAATACTTCGCCGTAATGATATGGGCGATTGCGTAGGTAAAATCGTGGCAGACCATTTTGGGCATTCCGGTTGTACCGGAGGTAAAGTAGATCAGCATCGGATCCTTCGCAGCGGTGGGGAGCCGTTCCAGCACATCGGGACAGGACGGAAACTCCGCGTCGAAATCGATCCACCCCTTGCGCGGGCCGTGGACGCTTACCAGCGTATGGACGGTGGGGCTTTCCGGAAGGGCGGCCTCTACATGATCCGCGACATCGCCGTCCGTCGTGCAGATAACCAGGGAAACACCCGCCGCGTTGCAGCGGTAGGCAATATCCTTTTTGGTGAGCTGGTTTGTCGCCGGGATACCGACCGCGCCAAGCTTGTGCAGTCCCAGAAGCGCAAACCAGAACTGGTAATGCCTTTTCAGGATCAGCATCACGCGGTCGCCGCGCCCCACGCCGTGAGCGGCAAAGAAATTAGCGGCCTGATTGCTGTAGCGCACCATATCGCCAAAGGTAAAGGTGTGTTCCTCGCCCTCCTCATTGCACCAGAGCATCGCCCGGCGATCCGGTTCTTCCCTGCCAATCACGTCCATAACGTCGTAGGCAAAATTAAAATTTTCCTGATACACAGGCTGGAAATCGACGAGCCTGCCGTCGTAAAAGGTTTCCCTGCAAAACTTCCGATGGATATTCAGCATGAGCTTAATCGGCCCCCTCTTTCGGCTTTTTCAAAATCATCGCGATAAACTGGCACGGCTTTCCGCCGACGGCGATCATCCCATGTCCGCGGCTCGAGTCGTAATAAATGGCGTCCCCTTCATTCAGAATCTCCGTATGCCCTTCCAGCTGCACCTTCAGGCTTCCGGACAGGATGTAATCGAATTCCTGCCCCTCGTGGTAGGAAAGCGGGATGGGCTGATCCTGCTCCTCCTCGAGATACGGCGCGTGCACCAGGAACGGCTCCGCCAGTCTCGGCTTGAACAGATATCCCAGATGCTCATACTTGAGGCCGGGCCGTCTTTTGATATCAAGCCCCTTGCCGCTGCGGATGATGGAATAGAAAGACAAATGCGGATTCTCTCCCGTCAGGAGCTCCACCATATCTACCCCAAGCTTAGCCGCACACTTATACAGGAACGTAAAGCTGAAATCTGTTTCTGCGTTTTCACAGGCCATATATTCCTTTTCAGAAATACCGGCAGCTTCTGCCATTTCCGCCGGGGTGAAATCCAGCAGTTCCCGGAGTCCCCGGATTCTTTCCGCGATTTCTATAATGCGTGTTTCCATTCACAGCTTCCCCCTTTTCATTTTCCATACTTCGCCAAAAGAAATAGTATCTTCTTTCTAGTCTACCTGCTGTTTTCGGTAATGTCAATTCTTTTTCGTAAATTCCTTTTATTTTTTGCATAAAAATACAGGTTTTACAATAAAAAATCCCGGAGAGGCGGAAATACCTCTCCAGGAAAGTACGAGAATTATCAATCAAAGAGTTTCCGGATCAAGCGGCGTCACAAACATGGTATGGTAGCTGACGTAGATCACCATCCCGGGCTTGGCGCCCTGCGGTTTGCTCACGTTGCGCACCTCCGTGTAATCCACAGGGACCTGGGAGGAATCCTTTCCGCGGCTGTACCATGCGGCAATGGACGCGGCCTGCACCATAGCTTCCTCAGACGGTTTCTTTCCGTCCGTCACCAGAATGGCGTGGGAACCGGGAATATTTTTCGTATGGAACCAGATATCGCGGTTATTCGCCTTTTTCAGCGTGAGCTGATCGTTCTGGCGGTTATTGCGTCCCACCAGAAGCCGGAACCCGCCGGAAACGGTAAATTCCATAGGCGCGGACTGGCGCGGCGGCTTCTGTTTGCCCTTGGGCCTGCGCAGATACCCCTGATCCATCAGTTCCAGACGTATCTCTGAGAGATCCTGCTCCGTCGCCGCGCGGCTCAGTTCGTCAAATACCGTGTCGAGATAGGCAAGCTCCTGCGTTGCCTGCTCGATCTGTTCGGTCAGCTTTTCCTCAGCGGTGCGGGCCTTACGGTATTCCTTATAGTATTTCTGCGCGTTCTGCGCCGGCGTAAGCGCCGGATCCAGCTTGATTTTGACGACCGGCTGGGCCTCGTCGTAAAAGTTCACCAGCTCCGCAAAGGGCATCCCCTTTTCCAGCTGATAAAGGCTGGCGCTGAGCAGATCGCCGTTTACCCGCAGCTGATCGCGCTCCGCACACTGGGCAAGCTCGGCGCGCTGGTTGTTGATTTTCCTGCTGAGCCTGTCGGAATTGGTGCTCAGCAGCCGGAGCAGATCCTGCGATCGGGCACGCATCCGTTCCAGGCGATCCCTCTCCTCATAAAATTCGTCCAGAAGCTCCGAAAAGGTCCCGCACCTGCGTGTGATCGCTCCGGTGCCGTACTGCTGGATCTGGAAAAAGGAGAAGTCCATCGGCTTCTGCTGCAAATTGATCACCATGTACGGCTCCCCTGAGACACTGCGCACCGTATCGCGCAGACGGCCGAGAAAGAACAGCAGGCGATCCTCCTGATCCTTTGTCAATTCGTGAACCGTCAGCGGCTGCCCGCGTCCGGTGAGGTGCTCCAATTCCCGGCATACGATGGGGGAAACGCCCTGCATCGCCGAGAGCAGCCCTTTGGACAGCTCCATCTCCTTGGGGCTGGCTTTCATTCTTTCGAGAATCTGCTGCGGTTCTGTGTCCAGCAGGCACAGCTTTTCCTGCGGCGGGGGCGGGAAATAGGTCAGGCCCGGCAGGACAAGGCGCTCCGAGCTCATTTCCGCATCGACACGCTTGAGCGCGTCGATGATCTTCCCGTTTTCATCCACCAGAATCAGGTTGCTGTACCGGCCCATGATTTCGACCGCCAGTGTCAGGCGCACCTCGTCGCCGAGCTCATTGATCGCGTCAAAATCGAGAAAAAGCGCGCGTTCCAGATCCGGCTGCCGGACTGCCGCAAGCTTTGCACTGGAAAGCCTTTTGCGCAGCAGCATACACAGCATGGGCGGCTGCTTCGGGTTTTCCGGGACAAAGCGCGTAAAATGGACCCGCGCGCTGTTGGCGCGGGCCGAAAGCAGGAGCTTGAAATGATCGGTGCGCGTGCGCAGGAAAAAGACCATTTCCTCGCGGTTCGGCTGATAGATCTTCTCTACCCGCGCGCCAAGCGCCGCAGTTTCGATCTCCTGCCTTAAATGATGTAAAAATGCTCCGTCAAGAGCCATAAAAATTCCTCCAAAACAAAACGCTTACAGGTACTGCGCCGGATCCCGCATCGCCTCCGAACACAGGACGCTGACCGCAGGAAACGCTTCCGCCAGGCGTCTCTGTATCTCTGCGGTTACGGGATTTTCCGTGGAAAAGTGGCCGGCCTCCACAATGGTGATCCCGGCCGCCTGCGCCACCAGGAACTCGTGATGCTTGACCTCCCCGGTGACAAACGCATCCGCATGGGCGCGGACAGCCCCCGCCAGAAAATCGCCCCCAGCGCCGCCGCACAGCGCGGCTCTGCGGATCTCCCCCGTTCCCTCTGCAAAGCGGACGCCTCCGCATCCAAGGGACGCTTTCACATGGGCGGCAAACTCCCGGGGAGACATCGGCCGCTCGAGGGAACCGATCAGGCTGATAAACAGGCCGCTTTCGCTGTCCCGTTCCAAGCCCTCCACATTTTGAAGTCCCAGCGCCTGTGCCAGACAGGTATTCACACCGCCCTCCGCCATATCGAGGTTCGTGTGCATACAAACGGCAGAAATTCCATATCTGGCAAGCAGATATGCCGGATCCTGCGGGGAAAGGCGGCGCAGCGGATGAAAAATGACGGGATGATGGCTGACAATAAGCTGCGCGCCCTTTGTCCGGGCCTCCTCCACAACGGGAGGCGTAATATCGAGGGAGACAAGGACGCGGCTGACCGGCTCCGTGCCGTCCCCCACCAGCAGCCCGGGATTATCGAAACCCATAGCGGTACGGACCGGCGCCCATGCTTCCAGAAACGAAAAGATTTCACCTGTGGTATTCAGCATAAAGGACCCACTCCTTTCAACGGGAACCCAAAGGCTCTGCGGCGGCAAGGCCGGAGATTTCCTCTGCGGCAGAAAAGAGCTCCCTGGCATCATCCTCTTTTCCCTCCAGCCGCAGGCCCTGAGCCCGCTTGCGCAGAAGCGCGGCGCAGTTCTCCAGATAACGCCTTCCCTCGGCTGTCTCCCCTGTGACCATTCCGATATACGGATAAAGCCTGCCCGTTTTGACGGCTTTCCCCGTGTATCCGGCAAGCATCACGGCATAAACACGGCCGCTGTCCTCCACCGCGATTTCCCGGGAAATTTCATATCCCTCCGACGCAAGGAACGTCCGGAGCTCGGGCGCCCTCGTCATGGGCTGGAGGATCAGCCGTTTTTCGGGAACTTTCAGCCACGGCGCGCCCGTCAGGATTTTCGCGATTAGCTCGCCGCCCATCCCGGCGATCACAATATCATCCGCATCACCGGGAGAAAATGCGTTCAGACCGTCGGAGAGACGAAGCTCCATGCTGTCAGAGGTATGGTAGCGGATCATATTCCGTCTGGCGGCCTCAAGCGGGCCCTCGTTGATATCGGAGGCGACCGCATATGAGGTCAGCCCCTGGCGGATCGCCCAGATAGGCAGATAGGCGTGATCGGTACCGATGTCCGCCATACGCTTTCCCGGACGGAGCAGTGACGCACAGCATTTCAGGCGGGGATTCAGCTGGAAAAGAGGACGGCTCAATAGGATTCCCTCCCAAGTAAGAAGAATGCCCGGCAAAGCTGCCGGGCGGCGGATTCTGGTTTTTATTTCCCGTTGATGTGCGCGTTAAGCTTCGCAATCAGATCGTCCGGGTTGACACCGTGGACCAGGCACGCCTGCTCAAGCGTCTCGCCGCGGGAAGCCGGGCAGCCCAGGCAGTGCATTCCAATCTCCAGGAACAAAGGAGCCGTGCTGCTGTCCATATCCAGAATATCGCCGATAATTGTATTTCTTGTAATTTCAGCCATGAGTAAAATCCTCCAAACAAAAGACTATTTTGGTCTTATTATAATACCCGTACCGGTTCTTTGCAATACATTTCTGAAAACTTTTCAAAAATTGCGGCCGGATACTTCCAACCCTTTCACAGATGGTTGTCCTGCGACACCCATTTGGAAAAGGTGGAATGGGAAATATTCAGCACCTTTGCAGCCTTTCGCAGAGAGATATCCCCCATCTTATACTGGACTTTCAGCGGATAGAATTCCTCCGGGATCTGGATCGGCGGCCTGCCGAACTGTACGCCGCGAAGCTTTGCGGCTTCTATCCCCTCGCGCTGCCGCTGGCGGATGTTGTCGCGTTCCAGCTGCGCGGTAAACGACATGATCTGAAGTACCAGATCCGCGATAAAGGTGCCGAGAAGATCCTTTCCGTAGGTGGTATCGAGAAGAGGCATATCGAGCACTTTGATATCGGCGCCCTTTTCCTTGGTGATGATGCGCCACTGTTCGATAATTTCCTCGTAGTTTCTGCCCAGCCGGTCAATACTCTTAATCAGGACGAGATCCCCAAATTGGAGTTTCCGGATCATCCTTTTATAGGATGGCCTTTTGAAATCCTTTCCGGAGCATTTGTCAATAAAGAGACAATTTTTTGGTATGTTGAATTCAGAAAGCGAAAGAAGCTGGCGGTCTTCATTCTGATCTTTGGTGGAAACGCGGATGTAGCCATAGACTGACACATAAACTCCTCCTAAAAAAGTACTTGGATTTTTTCAAAAAAGGCTTGCAAAATGAAACCCTTTATGCTAAAATAAATAACGTTGTTTCCGGGTGTAGCGCAGATTGGTAGCGCGCTTGAATGGGGTTCAAGAGGCCGCAGGTTCGACTCCTGTCACTCGGACCACACCTGCGGTGAGCAGTTTGCACACCGCAGGTGTTTTTTATTTTGAAACTGTAAAAACAAGTAAAACCCGTCGTATTCTGTGCGGCGGGTTCCTTTTTATCATTGGCGGGCAGCGCACTGATTTTTCCTTCTGCTACGCTGAAAAACGGTTGGCACGTTCGCCTATTTTTATGCGCTTTCCTATTATATCTTTTTACTATTGTAAATTCAATCACTGATATTTTGACGGAGTTCTCCATACGATTGCGCCCTAAACAGCAAAAAGCCCGCAAATGCGGGCTTTTTCGGCAATTTTTATTAAATTCAGAGCGGTTTTATGTGAAATCATTCCACATCGAAGAACTTATCATGAATAGCGGAAACCGCCTTATCAGCATCAGCGCGATCGATCAGGACCGAGATCTTGATCTCGCTGGTGGAAATCATATGGATATTGATATTTGCTTCAAAGAGCGCCTCAAACATCTCGGAGGCAACGCCCGGATGGCTCTCCATTCCCGCGCCGACAATCGATACCTTGGCGATATTGTCGTTGTAATCGACGCAGTTCGCGCCCGTCGATTCCACATAGGACTGGAGAATATCCAGCGTCTCCTTGAGGTTATCGGACGAAATCGTGAAGCTGATATCCTTTGTCCCGTTGCGGCCCACCGACTGCAGAATAATGTCTACGTTGATATTCTTTGCGGCAAGCTTCGAGAACAGACGGAATGCAAAGCCCGGACGGTCCGGAACCCCAATAATCGAAATCCGGCAGACGTTTTCATCCTTTGCCACACCGCTGATCAGCATCTTCTCCATTTTTGTTGCCTCCTTCACAATAGTACCCGGAACTCTCGTCAGGCTGGAGAGAACCTCCAGCTCAATATTGTATTTCTTCGCCATCTCTACCGAACGGTTATTCAGCACCTGCGCCCCCAGCGTAGCAAGCTCCAGCATCTCGTCATAGGAAATGACGTCGAGCTTCTTCGCCCCGGGAACCTTGCGCGGATCCGCTGTGAATACACCCTCAACATCTGTGTAGATCTGGCACAGATCCGCGTGCATCACCGCGGCGATCGCTACGGCGCTCGTGTCTGAGCCGCCGCGTCCAAGCGTCGTCATATCGTCGTAGCGGTTGACGCCCTGGAAGCCCGTCACGATGACGATACGGTGCTTGTCGATCTCCTTTTTGATGCGCTCCGGCAGGACGCGCTTGATGCGTGCCGCGCCATAGGCGGAGGTTGTCTGGAAACCAGCCTGCCATCCCAGCAGGGAAATCACTGGGAATCCCAGCTTCTCAATTGCCATCGCCAGCAGGGACGCCGAGATCTGCTCGCCGGACGACAGGAGCATATCCATCTCCCTCTTGGACGCGTCCGGGTTGATCTCCTTTGCTTTGGCGATCAGATCGTCCGTGGTATCGCCCTGCGCGGACACAACTACCACCACGTCGTTCCCTTTGGCGTAGGTCTTTGTTACAATATCCGCAACGTTGAATACGCGCTCGGCGTTCGCTACGGAGCTTCCGCCGAATTTCTGCACAATCAGGCTCATAAAAGTCTATCCTCCAAACTTAAAGTTACTCTATGACTATCTCCGCGCCGTGGGAATTGGCGTTGAGGATCTCGAACCGCCAGCCGGTGATGTTCTTTTCCTTCAGATGGGAAACGGCGTACCGGCGGAAATCCTCAGCGTCGGCGGCGTTGATCATGGCGATGATGGTCGGCCCGGCGCCGCTGACGTATGTGCCAAGCGAACCGAGCTCATAGCTGATGCGGAACACCTGATCATAATGATCAATAAGGCCCGAACGGTACGGCTGGTGCAGACGGTCCTGCACCGCCACGCGCAGGTTTTCCGTCTTGCCGGAGAACAGCGTCGCCGTCATCAGCGCGGAACGGGAAAGATTGTAGACGGCGTCCTCGCGGGAATACTCCTTCGGCAGCACGGCGCGCGCCTTTTCCGTTTTCAGTTCAAACGGCGGAATGAACACCGCGAACCGGATTTTTTCCGAAACCGGGACGCTCACGCTGTACACGCGCCCGCCCTCCATGGCGGAAGCCACCAGTCCGCCCGAAATGGCGGGGGTTGTATTGTCCGGATGGCCCTCGATCTCTGCGGCGAGGTTGATCAGATCGGACTGCGACAGCGGCGATCCCAGCATCCGGTTCGCACCCAGCAGGCCCGCCACAATACAGGCGGAGCTGCTGCCCAGGCCGCGCGCCATCGGGATATTATTCTTTTGCAGGATTTTCAGGCCCGGAAGCTTGTGGCCGCATTCCTCATAGAGACGGCGCGCCACCCAGAAAATCAGGTTGCTTTCGTCAGTCGGGATTTTCACTTCGTCCTTAGAGGAGATTTCCAGCGTATCGGATTCCTCCATCCAAACCTGATTATACATCGTCAGCGCAATGCCGAGAGCGTCGAAGCCGGAACCGAGGTTCGCGCTCGTCGCGGGCACCTGTATGCGTATCATATCAAACCATCTTCCCCTTATTAGAATATGACTTATGGTAAGGCAGTACCGCTCAATTTATACAAACATACACAATTATGCGGTTTTGCCTTTAAAAATCGCCGATGCGGATTTTCCCTGCAATGGTGATCCCGGCCTTTTTCAGCTCGTCAAGCTTTTCGTTGATCACACGTTCCGGCATCGAAAGCGTCACAAAGGCAAGCTCCTCCGGACCGGCGTCGCGGCGGCTGAGCCAGTCCACCTTGCCGAATACACGGCGCACCGCGTCCTCGGCTGCGGGATGATCCCCGGCTGCGGCGCGCACATACATCGCCACGCTGTCGTCGAGATAATCCTCCACGTAGTTCGGATCGCCGTCCTCCCAGAACAGGTACTTCCTCGCCTGGAAGTGCTTGACACAGTCGATAATATCGGCAACGACGGCGCTGGCTGTCGGGAGCTTTCCCGCGCCCTTGCCGTAAAACACCACGTCGCCCGTTGCATCGCCGCGCACCATGATGCCGTTGAATACATCATCCACGGTGGCAAGCTGGCTGTCGCGCGAAATGAACATCGGGCAGACAATCATCTGTACCTTGCCGTTCTCCTGCATTTTGACCTGGCCGATCAGCTTGATCACGCCGCCCCAGGATTCCGCGTAATCGACGTCCGCCAATGTGATCTGCGTGATGCCCTCTGTGTGCACCTGCTCCGGATACACATGGCGGCCGAACGCCAGGGATGCAAGGATGCAGATTTTGCGGCAGGCGTCCTGTCCCTCGATGTCCGCGGCCGGATTGCGCTCCGCATAACCCAGCTTCTGCGCCAGCGCCAGCGCGTCCGAGAACGTCATCTGCTCGCGGATCATCTTTGTGAGGATGAAATTCGTCGTGCCGTTGAGGATACCGGCGATCGCCTGCACATCGTTCGCGGCAAGGCACTGGCTGATCGGGCGGATGATCGGGATGCCGCCGCCGACGCTCGCCTCAAATAGGTAGTTCACGTTCTTCTTCTGCGCGATCGCCAGAAGCTCCGCGCCCTTGCGCGCTACGAGCTCCTTATTGGAAGTGACGACGCTCTTTCCCGCCTCAAGGAGCTGCTTTGTATATTCGTAGGCGGGATGGAGACCGCCCATCACCTCTGCAACGACGCGGATCTCCGGATCGTTCAAAATCTCATCAAACGATTTTGTGAATTTATCAGCATAGGGACTGTTGGGGAATTCCCGCAGATCCAGAATCTTTTTGACGCAGATTTCTTCCTTGGCCCTTTTGGCGATATTCTCCGCGTGCTTTGTGAGGACCTCCACCACGCCGGAGCCAACCACGCCATGGCCCATAACCGCTACCTGTACCATATTGACACCCTTTCCCAGTCATTCATCCGAAATATTATGGATACTCTGTACCCCTTCCACCTGCGCAAGCAGGGAAAGAAGCTCCTGCACTGTCCCGGTAATATTATCCACACGGGCGGAGATGGAAACAACGGCCTTCCCGCCCACGGGAATATTCTGGTTAATAGTCAGGATATTCGCGCCCGCGTTGTAAAATACGGAGGCAAGCGACATCAGCACACCCGGTTTATCGTTCAGGATGGCCTGCACCGTAATAATCCGGCTGACTGATCCGCTGTTATAGGGATAAACAGCATCCTTATACTTATAAAAGACGCTGCGGGAAATCCCTGCCATCCTGACAGCCTCAGAGGTGCTGGAGGCTTCCCCGTTCATTAAAAGCTGCTTGGCACGGATCACCTTTGGAAATACCTCCGGCAGAGCATCCTGATCGACAAGCAGGTAAGTTGCCTCTTTCATTGTCCACCACCCAAACACTATTGTATTGCGAATGAGAACAGTTTAACACTTTTCCTACCGCTTTGCAAGGGTCAAATACAGAATTATCATTTATGACGAAACTTCATCCGATCCGGGAAAATTTTAAGAGAACCTGTCACCCTTCCTTTCTCTTTTGCAGCGTTATGGTGCGCGTACTGATTTTTTCACAGAAGGTGCGATCGTGCTCGACAAACAGGAGCGTTGGGCGGTATTCCAGAATCAGATCCTCGATCTGTTCGCGGGAGAGCAGATCGATATAATTGAGCGGCTCGTCCCACAGGTACAGGTGGGCCTTTTCGCACAGGCTTTTCGCCAGCAGAACCTTTTTCTTCTGGCCCTCACTGTATCCCTGAAGCTCCTTTTCAAACTGCGCGCGCTCAAAGCCAAGCTTGCGCAGAATGGCGCGGCAGAGCACCGCATCAATCCCGCAGTCACGGACAAAGGCGTCCAGGCTGCCGTGCAGGGACGAGGTATCCTGCGGCACATAGGAAATCACAAGCCCGCTGCCCAGCCGGAACGTGCCGGTGCAGGAAACCGTGCGTCCCTGCGCCGCACCTTTTTCCTCCAGAATCAGCCGCAGCAGCGTCGTCTTGCCGCAGCCGTTCGGACCAGTCAGGGCAATCCGGTCCCCGGGACGGATCTCCAGATCGATCCCGCTGCAAATCGTGTGATCGCCGTAGGAGAGGGATACATCCTGCGCAAGGACCAGCGGTCCCCCCTTCCACAAAAGCGGCGAAAGCTTCAGCGGCTCGTTTTCTTCCACGTTTTTCAGCAGCTTCGATTTTTCCTCCACGGCCTCTGTGCGGCGCGCCTCGATATTTTTAGCGCGCTGCATCATTTTCGCTGATTTATGGCCGATATAGCCGCGATCCGGGCGAAGCCCCGAATTGCGCGTGCCCTTCTTGCTCTTTTCCACCTGATCCGACCAGTTGGCCGTCCGGCGTGCGGCGTCGTTCAGCCGGCGGATCTCCTTTTTATATTTTTCGTTCTGCGCAAGCTCAAAATCGTCCTGCCTGCGGCGGTTCTCCTCCCACGAGGAATAATTTCCCCGCTGGATCTCGATGCCCTCCCTGTTGATCGACATGACATGATCGACGCAGCTGTCAAGCAGCGACCTGTCGTGGGAAACCAGAATAAAGCCCTTTTTCGATTGCAGATATTCCCCCACAAGCTCGCGCGCCTGTGCGTCCAGATGGTTCGTGGGCTCGTCGATCAGCACGAATTTCTCCTCCTGCACGAACAGCGCCGCAAGCAGGAGCTTCGTCTGTTCCCCGCCGGACAGCGTGGAAAACGGGCGATCGAGGACTTCCTCCGGCACGCGCAGCAGCGACAGCTCCCGCAGAAGCTCCCATTCCTCGTGCATCCCGATTTTTCCGAGCAGCACCTCCCTTGCCGGAGCAGCGGGATCCTCCACCGGACAGGGGAAATATTCAAAATCGATATCCGCCAGGATATCACCCCGGTACTCATAGTTTCCCTGAAGCAGCCGGAGCAGCGTCGTCTTTCCCCTGCCGTTGCGTCCGATCAATCCAAGCCGCCAATCGGAATCTATCTGAAACGAGATATCCTCAAAAACGTTATCAAAGCTTCCGTCATAGGAAAACGTCAGATGTGACACTTGAATCAAAGACATTTTTTCTCATCCTTTCCAAAGCGCCCACACGACAAAAGGCTGCGGGAGAATTCCCACAGCCTTTT